>NZ_JBJURH010000035.1:0-44715 GCF_046098215.1 Streptomyces sp. Da 82-17
ACGGCCGTCCCGGAGACATCGTCGTCGGGGTGGACATCCGTCAACTCTGCGATCCGCTCCTGGAGTTCGCGTTCGGCGAGGCCGCCCGGCTCGGCTGCCGGGTGCGGGCCGTGCACGCCTGGACCCTCCCACCGGTCGTACGCGAAGCCTCCGCCCTCGTGGCCGCAGAGCAGGACCTGGCACCCGGCGTCCAACGCGGACTCGCCGCGATACTCGCGCACTGGGAGCGGCAGTACCCGTCGGTGCCCGTCGTCGCGCTCGCGCCGGTCGGCCCGGCCGCCCCCGTGCTCGTACGGGCCGCCGCCGGGGCGGAGCTGGTGGTCGTCGGGCGCCGCAGCCGCCGTCCGACCCTCGGCGCGCACATCGGGCCCGTCACCCACGCGGTCGTCCACCACTGCGCGGCGCCGGTCGCCGTCGTATCCCACCGGTGAACGGGTGTGGAGGGCGCCGGGGAGCCGGACCGGGCCCACCTGACGGACAATCCATGTAGAGGCCCGCGAGCCCGACCCACCGCCCAGGGACCGTCATGAACGAACCGACAACACCCGGCACACCCATCCGCGTCTTCCTCGTCGATGACCACGAGGTGGTCCGGCGCGGCATCCGCGACCTCATCGACGACGAGCCCGACATGGAAGTGGTCGGCGAGGCGGGCACGGCCGACCAGGCTCTGGCCAGAGGGCGCGCGCTGCGGCCCGACGTGGCGGTGCTCGACGTACGCCTCCCCGACGGCGACGGCATCACCGTGTGCCGGGAACTGCGCTCATGGATGCCCGACCTCGCCTGCCTCATGCTGACCTCGTTCGACGACGAGGACGCCCTCCTCGACGCGATCATGGCGGGGGCCGCCGGGTACGTCCTGAAACAGATCAAGGGCTCCGACCTGGTCTCGGCCGTACGGACCGTGGGCACGGGCCAGTCGATGCTGGACCCGGCGACGACCGCACGCCTCATGCACTCCCTGCGCGGGCCCGAACCGGCCGCGCCGCCGGAGGACGAGCGGCTCGCGGGGCTCTCCGAGCGCGAACGCAACGTACTGGAACTGATCGGCGAGGGGCTCACCAACCGCCAGATCGCCGAACGCCTCTACCTCTCCGAGAAGACCGTCAAGAACCACATCTCACGGCTCCTCGGCAAGCTGGGCGTGGAACGCCGCGTACAGGCCGCCGTCATCGCCGCACACGCGCGCGAGCACGACACGTGAGCCGAGCAGAATCCGTTCCGTCAGTCCCGAAGCGCAGCGCGTTCCCGTCGGCCGGATGTGTGGAAGGCCGTGCGGACGATCCGGGCTGCGCCGAAGGCCACGGCGGCGCAGGCCAGGGCCAGGCCGGCTTCCGCCCACCCGAGGGGTTCGGTCTGGAGGACCGAGCGGAGGAAGGGCAGCGTGAGCGCCGCCGCCCCGAGCAGGGCCGAGGCGAGGGCGGAAAGGGGCAGGAAGAGGTTGGCTCGGGTGAAGAGCCGAGCGCGCAGGCCGAGGACGACACCGAGCTGGGCGGCGAGCAGAGCCGCGAACAGCACGCTCTGCCAGGCGAGGCCGAACGCTTCGGCGGCCAGCCCGGCCCCGAGGGAAGCGGCCGTGACGACGGCGGCCAGGACGAGCAGCCGCTGCCATGCGCCGCTGCCGAGGATGTGCTGCTCCGGGGGCCGGGGCGGCCGTCGCATCGCACCGGGGGATGCGGGTTCCGCGCCCATCGCCACGCCGGTGAGCCCGTGGGTGAGGAGATTGATCCAGAGGATCTGGCCCGCGCGCAGCGGCAGCGTCAGGCCGAGCAGCGGTCCGAGCAGCATGATGAGGATCTCGGCGGCGCCGCCCGCCATTCCGTACACGAGGAAGCGCCGGATGTTGTCGTACACCCGTCGGCCCTCCTCGACGGCGGCCACGACGGTGGAGAGCTCGTCGTCCGTGAGGACGAGGTCGGCGGCCTGGCGGGCAACCTCGGTGCCGCGCGCACCCATGGCCACGCCGATGTCCGCGCGGTGCAGGGCGGGGCCGTCGTTGACTCCGTCGCCGGTCATGGCGGTGACCGCTCCCCTGGCGCGCCAGGCCTCGACGATGTCGAGCTTCTGCCCCGGGTCTGTCCGGGCGAAGACTCTGACCGCCGTGAGGTCGGAGACCGTCCCCGCCGCCACGTCCCCGCCGGTGACGACACGGCGGTCCGTCCCGGTGTCGTCGTCGGTGAGGACTCCGACGCGGGAGGCGATCGCCTCTGCCGTGGCGGGATGGTCCCCGGTGATGAGTACGGGGGTAATGCCGGCCGCGCGGCAGGAGGCGAGGGTGGCCGCCGCGTGCGGTTTCGGAGGGTCGCTCAGCGCGACGAGTCCCAGCAGGTCGAGGCCGTGCTCCGCGTCGGCCGCCTCGTCGGGCGGGGTGTCCCGCGTGCCGGACGCGACCGCGAGTACGCGGTGGCCTCGCGCCGCCCAGTCCGCGGCGTGTTCGTGGGCGCGTGCGAGGGTGTCGGGACGGTCCCGGAGGACGGCCGGGTCGAGCACCGCCTCGGGCGCCCCCTTGAGGCAGACGAGGACGCGGCCTTCTGGAGTGCGGTGCAGAGTGGACATCCGCTTGCGGAGGCTGTCGAAGGGCGCTTCCGCGATCCGGGGGTACGCAGGGTGGTCCGGCGCACGGCCCGCTTTCGCGGCCGCCACGAGCAGGGCTGCCTCCATCGGGTCGCCCAGGGCGGCCCAGCGGTCCGTGGGGCCCTCGGGGTCGGGCGGGCGCAGGGCGGCGTCGTTGCACAGCGCCGTCACGGTCAACAATGCGGCCACGGGCGGCAGTTCGTCGGCGGTGGCCGGTCTGCCGGCGACGAGGACGTCGCCCTCGGGTTCGTAGCCCACGCCCGTGAACTCGGCCTCCAGCTCGGGTGTCCAGACGTGCTGGACGACCATGCGGCCCTCCGTCAACGTGCCGGTCTTGTCGGTGGCCAGCACGGACACCGAGCCGAGCGTCTCGACTGCGGGCAGGCGCCGTACGAGTGCGTGGCGGGCCACCATGCGCCGCGCGCCGAGGGCCAGAGCGAGGGTGACGACCGCGGGCAGCGATTCCGGGACGGCGGCCACGGCGAGGCTGATGGAGGTCACCGCCATGGTGCCGAGGGGCAGGCCGCGGACCGTGCCCAGCACGAGGACCAGGGCGCACAGCACCAGGGTCACGGCGGCGAGGACCCGGCCGAGGGCGGCGAGGCGACGTTGCAGCGGAGTGGGCTCGCGGCGGTCGTCGAGCAGGGCCGCGATGCGGCCGAGGGCGCCGGCCGACCCGGTGGCTGTCACGACGGCCACGCCACGGCCGCGTACGACGACGGTGCCCGCGCTCACCGTGCTCCCGGCGTCCTTGTCGACGGGCACCGACTCCCCGGTGAGCATGGACTCGTCGAGCAACAGGGCGGATGCGTCGGCGAGTTCGGCATCGGCGGCGACGATGTCGCCCTCCCCCAGGAGGAGGACGTCTCCGGGGACGACGGACGCGGACGGCACGTCACGGACGGCGCCGTCGCGTCGTACGCGCGCGTGCGGGGCACTCAGCGCGGACAGGGCGCGGATGGCGTTGTCGGCCCGGATCTCCTGGACGACGCCGACCGTGGTGTTCACGAGGACGACGAGGCCGATGACCAGAGCGTCGGTGTGGTCGCGGATCGCCAGTGTCAGGACGACCGCTGCGAGCAGGACCAGGATGAGCGGGTCGAGGAGCTGTGCCCGGATGCGGCGGTGCAGCGGCACCGGCGGTGCAGCCGCCACCTCGTTGGGTCCCTCGTCGGCCAGGCGGCGTGCGGCTTCGGCCTCGCTGAGGCCTTCCTCGAGCGCGGCGGTGGCGGGCGTCCGGTCGGCGGCTGCCGTCGGCATGGCCGTCAGGTGGTGCCGTGTCCGTGCCCGTGGCGGGGCAGGAACTCGACCGGGCAGTGGGCGTGTTGGAGGAGCTTCAGCGCGGTCCGCCCGAGCAGCGGACCCAGGTGACCTGCGGGCCTGCGGCCACCGACGACGAGGAGGTCGGCGTGCCGGGACGCCTCGACGAGCGCTCCGGGCACACTGCGGCTCGTCTCTTCCTCCGTCTCCACCGTCACCTCGGGGAACTCCTCACGGACGCGGTCGACGAGACGGGCAGGCGGCCGTGCGGAGTCCGCCCGACGGACGTGCAGGAGCCGCAGGGGGACCTGGTGTGCTCGTGCTTCGCAAGCAGCCGTCAGGGCGCAGCCGAGGTCGCTGTCGTCGCGGACGGCCGCGAGTACGGGCCGGGGCTCGCCGGTCCCCGTCCCGGACTCGGACTCGGACTCGGACCCGGGCTCGGGCTCCGCGGCTTCTCGGACCACGACCACCGGGGTCGTCGCCGTCTGCAGAACCTCGCGGGCCACGGATCCGAGTACGTGGTGCGGAAACCCGTCTGCCCGGTGCCCGATCACGATGGTGCCGCTCTGTGCTGCCGCTCTGCGCAGGCTGTCTGCGGGTGCGTCGTCGTCGAGGTTCTTGACGACGGCCAGGCCCGGGTGACGTCCGGCGAGATCAGCCGCCGCGTCGAGCGCTTCCCTGCCGTTTCGGCGACGCTGCAACAGGTCGTTCCGGGAAGCGAAAAAGGACGCGGCTGCCGTATCAGTGGCGTGTACGAGGTAGAGGCCGGTGGTCCGTCGGGCCGCCTCACGGGCCGCCCACAGCACAGCCGCACGCGTGCTGTCGGATCCGTCCACGCCGACGACGAGGCGGCCGAGACCCTTGCCGGATTCGGTCTTCTGCATGATCCCTCCAGGCCTTTTCCGAGGGCTGTTCCTACCGTCGCACCCGGCTATGTCAGGAGCTGAGGGCCGCCGGGGGCAAAGCGGGGCCCGAAGGTCCCGGCGCACCGCGAGCCCTCCGGCGGCGACCGCCCTCCGGCGACCTGACGAGTACCGGTCGGACGCCCTGGCGGGACCACCGGAAGAGCCGACGGGCCCACTCGGCCCATGCGGGTACGCGCGGCAAGAGGCGAGGCTGAAACCAGACCGAGGATTCCAGTGGCGAGGACAGCCCGCCGTGAGGAGGACGTCATGATCACCGCCCCGGCCCCGCGCATGTCCCAGATCCTCTCTCCGGACCACCGGACCACGCTGATGGCCGCCGCGCGGGAGGTGAAGATCCCGCACAGCACACGCCTGTTCAACGAAGGGGGCAGAGCTGACCGCTTCTGGGTCGTCAGGTCCGGCACCGTAGCCCTCGACATGCGCATACCCGGGCGCCGACCGGTCGTGATCGAGACGCTCGGCGTCGACGATCTCGTCGGCTGGTCCTGGTTGCTGCGGCCCCACGTCTGGCATCTGGGCGCGAGTGCGGCAAGTCCGGTCCATGCCTGGGAATTCGACGCGGAACGGGTCCGGGGCCTGTGCCGGGACGACGCAGTGCTGGCGGAGGAGGTCACCCGGTGGGTCGCGCAGGTGCTCGCCCACCGCCTCCAGGCCACCCGAACCCGCCTGCTCGACCTCTACGCGCCGTACGGCAGCGGAACCCACGAATGAAGGGCGTCGTGTCATGCCGTGGCCAGCGGGGACCGGCCCAGGAGCACGATGCCCGTGACAGCCGTCGCCGCGCCCAGCATCTGCACCGTCAACGTCCAGCCGGTGACGGCGAGTTGTTCGTCGAAGACAGCGAGTCCGATCGCCACGGCCCCGATCGGCTCCAGGGTGTCGATGACGGGCAGGCTGACGGCCAGAGATCCGGACTGGAACGCGCTCTGTGACAGCACCAGGCCCGTCACGCCCACGGCGATCAGCGCATACGGTTCCCAATGGAGAAGCGCCTCGAGGCTTTCCGTACGGAACCGGCCGGCCGTGCTCTTGGTCAGGCTGTCGAACAGTGCCAGCGTCACCGCCGCACAGACCGCGTAAACGGCCGTACGCAGGCGCGGCGGGCTGCTCACTCCCACAGGCACCAGGAGCGCCACGACACCGACCACCACCGCGAGTGCGGGCACCCAGTCGTGGACCGCAGGAAGCGATGTCCGGGGTGCGAGCGGAAGCACGGTCAGGAACACCGCCACGCCCCCGGCAGTGCAGATGATCCCGGTCTTCTCCGAACCAGTGAGCGGCTCCCGCTGACGGGAGGCCAGGAACGGCAGCGCGAACAGGAGATCGGTTGCCGCGAGCGGCAGGACCAGGGCCAGGGGGCCGTGGGCGAGCGCGAGTCCCAGGAAGGCGAAGGAACAGACGGAGAGCCCGATTCCCGCCAGCCAACCGGGCCGTCGAGCCAGGTCGAACAGGAGCTGAAGGCGCAGCGACTTCCACATCGCCGCCCGTCGCGCCGCCTCGTGCTGCATTACGGACCCGATGCCGAAACATACGGCGGACAGGAGGGCACTCGACACGGCGACCAAGATGTTCATGGGCCGAGATCCTCACCGGTGGACGCTCACCGAGACGGCCGCCGTCAGATCGGCGGGCCTGCGGTGCCGCGTGCCGGGACACGCGCAGTCGCGGACGTGATGGTCCGCCGCACCTCGTCCGTCAGGGCCCCGAGACGCGGCGACACAGAGGCCGTCGGTGCCTCCGGTCCGTCGATCCGGCGTGCCGCCTCCGGCACCTGCCTGAGGTCCGTCTCGAAGCGGGTGCGGGCCGAGGCGAGCGAGGGGCGTGGCCCGACCCTTCGACCGTTGCGCATCACGGTCCGCAGCAGCGGCTCCGCGCCCGCCGGGGCCGGCTCGTCGTGCAGTGCGACGACGTCCAGGAGCCCCGGCCGGCGGAAGACCTGCTTGGGTGCGGGAGCGGTGACCTTGTGGGACGACAGCTTCATCACCGGCCGTCCTTCGTACGCGACGAGCTTGTAGGCCGCGTCGAGATACGGGGCGTCGGCGGAAACGCCGACCTTGGTGCCGACGGCGTACACGTCGATCGGTGCGCCGGACCGTACGAGCGCGTCGACCGCGTATTCGTCGAGGCCGCCGCTGGCGATGATCCGCACCCGGGGCAGTCCCGCCTCGTCGAGGAGGCTGCGGGCGCGGCGCGCGAGCGTTCCGAGATCACCGCTGTCGAGACGAATGGCGCATCCGTCCGGAGCGCCCAGCTCGTGCAGGACCTCCGCGGCGGACTTGGTGCCGCGCTCGGTGTCGTACGTGTCGACGAGCAGCGTGACGGGCCCCGGGTGTGTCCGGGCGAACGCCCGGAACGCGTCGAG
Organism: Streptomyces sp. Da 82-17; assembly: GCF_046098215.1. Taxonomy (NCBI): domain Bacteria; kingdom Bacillati; phylum Actinomycetota; class Actinomycetes; order Kitasatosporales; family Streptomycetaceae; genus Streptomyces; species Streptomyces sp. Da 82-17. Next base: position 7,123 of record NZ_JBJURH010000035.1, read on the forward strand.
TTCGCTCGGGAACGCCTCGACGTACGAGTGGGCCATCGTGCCGAACGCCGGGATGCCGTACCGGACGGCGGCTGCCACGTTGCTGGTGCCCGCGAACCCCACCAGCGCTCCCAGCCGGGCCGAGGCCAGGCCGGCCTGCGGACCGTGGCTGCGGCGCAGCGAGAAGTCGATCACGGGGTGCCCGGCGGCTGCGAGGACACATCGCGCGGCCTTCGAGGCGACGGCAGTCTGGTGGCAGATCAGGGAGAGCAGATACGTCTCGACGAGCTGTGCCTGGGGAAGCGGTGCGGTCACTTCGAGGAGCGGCTCGCCGGCAAGAACGATCGTTCCCTCCGGCACGGCCCGCACCTCGCCGTCGAAACAGAGCCCCGCGAGGGGGCGCAGATCCTGCTCGTCGCGGTGCAGCGCCTCGGCGAAGTCCCTGACGTCCGCCGGACTCACCGTGAGGCCGGCGAGGTAGTCGAGCGCGGGCTCCAGACCGGCGGCCACGAGGAATCCGCGGCCCGGTGGCAGATCCCGTACGAAGAGGCTGAAGGTGGCGGGCGCTCGCATGCCCTCGCGGACATACGAGAGGGCCATGCTGACCTCGTAGAGATCGGTCGTCGTCACGTTCGACACGTCGCTCAACTCCCGTCATGCCCGTACGCCGCGGGGCTCGCCGCCCACCTCCAGCTTCCGGGCGCTGCCGGAGCCGGGACAGGGCCGGATGGTCCTGGGGACGGAACCGAACGGCTGCTGGGCGGCGAGCGCTCGCCCGACGTCGTACTCCTACCGTTGCAGCAGGCGCACGACCGCCGAGGCCACGGCCCGGTGCCAGAGTGCGCTGTCGCGCAGCATCGCGTGGTCTCCACCGGGCAGCAGGGTCAGGTCCGTTCGTGCACCGGCCTGGCCGGCACGGTGCAGGAGCGCCACAGCGGCGCGCGGTTCCGTGGTGCGGTCGCGCTCCCCGTGAAGCACGATCACGTCCTTGTCCCGCAGGTGTGCGACGGGTTCGCCGTCCGGGCACCAGGGCGCCAGGGCGACCACAGCCCGTACGGCAGAGCGGTCGGCGCAGGCCAGGGCAGCACGGCCTCCCATCGAGTGGCCGACGAGGACTGCGGGGATGTCGCCGGCTCCGCGAGCCAGTTCGTCGAGGGCGCGGCGCGCGTCGTGCAGGGCGTCCGCGGCGGCGCCGTTCCAGCCGCGCACGCGGTACCGCACGTTCGCGAGCAGCACCGGGTCGTCGGCGGGCAGCGCCGCAGCCACGGCCCGTACGAAGGGGCGCATCCGGAGGGCCGCGAGGTGCCACGGACGGGACGGGGACCGGCTGTCGGCGCGGCCGCCGTGCAGGAACAGCACCGCGGCCCGGGGGCGGGGCGGGATTCCGCGCGGGAGGCGGTGCGGGACGAGCGCCGGCTTCGGGGCGTCGGCGTCGCGCGGGCCGCTTGCCGGTGTGCGTTCTCTACCCCTCAGATGGGCGTGGTCTTCGGGCCACTGGACACTCATGCCGGTGATTCGTAGCCGCGGGCAAGATGGATTGCCCCGCTCGACCAATCCGCGGCCCGGCCCGGGTCCGAACTACTTCCGACACCCGTGACCTACCCCGGAGCAGCCTGTGAAGGAAGCCGTGTCCATCGGCGGAACCCCCTCCGCCGAGCCAGACCTGAACGAGCTGATGGGGCGGGTCGCCCTGGGCGATCAGGACGCGTTCGCGTCTGTGTACGACCTGGCGATGGGCCCCGTGCTCGGCACCGTACGTGCCGTTCTGCGCGATCACGCCCAGTCGGAGGAAGTGGCGCAGGAGATCATGGTCGAGCTCTGGCGGACCGCCGCCCGCTACCGGCCGGACCGGGGAACGGCGATCAACTGGATCCTCACCCTGGCGCATCGGCGAGCGGTCGACCGGGTGCGCTCGGCCGAGGCCTCCGCGGCCCGCGACCACAAGGCGGCGCTCCTCGACCGGACGCCCGCGTACGACACCGTGGCCGAGCAGGTGGAGAGTCGCCTCGAGCGGGAGCAGGTGCGGCGCTGCCTGCGCACGTTGACCGAGATCCAGCGCCAGGCCGTCACTCTCGCCTACTACCGCGGACTCACCTACCGTGAGGTCGCCGAAATTCTGACGCTGCCTCTGGGCACCGTGAAGACCCGTATGCGCGACGGGCTGATCCGGCTGCGCGACTGCCTGGGGGTGACCGCGTGAACACGACTGACCTGCACACACTGACCGGCGCGTACGCGATGGACGCGCTGCCCGAGACCGAGCGGGCCGCTTTCGAGCGGCACCTGTCCGGGTGCGAGCCATGCACGCAGGAGACCGCCGAGTTGACGGCCACCGCCGCACGGCTCGGTCTCGCGGTCAGCGTCACGCCGCGGCCCGAACTACGGGACGAGGTGCTGCGTCGCATCACGACGGTACGTCAGGAGACGCCGCGCGAGGCCGGTGCCGCCATGTCCGCCCCGCGGGCTGCCACCCGCCGGACGATCCTGTCGCGCTGGGCACTGGCCGCCTGTGTGGCGGCGGCTGCCGCCTTCGGCGGCATCGCGGTGTGGCAGCACCAGCGCGCCGAGGACGCGCTCGACCGGGCCAGACAGGCCACGCAGGACGCCGACCGGGTCTCCGCCGTGCTCGCGGCGCCGGACGCCCGCAGCGGCTCGGCGAAGTTGGGGGACGGTGCGACCGGCACGGTCGTCGTGTCCAGGAGCCAGGACAAGGCCGTCTTCGTGGTCTCCGGGATGGCGCCGCCGCCCAAGGGCAAGACGTACCAGCTGTGGTTCGACGAGGACGGAGTCATGCGTTCCGCCGGGCTGATGGAGCCCGGACGCAGCGAGCAGACGGTGCTGATGAGTGGCGCCGTGTCCCGAGCCTCCGGCATGGGCATCACGGTCGAGCCCGCCGGGGGCTCCGAGCAGCCGACCTCCGCTCCGGTTGCCCTGATGCCGCTGCCGGCTTGAGGGGCGGGAAGGCGCGGGGCCCGGGGCCCAAGGCCCGGGATGTCCCGCCCTTCGCCACGGAGCGGACCGTCCGGCCGCTGACGCATCGTCAGCGGCCGGACGGCGGTCTCGACGCTGCCGCAGGCCCGCCTCGACTCCGCGGCGGACGCGGGAAGAAGCCACTGGTACGGGCCACGTACCCGGCGTAACCCGGACGACTCGACATGTGCTGTTCGAGGAGCCGCTGCCCGCTGCCCCGAGTCAGAAGCAGGGACATCACGAGCGGGGCGACGACGACAGCGACTGCCACGGGGATGGAGCCGGCCGCTAGCAGGAACAGGCCCCACCACACACAGAAGTCGCCGAAGTAGTTCGGATGGCGGGTGTAGCGCCACAGGCCCCGGTCCATGATCTGGCCCCGGTTCGCCGGATCGGCCTTGAACCGGGCCAGCTGCGCGTCGCCGACCGCCTCGAAGAACAACCCCACCGCCCACAGCGCGACGCCCACCCAAGCGACCCAGCCCATCGGATCCGGTACGTAGTGGGCGGCCTGGACCGGCAGGGACACCAGCCAGACCAGAGCGCCCTGAAGCAGGTAGACCATGCGCAGGGCGTACAGGTTCGGGTCGCCCGGGGCCTTGGCCAGCAGGCGGGCGTAGCGCGGGTCCTCCCCGTGGCCGCGGCCGCGCCGGGCGATGTGCCCGGCGAGCCGAAGACCCCAGAGCGCTGTCAGGGCGGTCACGAGGACCCGCCGGACCGGGTCGCCGCCTGCCCCGGTCGAGGCGAGGAGACTCGTCAGGGCGACGGCGGTGAAGCCCAGGCCCCAGGCGATGTCGACGATCCGGTGCATGCCCTTGCGTACGGCGACGGCGAAGGTGACCAGCATGACGGCGAGGGCGGCCGGCGCGGACCAGGGCAGGCCGGCGGCGAAGTGGCCCCAGGGAAACCCGTGGGCCGCGCCCACACCACTCACCCCACTCACGTCGCTCATGCCGCCACCGGCCGCTCAAGCCCCGCGTACCAGTGCCGCGGAGTCGTCGGGTGGCCACCCGGCGCCTCGGGGTCGGGGCGCACGGCGAGGATCTGATCCACGCCCATCCGGCGCTCCTCGAAGGCGAGGGCGCCCCCGACCAGATAGAGCCGCCAGACCCGCGCCGTCTCCTCACCGACGAGACCCACGGCCTCGGTCCAGCGCTCTTCGAGCGTGCGGTGCCAGGCCTCGATCGTGCGGACGTAGTGTTCGCGAAGCGATTCGACCGACCGGATCTCCAGGCCTGCCGTCTCCAGGAGTCCGACGGTGTCGCCCAGCGGGCGCATGTGCATGTCGGGGGCGATGTACGCCTCGATGAACGCTCCCCCACCGGGCGCTGTCGCGCCGCGGGACATCTGCTGGACCAGAACGCGTCCTTGCGGGCGCACCATCCGGTGCAGGGCCGCCGCGAACGCGGGGTACTCGGCGTCACCCACGTGCTCGCCCATCTCCACGGTGGAGACCGCGTCGAACCCACCGTCTGCGATGTCCCGGTAGTCCTGGCAGATCACCTCCACCCGGTCGCCGAGGCCGCGGACGCGCACCTGTTCGCGTACGTGCGCCGCCTGTTCCCGAGCGAGGGTCACGGCGGTGACGTGGGCCTTGTGCCGTTCGGCCGCGTGCAGGGTGAGGGACCCCCAGCCGCAGCCGATGTCGAGCAGCCGGGCGCCGGGGACCAGCCCGAGCTTGCGGCAGATCAGCTCCAGCTTGGCGCGCTGTGCTTCCGCGAGGCCGAACTCCGGTTCCTCGCCGGCCCAGTAACCGCACGAGTACGCCATGGTCTCGTCGAGAAGGAGCCGGTAGAAGTCGTTGGACAGGTCGTAGTGGTGGCTGATGGCGGCGCGGTCACGGGACCTGCTGTGCAGCACGCCGCGCAGCCGTGCCTGGGAGGCGGGCGGAGCCGGCGGTGGGCCCACGACGCCGAGCCGCACCCCGGCGCCGACGGCACGGGCCCGGTCGGGCAGGGAGAGCCGTGGGGTGCCCAGCTGCTGTTCCCTGGCTGCTGCCCAGACGGCACGCAGCCCGTCGGCCAGGTCCCCCTCCACCTCCAGTTCTCCCGTGACGTAGGCCTGGGCCAGTCCCAACTCACCGGGCTGCCACAGGAGTCGGCGCAGTGCGCGCCGGGAGCGTAGGACGACGACGGGGCCGGTGGCCGGGCCGGTCTCGCTGCCGTCCCAGGCGCGCAGCCGGACGGGGAGCGGGCCTCCCCATGCGGATTCGGCGAGTGCGGCGAGGCGGTGCGCCGCGGTCCCGTGCCGTGCGGGGCGGGTGGTGGTCATGGGGCCGCGGCCTCCTTGGTGAGCAGGTACTGCTGGACGTCGAGGTAGCCGGCGCGGAACCCGGCCTCGGAGTAGGCGAGGTAGAGGGTCCACATGCGGCGGAACGTCTCGTCGAAGCTCAGGGCCTCCACCTCGTCGGCGCGCTCGGCGAACCGTTCGCGCCACAGTCGAAGCGTCTCGGCGTAGTGGGGGCCGTAGGCGTCGCGGCGGGCGAGGGTGAGCCCGGTGTGCCGACGCACCGTCTCGGCGACGGCCTCGACCGAGGGAAGGAGTCCGCCGGGGAAGATGTACTTGCCGATCCAGGTGTGAGTGGCGCGAGAGGCCAGCATCCGGTCGTGCGGCATGGTGATCACCTGCAGGGCCACCCGGCCGCCCGGGGTGAGCCGCTCGTCGAGGGTGCGGAAGTAGACCGGCCAGAACTCGGCGCCGACGGCCTCGGCCATCTCGACGCTGACCACGGCGTCGTACGTGCCGCGGGCCTCGCGGTAGTCGGACAGTTCGACGGAGACGCGATCGGCAAACCCGGCCTCCGCTATCCGCGTACGAGCGAGGTCGCGCTGTTCGGCGGAGAGGGTGACCGAGGTGACGTGGGCGCCGCGGGCTGCGGCGCGTATCGCCAACTCGCCCCACCCGGTGCCGATTTCAAGGACGTGGCTGCCCTCGCGGACCTCGGCGAGATCCAGCAGCCGGTCGACCTTGAGACGCTGGGCGTCGGCGAGCTGGTCCCACTGCGCGGGCAGGGAACGGAAGAGGGCCGAAGAGTAGCTGAGGGTCTCGTCGAGGAAGAGGGCGAACAGGTCGTTGGACAGGTCGTAGTGGTGGCTGATGTTGTCGCGGGAGCCGGCCGGTGTGTTGCGCTGCGCGCGCGGACGGCGTGGGGCCCACAGGCGACGCAGGCGTTGCAGGGGTGCGGGGACCAGCTCGGTGGCGTGCGCGGCGAGGACGGTGAGAGCGGCGACCAGGTCGGGGGCGTCCCACTCGCCGGCCATGTAGGACTCGCCGAAGCCGATCAGACCCTGTGCGCCGATACGGCCGTGGAAGGCCCGCGGATCGTGAACGTCCACGACCGGGCCGCCCTTCCCGAGTTCCGTTCCGTCGGCGAACCGCACCCGCAACGGCAGTTGCTTCAGGGCTCGTTGAACCACGGCGGCGGCGATCGCCGTTCGGGGGCCGCGGCGGGGAACGGGGGCGGCGACGTCGGGCCACCGCCCCGGGTCCGGACCGGCGGGACCGGCCGCGGTCCCGGCCTCGGCTGTCTTCTCGGTGGGACCGGCCTCGGAGGGTTTCGCGCCCGCCTTGGCCTCGGCGGAGGTGAGCCTCTCGGTGGCGGCGGGGCCGGCGGGAGGCGCGGTGGCGAGCGCGGGCGTCCGGGGCTCCGGGGCCGATGCGGACTTCGGGGGCTTCGGGGCCGGGGCCGCGGCGGTGCGGGGCTCGGCTGTGGTCATGAAGCGTTCTCCGGGGTTCTCGGTTCGGACTCGTCGGATTCGATGGGGCGTGGTCCGGGTCTCGGCTGTACGGGCAGCCCCCGCAGGTAGAGGCGGATGCCGTGCCACCGGATCGCGGCGGACACGGCGAGCGTGGACCAGGGGTGGCGTAGGGCGAGCCGGAGCAGGGCGCCCGTACGTACTTCGCGGCGAAGGCCCCGGACGGTTGCGGTGAAGGGCCTGCCGTTGTCGCGTTCCAGATGCACGGTGAGGTCGAGGCGGTCGCCGGGTGCGGGCAGTCGCATGCTGTAGCTGCCGTCGACGGGAAAGAACGGCGAGACGTAGAACGCCTTGCCGGCCACCGACCGGCCCGCGGCATCGGGACGCAGCAGGTAGCAGTGGCGTCCGCCGTACGTGTTGTGCACCTCGGCGACGACACAGCGCAGCGTGCCGTCGGGCCCGTGACACCAGAAGACCGTCAGCGGGTTGAACACGTACCCGAGGACCCGGGCGTGGGTGAGCATCAGGACCGGCCCACCCTGGAGGTCCACGCCGTGCCCGGCAAGGAACGCTTCGAGTCCGGCGCGGATCGTCGGACGGTCGCCGTCGAAGTGGTCGCGGGCGTCGAAGCGCGCCAAGGGCCGCAGAGGCAGCGGCAGTTCGGGTGGGCGGTCGGGGTCGATCAGCCACATGTAGGTGCGGTGGCGCAGCGTGTACCGCCACGGGGCGGTGCGGACGTGCGCGATCGCCACGCTGTACAGGGCCGGAGCGGGGCACGAGACCGAGTGCGGCAGCGAGGCCGTGCTCACCAGCGCACTCCCAGGGCCGCGGCGGCCATGACGCCGGAGCGGCAGCCGTCCTCGTGGAACCCCCAGCCGTGGTACGCCCCGGCGAACGCCGTGACGGTGGTGCTCAGTTCGGGCAGCCGCTGCTGGGCGGATACCGACTCCGGGGTGTAGACCGGGTGTTCGTACACCATGCGGGCCCGGACCAGGTCAGGGTCGACGCGGTCCTCGCCGCCGAGCGTGACCACGTACGTCTCGGGTGCGTCCAGGCGTTGGAGCCGGTTCATGTCGTAGCTGACCCGTACCCGGTCGGCGCCCGCCTGGCAGGAAGGCATCAGGTAGTTCCAGGAGGCGCGGGCTGCCCGGGCGTGCGGCAGCAGGCTGGTGTCGGTGTGCAGGAGCGTGGCGTTGCGGGAGTACCGGAAAGCGCCGAGGACCTCCTTCTCCAGGGCGGTGGCGTCGGCGAGGAGACGGAGCGCCTGATCCGGGTGGGTGGCGACGACCACCGAGTCGTACGACCGCACGACGCCGTCCTCGGCGGTGACGCGAACGCCGTCCGGATGCCGCTGGATCGCCCGGACCGGAGTGCCCAGGCACACCGTGTGCAGGGCGCGGGCCACCCGGTCCACGTAGCTGCGCGAGCCGCCGTTGACCGTGCGCCATGTGGGCGATCCGCCGACCGAGAGCATCCCGTGGTGGCGCAGGAACCGGAACAGGTACACGGCCGGGTAGCGCTCCGCGGTGGCGGCGTCGCACGACCAGACCGACGACACCAGCGGGGTCATGAAATGCGTACGGAAGTACCGGGAGAAACCCTCGCGGTCCAGGAACTCGCCCAGGGTGAGGCTTGCTCCGGCGTCCTGCGCGAGGAGCCGGCGCGCGGCCCGATGGAAGGCGGGCACCTGGGCGAGCAGCCGCAGATGCCGCGCGCTCAGGGCGTTGCGGGGCCGGGCGAACAGTCCGGCCGGGCCGCGCGCGCCGGCGTACTCCAAACCGCATCCCTCGCACCGCACCGACAGGCTCATCTCCGACTCCTGTGTGCCGACGCCGAGTTCGGCGAACAGTCGCAGCAGGTTCGGATAGGTGCGGCGGTTGTGGACGATGAAGCCGGAGTCGACTCGGTGACGCGAACCGTCGGGCGCAGTCAGGTCGTGGGTGTGGGCGTGTCCGCCGAGCCGGTCGTCGGCCTCGTACAGCGTGACGTGATGCGCGCGGGCGAGCACGTACGCGGCGGTGAGACCGGCCACGCCGCTGCCGATCACCGCCGTGCGCGGCCGGTCCCGGTCTACGGGAGCCGGGGCCCCGTCGACCCCGCCCGCCGTGTTCACTGACCCCATGGACATGCCTCTCCTCTCCGGCCGCGTGTGCGGTCTCCTGGGTATTCCGGAGCAGAGGGCGTGACGGATTGGGGATCTCCTCATCTCTTTCCGGTGAGCCGCGGTGAGCGGGCCGTACGGTGCCGACGCGGGCGGCGTGACCCGGCGCCGGCGGGACTGTGCGGCCGCAGGGACCCGCTCCCGCGGCCGCATGCCTCCCTCACGCAGCCCGGCGGTCGGCTGTCGGGCTCCCCGTGGGCTCTCAGTCGTCAGCTCTCGTGCGTCACTTGGGCATGAGGACCGAGTCGATGATGTAGACCGTGGCGTTGGCCGTCTGCACGTTGCCGCAGACCACGTTGCCCGAGTCGGCGACCGTGAAGGACTCGCCGGAGCCGGAGGTGGTCACCTCGGTCTTCGCCAGGGTCTCGAACTTGCCGTTCTCCAGGTCCTTCGGGGCGAGCTTCTGACCGACCACGTGGTGGGTGAGGATCTTCGTCAGCTGCTCCTTGTCGTTGAGGACCTTGTCCAGGTCCGCCTTGGGGATCTTGCCGAAGGCGTCGTTGGTGGGTGCGAAGACGGTGATGTCCTGCGCGTTGTTCAGGGTGTCGACGAGGCCGGCCTTCTTCACGGCCGTGACCAGCGTCGACAGGGCCGGGTTGTTGGACGCGGCGGTGGCGACCGGGTCCTTGGCCATCCCGTCGAACGAGCCCGCGCCGTCCTTCGGCACGGACGCGCAGGCCGGACCGAACGGACCGTCCATCGCCTCGGCGTCGTCCGCGGGGGCGGAGGTCTCCGGCTCCTTCTCCTTCGACGCGGGGGCCGAGGCGCTGTCGGCTGCCTTGTCCTGGGAACCGCTGTCGGAGCAGGCGGTCAGGGCCAGCGGCAGCATGGCAGCAGCAGCTACGGCGACAGCGACACGACGGACACGATTCTGCATGGCAATCCCTCATCGATCGGATTCGTAAGAGCCCTGTGCTCTCATCGCCGGGAATTCGAGGCGGGTACGGAGGCGGTTTGGTCTCTTCTCCCAAGAGATTCCGCAGTCACCCGATCGGGCCCGAGGACCAAACCGGAACCGGCGCGGGCACGGATTCTGCGCATGGACGACGACATGGACGACGACATGGACCGCCAACGGCCGACCACCACCCCTCCCGACGGCAACGGCCACGACAGTGCCCGTGGCGCCAAACGGAGCCCGAGACGGCTCTCCCTCGGAGCGCTGAGCGGCCTGCTCGCCGGGTACGCGGCCCTCGCGGTCGCCGAGTTGGTCGCCGCCGTGGTGCGGCCGGAGTCGGGGCCGGTCGTCGCGGTGGGCGGCGCGGCAATCGACCGTACGCCGTCCGCCGTGAAGGACTGGGCGATCCGCCAGTTCGGCACGAACGACAAGCTGGTGCTGCAGCTCGGCATCCTCGTCGTGCTCTGCGGCGTGGGGCTGGTCCTCGGCGTGCTCGCATCCCGTCGGCGCCGTATCGGCTCGCTCGGCGTCCTCGCCTTCGGCGCCGTCGGCGCGCTGGCCGCCACCAGCCGGCCCGACTCCACGGGCGCGGTCGACGCCCTGCCGTCCGTGGCGGGCGCCGTGGCCGGAGCCGCGCTGCTGTACTGGCTGATCGGTCTTCTGGAACGGCGCACCGCACCCGCGGCGGACGCGACGGAACCGAGCGCTCAGGCAGACTACGGCTGGGACCGGCGCGCCTTCGTCGTCGCCGCGACCGCTGCCGCGGCAGCGTCGACCGGCGCCACGGTGGCCGGCCGGGCCTTGAGCGGGTCGCAGACCCGCAGCGCAGCAGCCTCGCGCACGGATGTGACGATTCCGCCACCGTCGTCCGAAGCCGCCCCCACACCTCGCGGAGCCGCACTGCGCATCAAGGGGATCACTCCGTACGTGACGCCCAACGACGACTTCTACCGCGTCGACACCGCCCTGGTCGTGCCGAAAGTCGACGCCACCACCTGGAAGCTCCGCATCCACGGCAAGGGTGTGACCCGCGAACGGACCCTGAGCTTCGACGACTTGCTGAAGATGCCGCTCGTCGAACGCACCATCACCCTGACCTGCGTCTCCAACGAGGTCGGCGGCCCCTACATCGGCAACGCCCGCTGGATCGGCGTCCCCCTGGCCGAACTGCTGCGGAAGTGCGGCGTCCGGCCGCCGTCCGAGGGCGGGCCCGCCGATCAGCTCGTGTCGCGCTCCGTGGACGGCATGACGCTCGGCACCCCCGTCGAGGACGTCATGGACGGGCGCGACGCGATGCTGGCCGTCGGCATGAACGGCGAGCCGCTTCCGTTCGTCCACGGCTTTCCCGTACGCATGCTCGTGCCCGGCCTGTACGGGTACGTCTCGGCGTGCAAATGGATCCGGGACATCGAGCTGACCACCTTCGACGCCTACGACACCTACTGGGTGAAACGGGACTGGGCACAGCGCGCTCCGGTCAAGACCCAGTCCCGTATCGACACCCCCAAGCCGTTCGCCCGCCCGGCCGCCGGCACCGTCATGGTCGCCGGGGTCGCCTGGGCCCAGCACCGCGGCATCGACAAGGTCGAGGTCAGGGTCGACAACGGCCCGTGGGAGGAGGCCCGGCTCGCCGCCGAGGACACGAGGGACACCTGGCGCCAGTGGTCGTACGAGTGGAAGGCCGCCAAGGGCGGCCACAGACTCACCGTCCGGGCCACCGACCGCACAGGCGAGACCCAGACCGAACGCCGCACCCGCACCATCCCGGACGGAGCCTCGGGCCGGCACTCCGTCGTCGTCACCGTCGAGTGAGCGCGGCCCTGCGCAGCCTGCTCGTCCGGCGCGGGACGGCTATGTGCCGGTACGGAAGAGCGATTCCAGGAGCGCCAGGCCGGAGGCGAGTCCCGTGAGGCGGCCCGCCCCCGGTTCCGGGGGCGTACCGGCCCAGCCCGGTCCCGCCAGCAGGGCCAGTGGATGGCTGCGGGCGCCGCGTACGCCCCATTCGAGAGCGAGGAGCCTGCGCACCACCCTCAGGTCGGCCGTCTCCCGGGACTGAGACCAGAGAACGACGGCGCCCGGGCCGGTGCGCCGCGCGGCCGACTCCAGGGCCTCCGCGGGTACGGCGGCCCCGAAGATGCGGGTGGGCAGTCCCCGTTCGGTCAGCGCCGCCCACAGGGCTTCGATCGGCAGGCTGTGCTGCTCCTCCGGCATACAGGCCAGCAGGATCGGCGGGCGACCGTCCATGGCCGGGGCGACCGCCGAGCGGAGCATGGACGACACGTGCCAGGACAGCAGGTGTTCCACTTCGACGTACGACTCGTCGGCCGTCGCCCACTTGCGGCCGACGGCGTGCAGAGTCGGGGCGATGATCTGTTCCCAGGCCACCACGACCCCGTACGCGTCGATCGCGGAGCGGAGCTGGATCTGTACCGCCGAGGCGTCGAGTCGGACCGCGGCGCGCGCCAGGCCCCGGCTCTCCGGCCAGACCTGGCCCAGCGGCAGGTCTCGGAAGCCTCCCGGAGTGCGCCGCCGCGGGCCGGGCTGCGAGGGCGCCGCCGTGGGTCGGCCGCTGTCCGCCATCGCCAGTTGAGCCGCCTCCGCGGGCGTGACTCCCTGCGCGGTCAGCCGGCACATGTGCTCCATCCTGGCCACGTCCTCCGGGGACCAACGCCGGTGGCGCCCTTGTTCACGGCGGCTCGGGCCGATGCCGTAGCGACGCTCCCATGTGCGCAGTGTCGTCTGCGCGACACCGAGCCTTCGGGCGAGCGCCCCGGTGGTCAGGGCGGCCTCGGCGGCAGCGTCCCGGTCGGAGGACGGCGGGCCGGACCGGCGGGCCGCTCGCTGACGCGTCACAGCCGGCCCGACGTCAACACCTCGCGGGCCGCCCGGGCCCCCGAAGCCAGGGCACCCTGGACGGACCCGGTCGCGCGGTGGTCCCCGCACACGTACCGCCCGGGCTCGAATCGACTGGTCCGGGACAGCGGCCAGGGCGGGACCATGGCGGGCAGAGCACCGTGAACGCTGTAGTGAGCGATCTCCTCCCACCCGGAGGTGTCGGTCCCGTAAGCCTCGGCGAGAGCCTCGCGCAAGGCGAGGGCGCGCTGCGCTGTGTGGGCGCCGAGCACCGATGCGGAGATCAACGCGTGGCCTCGGGGTGCGTGGCCGGGCGCCACCCGACTCGGAACGCAGGTGTTGAGGAAGCGGCGGCGAGAGTCGAGCAGCAGCACGGGCTCGTTGAGCGGTGAGCGGGGCGCCGCGTAGTAGTACGTGCAGACCGTGCGCGTCGGCGGGACTGTCAGGTGCGGAACGAGGCGCGCGGACGTTTCCGGGTCGGTGGCCACGACGACCGCGGGAGCGTCCAGTTCCCGGCCGTCGGTCAACAGGACTCCGGTGGAGGTGAGTTGACGCACCGGAGTCTCTAACTGCACGGCACCTGGGGGGAGTTGTGACGCCAGGTGTACGGGGACCGAGCCGATGCCCGCGGCGGGCAGCGTGGCGGTTCCGCGCAGGAAGCTCCGCCAGACCATGTGGAACACCCGGCTGGACGTCTCCAGGCGGTCGTCGAGGAACACCCCGGCCAGAAACGGGTGCAGGAAGTTCTCCAGCAGATCGCCGGTGACGCCGCGGCGGCCGAGTTCTTCGCTCGTCCTGCGTTCGGTGCGGCCCCTGAGGGCACGCGGGGGCGCCAGCGCCGCGAACAGGGACAAGGTGGCGAGTCCCGCGGAGTCCCGCACCAGGGCCCCTCCCTGTCGGGCGAGCCGAGGGAGATCGCGGGGGCGGCGTGAGGGGTCGCTGTACCGGTGCCGCCCGTGCGGCGTGTGCGTCAGGACCGAGGGCGTGAAGGGGTGCAGGAGCAGGCTGCGCAGTGCGGCCCGGCGCCTCAGTTGAGGGTACGCAGTGTTGAGCACCTGGAAGCCGCGATCGAGTACGAAGCCGTCCCGGCGATCGGTACGCATCCGGCCTCCCACGGCGTCGGACGCCTCCAGGACGCGCACGTCGAGGCCCGCTGCGCCGAGGTCGAAGGCGCAGGCGAGGCCTGCCGCCCCCGCGCCGACGACAATCACGTCATGGTGCCTGCGCTTGCCGCTCATGCGCCTCTCCTTCTGCTCACCGGGCCTCACCGCCGGGCCTCCTGTCTCGCGCCGGAAGGCCGTCCGCCAGTCCCTTTCGGGGCGCTCTCCGGATGCGCCCCGCGCCGAACGGCCTCGTCGATGTATGCCGCGCCCGCCTCCGATGACCGCTGCCGGACGTCTCCCCCTGCGGCTCGGCGCGTCCACTTTCCGCACCTTCTTCGGCCGCGAGCGGAGGCTTGGTTGCACTTGAGGATAAACGACGCACAAACGATGCATCTTGTGCACCGGTTTTCCTCGCGATCACGCTGACGACAGGCGCGACGAGGCGCCGCCCGGCAGATCAGTACAGCCCGGTGGAGCTGTCCGAGGAGTGTTCAAGATGACCGCAACACAGATGGTGCGCCCTGAGCCCGGTGCGGCAGCGGAGGCGGACCTCGCCCCGGCCACCGTCCTTGCTTCGGCCACCAGCCCGGGACGTCGGGACGATCAGCTGATCGCCGAGGCGTTTGTGCGGGGGGACGAGGACGGCTGCAGGCTCGTGTACGAGCGGTGGGCAGCCCTCGTGCACGGCATCGCGCGGCGGGCGCTCGGCGACTCCTGCGAGGCCGAGGACGTCACGCAGCAGGTCTTCATCGCCGCCTGGCGCTTCCGCCGCGGGTTTCGTCCGGAGCGGGGCAACGCCGCTTCCTGGCTGGTCGGCATCGCCCGGCACAAGATCGCGGACGCGCACGCGGCACGGGCCCGTCAGGCCCGGCTGGCGGCAGCGGTGCAGTCGGACCGGAACACGGCGCCACGCCTGCCGGACGGGCGCCTCGCGCAGCAGACCGTGGACCGCGTCGTGGTCCGGTACGAACTGAGCCGGCTTCCCCGCGTGCAGCGAGAGGTCCTGAGGCTGGCTTTCTACGAGGATCTCTCCCAGTCGCAGATCGCCGCCCGCACCGGGCTTCCGCTCGGCACGGTCAAGAGCCATGCCCGGCGGGCCATGCGCACGCTGCGGCTGCGCCTGGAGCAGAGCGGGTGCTGACCCTGCCGCCGAGCAAGGTGCAGTGCGGCAGCCCGCGACCGTCACGCGCACACCGGTTCTCCGCGGCACGCATCCGGGCCGGTCTTCCGGGCGGAATCACGGGTGTGGCACAAGGGCGACGGGCCCCACCCGGATCCGAGCCGAGGCGTCCTCCACGGACGGCCGTCGGGATCCGACCACCCGGACCACGCGCCCTCGATCCAGGAGGAACGAGCCATGACAACCTCAGCACTCCGCCGCTGGGCAGCCTGTGCAAGCACGCTGGCCCTCCCGGTGGCACTCGGCCTCACCGCACCGGCAGCTCTCGCCGCGCAGCCTGCAGAGCCGTTCGGCCCGGCATGCTCGTCGCTCCCCACCTCGGGAGAGGGCAGCGCCGAAGGCATGGCCGACGACCCGGTCGCCACCGCGGCTTCCAACAACCCCGAGCTGTCGACGCTGGTCGGCGCGGTCAAGAAGGCGGGACTCGTCGACACCCTGAACAACGCCGAGAACATCACGGTGTTCGCCCCGACCGACGACGCGTTCGCCAAGGTCCCCAAGGCCGACCTCGACAAGCTGCTGGCCGACAAGGAACAGCTCACCAAGGTGCTGACCTATCACGTCGTGGGCGAGAAGATCGACAAGGGCATGCTCGCCGACGGCACGTACAAGACCCTGGAGGGCGGCGAGTTGACCACGAACGGCTCCGGGGATGCGTACAAGGTGAACGACAGCGCGTCCGTGGTCTGCGGCGACGTGGCCACCGAGAACGCCACCGTGCATGTCGTCGACACCGTCCTCATGCCCAGGGCGTGAGCCCGATGTCGCGGTGTCACCGCAAGATCGGTGCGCCCAACTCGGCCGTTGCCGCCTCTGCCCTGGCCGGGTGGTGGTCTGGAGACCGGCTTGAAGGGCTCGGCGGAGCCAAGACTGCTCCGCCGAGCCGCCGGGCGGCGACCCGCACGCGGCAGCCCGCAACGTCGTGGTGACGGCCCTGTCCCCGCTCGTGTCGAAGCGGCCCGCCCGGTGCGCGCAGCGTGCGTAGAGTCATGCGGCAGCCGACACCAGGGGACGTCTCCCCCGAGTCGGCCGCCGCTGAGCCGGTGCGGTGTGGCCCCCTCAGTCGCGGCCGCGGGCCTGCTTGAAGCGGGTGAGCCCGTCGGCGAGGTCGATCAGCGGTTCCGGGTAGCCGAGCCCGTTCCTGGTCTCGCGCGGCAGCCGCCAGGGTTCGTGCACCAAGCGGTCCTCGACGTCGGCGAGCTCGGGTACCCACCGGCGGACGTATGTTCCACGCGGGTCGAAGCGCTTGCCCTGGACGACGGGGTTGAGGACGCGGTGGGGGCGGGTGTCCGTGCCGGTGCCGGCCACCCACTGCCAGTTGAGCTGGTTGTTGACGACATCCCCGTCGACCAGCAGGTCCAGGAAGTGCCGGGCTCCGATGCGCCAGTCCACGTACAGGGTCTTCGTGAGGAAACAGGCCGTCAGCAGGCGGGCGCGGTTGTGCATCCAGCCCTCGTGGCGCAGCTGGCGCATGCCCGCGTCGACGAGCGGGTAGCCGGTGCGTCCGTCCCGCCAGGCAGCGATCTCCTCGGCCGCGTCGTCCTCGCCTCGCCAGTGATCGTGCCGGGTGCGGTAGTCCACGGCGGCCGTGTCGGGGCGGGCGGCGAGGACCTGGTGATGGAAGTCGCGCCAGCACAATTGCCGTACGAACGACTCCGCTCCCGGGCCGCCGTGCGCGCGGGCGCGCTGGACGAGTTCGAGGGGTGAGAGAGCCCCGAAGTGGAGGTAGGGCGACAGGCGGGAGGTGGCATCGCCCGCCAGGTCGTCGTGCCGGTCCTCGTACCGGGAGAGCGCGTCGGACCACCACTGCGCGCAGCGGGTGCGGCCGGCCGTCTCCCCGCCCTCGGGGCGTCCGGGCGAGGTGGCGTCGACGTCCTCGGCCGACGGCGGGGACTCGCCGCGCGCCGCCTCGGGGACGCACACGCTCGGCGGCGGCGGCAACGGGTCGCGCAGGGACGTCTGCGACCAGCGGCGGAAGTACGGGGTGAACACGGCGTAGTGGTCGGCACCGGTCCCCGCGGGTGTCACCGCGCCGGGGGCGACGGCGGTGGTCACCGCATCGTGGACGTGCAGCGTCACCCCCTGCGCGGCCAGCGCCTCGCGCAGCCGCCGCTCGCGCCGGTGGGCGTACCTGGTCACGGCGGCGGCCATGTGCACCTCGGTGGCCCCGCACTCGGCGGTGACAGCGGACACCTCCCGCGCGACGGGACCGGTCCGCACCACGAGGCGACCGCCTCGGCACCGGAGCCGCTTGTCCAGGTCGGTCAGGCAGTCGGCGAGGAACGCCCGGCGGTTTGGCGAGTCGAAGCCGACCGCATGCACCCCCGGGTCCCGTACGAAGAGCGGTACGACCTCGTCCGCGGCGCGCACGGCGGCGGTCAGCGGGGGGTGGTCGTGCAGCCGCAGGTCTGCGGTGAACAGGACGACCGCGACGGTCATGTGGCCCCTCCTGGGGTGGTGGTGGTGCGCAGCGCTGAGGATCCGGGCCACGATTCGTGGGGAACGGGCCCTGACGGTCCCCGGACCGGGGCGGTGTCTGCTCATGGCCGCGCTCTTCGCCGGTCCCTTCGTCGGCCTCTTCGCCAGCCGATCGCGCGTCGGATGCGCTCGGCCGGCGACCGGGACGCCGACGGCGACGGCCGGGCGCCCCGTCCGGCCGCCGCGGCATGGGCGATGTTGCGTGCCATGCCCCCGAACACGGCGGCGTGGAAAGGCGAGACCGACCACCAGTAGGCGTGGCCCAGGAGCCCGCGGGGATGGAACAGGGCCCGTTGCCGGTACCGGGTGCGCCCCTGGTCGTCGGTGTCGACGCGCATCTCCAGCCAGGCCAGGCCCGGCAGCCGCATCTCGGCGCGGAGCCTGAGCAGGCGGACGGGTTCGATCTCCTCGACGCGCCAGAAGTCCAAGGAGTCGCCGACCCGCAGCCGTTCGGCGTCGCGTCGGCCGCGGCGCAGCCCGACGCCGCCGACGAACCGGTCGAGCCAGCCGCGCACGGCCCAGGCGAGTGGGAAGGAGTACCAGCCGTTGGGGCCGCCGATTCCCTCGATCACCTTCCACAGGGCCTCGGGGGACGCGGCAACAGGGAGTTCGCGTTCGTCCTCGTACAGGCTTCCGCCGGCCCAGTCCGGGTCGGTGGGCAGCGGGTCGCTCGGGGCCCCAGGCACCGCGGCCGAGGACCAGCGGGTGACGACCTGCGCCTCACGGACCCGCCGGACGGCGAGGGCCAGTGCGTCGTCGAAGGGCAGCGGCCGGCCGGGCAGGTCGGGGACGTAGCGGGCGATGTCGTGTTCGTCGCAGACCACCTCGTGCCGCAGCGACTCGGTGAGCGGGCGGGCGATGGACGCGGGGACCGGGGTGACGAGCCCGACCCAGTGGCTGGACAGCCGGGGCGTGAGGACCGGGACGGGGACGATGACGCGTCGCCGCAACCCGGCGACCGCGGCGTAGCGGCGCATCATGTCCCGGTACGTGAGCACATCGGGCCCGCCGATGTCGAAGGCCCGGTCGACGTCGGCGGGCAGGCCGGCCGAGCCGACGAGGTAGCGCAGCACGTCACGGACGCCGATGGGCTGCGTGCGGGTGTGCACCCAGCTGGGGGTGACCATCACCGGCAGGCGCTCGGTCAGGTAGCGCAGCATCTCGAACGACGCCGAGCCGGATCCGATCACCACGGCCGCCCGGAGCACGGCGGCCGGCACGGGGGCGTCGAGGAAGATCCGGCCGACCTCCGCACGGGACCGCAGGTGGGGCGAGAGCGAGCGCTCGGGGACGCCCCGCGGGGTGAGCCCGCCGAGGTAGACGATCCGGCGGACCCCGGCGGCGTGCGCCTGCTCGGCGAAGATGCGGGCGGCGCGCCGGTCGGTCTCCTCGAAGTCCCGTCCGGTGCCGAGGGCGTGCACCAGGTAGTAGGCGACGTCGATGCCCCGCAGTGCGGCGGCGACGGACTCGGCGTCCGTGACGTCGCCGGGTACGGCTTCGATCCGCGGGCCCCAGGGGTGGTCGCGGAGCTTGCTGGGGGTGCGGACCAGGCAGCGGACGCGGTGGCCCGCGTCGAGCAGCTCGGGGACGAGCCGCCCGCCGATGTATCCGGAGGCTCCGGTGACGAGACAGTGCAGGGAGTCTGGTGTCCGGGGCAGTCCGTTCGCCTTGCCGTTCGAGGTCGCGTTCATCTTTTCCCTCCTCGGGACCGTCCGGGTCTCCTCAGGGCCGGCCGATCATCACCCAGTCCGTGGCGGCGGTGTGCGGGCGGCGGTGACGAGGAAGCGGGAACCCACCGTCTCGGAGACCACCTCGATGGCGGTGCCGATCGAAGGCACGAGCGCCCGCGGTCCGCCGGAGAGCCCTTCAGCATGTCGGGGCGGCCAGGCGGCAGCGCGGGGTCGCGCGGCACCGGCGCCACGCGCCCCTGGGGCGCCCGCGCCGTCGGCGCGTCCCCGCCGGCGGCTGCACCCGGGGGATGCAGGACTCCGTCCACCGCCGGGCCTCCCGGGCCCGGACCGACCACGGCCGGACCGCCCGGAACCGAATCGTCCGTGCGGGACGCCCCACGGCAGACGGGCCGACCAGGCGCATCGTGCAGGCTGGGAAGGGGGTCCCCCGGTGCCGGAAATCGGCTGGCGCCCTGGTAGGACGGGAGTCGGTCGGGGAGGCCGCCGATGTCGCTCAGGCCGAGGGCCACCTCGGCATCGGTGGCCTTGTCCCGTTCCTGCGGTTGCACGCCGGGACCCAGTCCTGGGCTCACCGACTGGGTCTCGAACGCCGGGGCGTGCGGGCCGCCGCGCATGTGGAGCCGCGCCACGGCGAGGGCAAGCCGGCCGGTGTGCTCCACCATGGTCAGGGGATGGCGCCGCACCGGGCAGGAGCGCTCTTCGAGGGGGTGGAAACGCGGCCACCGGCACCGTGCGGTGGAGCTGCGGCCCGAGACGACCAGCATCGACGCCACGGTGGGCAGACCCATCGCGGACCAGGGCACCGGGGCCTGCGCACCGGCGGTCCAGGCCGAGGCCGTGCCGGCCAGCGCGAGGGTGCCCGGTGCGAAGTCCTGGCATAGCGGCCTGCCCTCCGCACCCATTCCGTCCATGCGCTCCTCCCGTCGGAAACAAGCGGCCGCGTGCGCTGGTCGGCCCGCAGGTCCACATGACCCCTTCGGAGCGAGCAGCGCACGCGGATGCACCCGTCAGGACCTCCGATCGCCCCTGGGGAGGCCATGGGCCATGCCGTGACCGCAGAGGTGGCCCTCGGACCACAGCAGTGGGACCGGCGACGAGACCGCGACGCAAGGGGTCCCGGCGTACGCCCTGGGTCCCCGGCAGTACGACGTGACTCCACCGGTCCGGAACTTCGGCGCACAGCGCGGACCGTCCGACCGCCGCGCTGCATCCTCCGGGGGGCGGAGAGCGCGTTGCTCAGCACGGCCGAGGACCGGCCGAGGACCGGCCGAGGGAATGGTGAAGGCGGCGAGGCACTCCGCGTGCTGCTGCGGGCGATCCCCGCTCGTCCGTCGCACGTCGGCCTGAGCCTCCGAGGCCCTTCTCAGTCACAACCGGAACCACCGCTCCTCCCCCGGCACGACGCGGAACCTCCGCTCGCCCGGCAGCACCACGGTGAGCGGCCCCAGCGGGGAGGGCGGTACGCGGACGGCGAGGCGGCCGGGCAGCACGCGTACCCGCACTCCGCGATGTCCCTGGGCGCAGACGGTGAAGGCGAAGCGCGGGATCTCCGCCAGCGGGACGGGGGCCACCCGGAGCCCGTCCGGTCCGGCTTCGAGGCCGGTGATGCCCCGCTCGACCAGGTCGACGGTTCCGGCCATGGCGCCGAGGTGGATGCCCTCTCCGGTCGTCCCGCCCTGGATGTCCGCCACGTCGGCGAGCAGTGCCTCCTCGCAGTGGCGCCAGGCATCGGCGCCCTTCAGGCGGGCGAGGACCCAGCCGTGGACGAGGCTGCTGAGCGTGGAGCCATGACTGGTGCGCCGCAGGTAGTGGTCGACGGTGCCGCGCCACACCGCATCGTCGAGGCGGTGGCCGAGTCGGGCGAACAGGTCGTGCAGTTCGGGCGGTCGGAAGAGGTAGCCGAGCATGAGCACGTCGGCCTGTTTCGACGCCTGGTAGCGGTTGACCGTGTCGCCCTCCGCCTCCAGGATCCGGTCGAGTCTCCGGATGTCGCCGTACCGGGCCCGCAGGGCCTCCCAGTCGAGCTCGGCCAGGTCTCCGTAGCCGTCGAACTGGCTCACCACGCCCTGGTGGAACGGCACGTACAGGCGGCGGGAGACGTCCTCCCAGCGCGTGAGCTCCGTGCCGTCGAGCCCCATGTGCTCCCGGAGTTCCCCGCGCCGCACAGCGGGCAGGCGGTCCAGCAGGTCCAGGGCGCGGGCCAGCACCCAGGCAGCGGTGACGTTGGTGTAGGCGTTGTCGTCGATGCCGGGTGTCGCGGCGTCCGGGTAGGCGTCGTGGTACTCGTCGGGTCCGACGACCCCGCGGATGCGGTACCGCCGCGTGGCCGGGTCGAAGGCGGCGGCCGCGGCCCAGTAGCGAGCGGTCTCCAGCAGGATCTCGGCGCCCTGTGCGTGCGGGAAAGCGAGGTCCCCGGTGGTCTGCGCGTACCGCCACACGTTGTACGCGACGGCCGAGTTCACATGGTGCTGGAGGCGGGAGTGGTCGGGCAGCCAGCGTCCGGAGCGGGGGTTGAGGTGCATCTCCTGGGTCTCCTCCCGGCCCGAACTCGCGCTCTGCCAGGGGTACATGGCCCCGACAGCGCCGGCCCGGCGGGCGGCGGCTCGGGCGGCGGGGAGGCGACGGTGCCGGTAGAGGAGCAGCCCTCTGGCCACCTCCGGGAAGTGCAGGCTGAGGTGGGGCAGGACGAACAGCTCGTCCCAGAACACGTGCCCCCGGTACGCCTCGCCGTGCAGTCCGCGGGCCGGCACTCCCACGTCCAGGTCCGCCGTGTGCGGGGAGAGCGTCTGCAGGAGGTGGAAGCGATGCAGCCGCAGGATGTGCCCGACCTCCCCGGGCACGTACAACTCGCCCTGTTTCCACAGCAGTTGCCAAGCCGCCGCGTGCGCGGAGCGCAGCTCGGGGAACGAGCCGGCCCGCCCGGCCGCTGCGATCGCCGCGCGCAGCGGATCCGCGGTGTCCCGGTCCCGCGAGGTGCACAGGGCCAGGGTCTTGACGACGCGGACCGATCGGCGGGCAGCGATCGGCAGCCGGTACGTCTGTACCGTCCCCGCCCTCGCGCTCGACTCTGCGGCAGGGCAGGCCGGTTCGGTGGTCGTGCGGACCGCCAGGGCGACCCGGATGCCGGACTCGGCGGTGCGGCAGGAGAGCCAGGCGACCCCGCCCGGACGGAATCCGGTCCGGTGCCCGGTGAGGTGGTGGCCCTCCAGGTTCCGGTAGCGCTCGACGCCGGAGTTCGTCACCGTGCCGTCGAGGCCGGCCCTCACGTCGACCGCGCCGGACCACCCGTAGGCGTGGAACGACGTGCACTGGGCCGCGAGGCGCGGGTCACCCATGTGCACGATCCTGGTGTGGCTCACGCGGAGCCCGTGTCCGGCGGGGTCCTGGTAGTGCAGCGACCGGGTGAGTGTCCCGGTGCGCAGGTCGAGCAGCACGTCGGAGTGGCACAGGTCCGCCGAGTCGGGGGTCAGCCAGGCGCCGGGAGGTTCGCCGTCCGGCAGGCAGCGGTAGCGCAGCCACGTCCAGTCGGGCAGGTTGACGAGGTCTTCGTTCGTCACCTGTACGCCCGCCACGGTCGAGGTGCGCCGGTCGTAGCAGCCCGCGAGGTAGGTGCCCGGGTAGTGGGTGGCGTCGGCGCGGCACTCGGGTGCGGAACCCCGGGTGGCGAAGCGGCCGTTGCCCAGCGTGCAGAGCGCCTCGACCAGACGCTCGCGGTCCGGTGCGTACCGGTCGTATCGCCAGGTCCAGCCCGGGTCCACCGTCATGCCGGCCCCCAGACTGTCATGGCCAGGGTCTGCAGGTCGGGGACGACCAGGTCGGCGCCCTGCTCCCGCAGGGGCGCGGTGGCGCGCCGGTCGGGGGTGCGGTCGACCCCGACGACCAGGCCGAAGCCGCCGCGGTGCGCGGCCCGTACGCCTGCCTGCGCGTCCTCGACCACCGCGGTCTCCTCGGGGCGGCTGCCCAGGACGGCGGCAGCGTGCAGGAAGAGCGCGGGGTCGGGCTTGCCGGGGAGGTGGAGGCGGGCGGCGTCCACCCCGTCGACGAGCGCGGCGAAGAACCGGTCGAGGGCATGCGCATTGAGCAGGGCGCGGGCGTGCCGGGAGGCCGAGACGGCGGCGCAGGGCACTCCGGCGGTGCGCAGGGCTTGGAGCGCCGGCACGGTGTCCGCGTAGACGGGTGCACCACCGGCGGCGAGCAGTTCGGTGAAGGCCTGCTCCTTGCGGGCGGCGACAGCCCAGACGGTGTCGCAGCCCGGCGGGTCCCCGGGTTCGCCCGGAGGGAGGGCGAGTCCGCGCGCCGCGAGGAACGCCTCGGCTCCGTCGTAGCGGGGCCGCCCGTCGACGTACCGGCGGTACTCCGCCTCCACGTCGAAGGGCGGCTGCCCGGAGTGCTCTCCGCCCCACCGGGTCAGACAGGGGTCGAAGGCGGACTTCCAGGCGCGGGCGTGGACGACGGCGGAGTCGAGCAGCACGCCGTCGGTGTCGAACACCGCGCTGCGCGGCGCACGGCTGCCGCGGTCCCGGCTCACGGCTGTGCGTCCTCCCCCGCCGCATGCCGCCCGCTATGAGCCGGTCGGCCCCGGGTCAGGGGCTCTCGGCCCCCTCCGCACGGCAGGGTGCGGGTGTCACTGTGGAGACCGGCCCACTCGGAGAAGGAGGGCTGACCATGTCCGAGGCAGCCCCGTCCGCCGTCCCGGGCGCTCCGCGCCCCGCCCTGCTCAGTTTCCTCGGCGGGGTGGGGACGGTCACCGGGAGCAAGTTCCTGGTGGAGAGCGACCATGCGCGGATCCTCGTCGACTGCGGTCTCTTCCAGGGTTTCGCGAACCTGCGCCGCCGCAACTGGGAGCGGCTCGCCCGCGACGCCGCGGACATCCACGCCGTCGTCGTCACCCACGCCCACCTGGACCACTGCGGCTATCTTCCGCGTCTGGTCCGGCACGGTTTCCGCGGCCCGATCCTGACCACCCCGCACACCGCGCGCCTCGCCGGGATCGTGCTGCGCGACAGCGCCCGGCTCCAGATGGAGGCGGCCCGGCACGCGAACGAGCACGGTTGGTCGAAGCACCGCCCGGCGAAGCCCCTGTACGACGACTCCGACGTGGAGAAGGCCCTGGCGTTCTTCGACCCGGTCCCGGTGGGCGCGGACGTGGAGATCCTCGCGGGCACGCGGCTGACGCTGCACCATGGCGGGCACATCCTCGGCTCCGCGTGGGCCCGGCTCACCCTGGAGGACGGGCACACCCTCGCGGCTTCCGGGGACCTCGGGCGGCCGGGGCATCCGCTGCTGCTGCCGCCGGAGCCGTTCTCGGGCGCCGACGTGCTGCTGATGGAGTCGACGTACGGCGACCGCCGCCACGACCAGGACTCGGCCCGCTCTGCCTTCGCCGACGTCGTCGCCCGGACCGTCGCGAGGAGCGGCACGGTGGTGATCCCCGCGTTCGCGATCGACCGCACCGAGGTCGTGCTGCACGAGCTGGTCCGGCTCCGCGAGACAGGCGTACTGCCGCGCTCGGTCCCGGTGTTCGTCGACAGCCCGATGGCGCTCGCGGCTCTCGACGTGTACCGGGACGCGGTTCGCGAGCGCTCCCCCGAACTGCGCCCCGAGATCCTCGCGGAGGGCGAGGGCGCGCTGAGTCCGGCCCCGTTCCAGGCAGCCCGCACGGTCCAGGAGTCCATCGACATCAACAGCGTGCCGGGCCCGGCCGTCATCGTCTCCTCGGCCGGCATGGCCACCGGGGGGCGGGTCCTGCACCACCTGGACCGGCTGCTTCCCGACCCCCGCAACGCCGTGGTCGTCGTCGGCTTCGCCGCGGCCGGAACGCGGGCCCGCGACCTGGTCGACGGGGCACGGGTGCTGAAGATGTTCGGGGCGTACGTGCCCGTCCGCGCGGAGGTCGCCGACGTACCGCACTTCTCGGCGCACGCCGATGCCGGGCAGATCGTCGACTGGCTGCGCTCCGCCCCGCCCCCGCACACCACGTACCTGGTCCACGGCGAACCGGCGGCGGCCGCCGCACTGCGCGACCGCATCGACGACGAGCTCGGCTGGACGGCCGTCGTCCCGCGCTCCGGCGAGGCCGTGCTGGTCCGCTGAACCGCCGGCCGGCCGCCGAGCCCACATCGACACCCGCTGAGGAGGGACCCATGGCCGCACAGCCGTTCACGGTCGCCGACGTGATGACGAAGAAGGTCGTCGCCGTACGGGTCGGCGCGGAGTTCAAGGAGATCGTGGCCACGATGGCGCGGTGGGCGGTGAGCGCGGTGCCGGTGGTCGAAGGGGAGCGCGGCGGCCGGGTGGTCGGCGTCGTCTCCGAGGCCGACCTGCTTCCCAAGGAGGAGTTCCGCGACCACCGGATCGGCCTCGTCGAACAGTTGGGGCACCTGGCGGAGACCGCGAAGGCCGGCTCGCGCACGGCCGGTGACCTGATGACCTCGCCCGCGGTCACCGTGGGCCCCGAGGCCTCCCTGCCCCAGGCGGCCCGCATCATGGCAGCCCACCACGTCAAGCGCCTCCCCGTGGTCGACGAGCAGGGCACGATCCAGGGCATCGTCAGCCGGGTCGACCTGCTCAAGGTCTTCCTCCGCAGCGACGAGGACCTCGCCGCCGAGATCCGGCAGGGCGTCGTCGAGCGCTGGTTCCCGCTCTCCCGGAACCAGGTCGAGGTCCGCGTCGAGGACGGCGTCGTGACGCTGTCCGGCGACGTCCAGGACAGCTCCCTCATCCCCATGGCCGCGCGTCTGGCCCAGGCGGTCGAGGGCGTGGTGGACGTGCGGTCCGAGCTCACGGCGACGGCCGCGACCTAGTCGTGCCGGGCCGGCTCTCCACACTCGCGGGCGCGGCCCTGGTCCTGTTCGTGCTCCGCGACGTGTTCCACACCTTGTGGCACCCGACCCGCCACGGCGGCCTGAGCCGTCTGGTGATGATGTCCCTCTGGCGGCTCTCCGCGCTCGTCGGCGCTGGCCGTCGTCCGGCCGGCCTTGCGGGCCCGGTCGGCGTGGTCGCGGTCTTCGCGGTCTGGGCCCTGACCGTGTCCGTGGGCTGGGCGCTGGTGTACTGGCCGTACATGCCGCGGGACTTCTCGTACGCGGCAGGGCTCGCCCCCGAGGAGCACGCGGGTCCCGTCGACGCGCGCTACCTGTCCCTGGTCACGCTGGCCACCCTCGGCCTCGGGGACATCGCGCCGGCCTCGGATCTACTGCGGGTCCTCGCGCCCATGGAGGCGCTGGTCGGGTTCGTGCTGCTGTCCGCGACCGTCGCCTGGATCCTCGGCATCTACCCGGCGCTCGCCCGCCGCCGGGCACTGGCCCTGCGGCTCTCCCACGTTCGGCGCAGCCGAGCGCCCGCGCAGGCGCTCGACTCGGACGGCGGTGCCGCGCTCCTGGACGGCCTGGCCGCCGCCCTCGCCACGATCACCGTCGACTTCCAGCAGTACCCCGAGTCGTACTACGTCTGCGACGGCGACGAGAACACGTCGCTGCCCGCCCAACTCGGTTTCACCGTCGGCCTGGCGGACCGGGCCGCGAGGGCGCGCCATCCGGATGTGCGGCTCTCCGCGTCGGTGCTCCGGACCGCGCTCGGGGATCTCGCCGCGGTCGTCGACGAGCGGTTCCTGCGCACCGGCGCCACAGCCGGGGAGGTCTTCTCGGCGTACGCGGGCGATCACGGCCGACCGGCTGGGCCGGACGGCCCTCGTCGGAGTGGCGGAAGCGGGTGATCCTGAGAAGAGCGGGGGGTGTCGGACGCACGAGAAGGTGACGAGAGATGAGGCACCGCAGCGTCGCGGACCTGATGACGCCCACGGCGGTGGGCGTCGCGCCGGAGACCACGTTCAAGGAGATCGCGCGGCTCCTCGACGAGTACGACATCACCGCGGTGCCCGTCGTGGACAAGCTGGACCGGCCGCTCGGCGTGGTCTCCGAGGCCGATCTGGTCCGGCGCCATGTGCGAGGGGACGAGGACGACACCGCGGAGGAGCTCATGTCGAGCCCGGCCGTGGTCGCCCGCCCCGAGTGGAGCGCCGTCTTCGCGGCCGGTGTGATGGACCGGGAGAAGGTCAAGCGGCTGCCCGTCGTGGACGACGACGGCCGCCTGATCGGGGTGCTCAGCCGCAGCGACCTGGTCCAACTGTTCCTGCGCCGCGACCGCGCGATCCAGGAGGAGATCGTCGAGGACGTGATCACCCGCACCCTCCGGCTGAGCCCCTCGGCCCTGTCGGTGGACGTCACGGAGGGCCGGGTCACCCTCAGCGGCACGGTCCGCGACCCGGACCTCGTACCGGCGCTGCTCAAGCTCTGCGAGAGCGTCGACGGCGTGGTGAAGGTCATCGACCGCATCGAGCGCCGAAGCGACGTCCCGGCCGGGAGGTGAACCCATGAACACACAGCTCGCGCCCTCGCGCCGTTCGCCGGTCTCGCTGAACGCCGAGCTCGACGCTCCGCTGTCCCGCTGGCTGTGGCTGGTCAAGTGGATCCTGGTGATCCCCCACTGGATCGTGCTGTTCTTCCTGTGGATCGGCTTCTTCCTCGCCACGGTCGTCGCGTTCTTCGCGATCCTCTTCACCGAGCGCTATCCACGCGCCCTGTTCGACTTCAACCTCGGTGTGCTGCGCTGGTCCTGGCGTGTCTCGTACTACTCGTACAGCGCCCTCGGCACCGACCGGTATCCGCCGTTCAGCCTGGGCGCCGAGCCCGGCTATCCGGCGCGGCTCGACATCGCCCCGCCCGAGCGGCTCTCCCGCGGCCTCGTCCTGGTCAAGTGGTGGCTGCTCGCGATCCCGCACTACCTGGTCCTCGCGTTCTTCGCGGGCGGCATGCGGCACGCCCTGGGCAGCGTCGGCCTGATCTCGCTGCTCACGCTGTTCGCCGCAGTCGCGGTGCTGTTCACCGGCCGGTACCCGCGGGATCTGTTCGTCCTGGTCGTCGGCCTGAACCGCTGGGTGTTCCGGGTGATCGCCTACGCGAGCCTGATGACGGACGCCTATCCGCCGTTCCGCCTCGACCAGGGCGGCGCGGAGCCGGACAACTCCGGGGTGCGCCCGGCGCGTTGACGACGGCGGTGCGCCCTGCGGAGTTCGTCCGTGCCCCACACGAGGAACGGGAATGTCGTGACGACGGCGACGACGTCCAGGGGAAGCGCGGCCGTGCCGAAGAGCTGCTGCAGCGGTGGCGCGTAGACGACCGCGGCGGTGAACGCCAGCTCGAAGGCGATCCCGGCGAGCAGCAGCGGGTTGGTGAACACGCCCACGGTGCGGAGCGCGGCATGGTCGGTGCGGGCGGCGAAGGCCGTGCCGACCTGGCAGGCGACGATCCCGGCGAACGTGGCGGTGGTGGCCGTGACGTACGCCTCGTGCAGGGGACTGCCGGCGCCGGTCGGACTGCCGGGCTGCCAGCCGGCCCGCCACAGCACGTAGAAGTAGCCGGCGAGCACGAGGACCGCCGATGTCAGGCCCAGCCAGCCCCAGCTGCGCACGAGCATGTCGCGGGAGATCACACTCCGGTGCGGCGGCCGGGGCGGACGTTGCATGACGCCGGGCTCGGAGCGTTCCCGGCCGAGGGCGAGAGCGGGCAGTGTCTCGGTGCCGAGGTCGATGGCGAGGATCTGCAGCACGGTGAGCGGCAGCGGTACGGCGCCCGCGGAGAGCGCGAAGACGAGGAACGGGACGATCTCCGGGGTGGCGTGGGCGAAGATGTAGACGATGAACTTGCGTACGTTGTCGTAGACACGGCGCCCGGACTCGACAGCCGTCACGACCGTGGCGAAGTCGTCGTCGGTGAGGACCATGACGGCTGCCTCACGAGCGACGTCGGTGCCGGAGCGGCCCATGGCGACGCCGATGTGGGCGCGATGCAGCGCCGGGGCGTCGTTCACGCCGTCGCCGGTCATGGCGACGATCCGGCCATGGGCCCGCAACGCGTCGGCGACCTTGAGCTTCGTCTCGGGCGAGGAGCGGGCGAAGACGATCTCGGCGTCGTCGTCGAGGAGCAGCCGGTCCAACTCGTCGTCGCCCAACTGCTCCGACTCCGGGACCACTTGGAGCCGGGGCAGGCCGATGCCGACGCTCCGGGCGACCGACGCGGCCGTCGCCCCGTTGTCGCCGGTGACGATGTGCACGCGGATCCCGGCCTCGTGGCAGTGGCGGACGGCCTCAGCGACCTCGGGCCGCGGCGGGTCGTACAGGCCGAGCAGGCCGAGCAGCGTCAAGCCCGTTTCTGCGTCGCGCCGGCGGGACGGGGGTGCGGCCCCGGCCGGTACGTCGCGTACGGCGACGGCGAGTACGCGCATCCCCTCCCCGGCGAGTTCTTCGGCGGCCGCACGCCCCTGTTCGGCGGGGGCTCCGGGTGCGAGCCGGGCCAGCACGGCCTCGGGGGCGCCCTTCACGACGACCCGAGCGCCGCCCGCGTCCGGGGCGTCCTGCACCACGGACATCAGCCGCAGCCGGGGGTCGAAGCGGAAGACGGCCCGGCGTCGCAGGTCCCGCTCCTCCGGGTCGACCGCCGCCCCCTGCGCCGCGGCACCCTCGACGATCGCGGTCTCGGTCGGGTCGCCGTGCAGTTCGCCGTCGGCGCCTCGCGTGACGGTGGTGCACTGTGCGGCCGCAGCCGTCAACTCCCTTGTCCACGGTCCGGGTTCGCGCCCGCGCCCCGGAGTCCAGCAGGCCTTCAGACGCATCTGGTTGCGGGTGAGAGTGCCGGTCTTGTCCGTGCAGATGACGCTCGTGGAGCCCAGCGTCTCCACCGCACTGAGCCGCTTGACCAGGGCGCCCCGACGGGCCAGTGAGCGCACGCCCACCGCGAGAGCGAGGGTGATGGTCGGCAGCAGCCCCTCGGGCACGTTGGCCACGAGGAGGCCGATGGCGAACATCAGCGCATCCGTCACCGGCAGGCCCACGGCGACGCCCACGACGAGGAACACCGCACCCATCCCGGTGGCGACGGCCGCGATGAGCCACGCGACCTTCTTGACCTGCCGCTCCAGCGGGCTCGTCTCCCGCCGGGTGCGCTGGCTCAGGGCGGCGATCCGCCCCAGTTCCGTGTGGTGGCCGGTGGCGAACACCACCGCCTGTGCCTGCCCCTCCACGCAAGTGGTCCCGCTGAACAGGAGGTTGGGCTCCTCCAGGAGCGGCGCTCCATCCCGTCCGGCGCCGGCCACCCGCTCGGCGGGCACGGATTCCCCGGTGAGCGTGGACAGGTCGACCTCGACGCCTCCCCGGGCGACCCGCGCGTCCGCGGGGACCTTGTCCCCCTCCTCCAGGAGGATCACGTCCCCCGGCACCAGGTCGCGGGCGTCCACGGTCAGGGGTTCGCCGTCGCGTACGACGAGGGCGTGTTCGGGCAGGTAGCGGGCGAGGGTCTGCACGGCACGCTCCGCCTGGCGTTCCTGCAGCAGGGCGAAGGCGGCGTTCACGGCGATGACTGCGGCGATCGTCCAGCCGAGCACCGCGAGGTCGGCGACGAAGGCGAGGGCGGCCGCCGCCCACAACAACAGGGCGAGGGGATGGACGAGTTGACCGGTCAGCTCCCGTAGGAGCGAGGTGCGCCGCTTGCTCCGGACCTCGTTCGGCCCGTGCACGGCGAGGCGCCGTGCGGCCTCACGGGCGCTCAATCCGTCCGGGCCGGTGGCGAGTTCACGGCGGAGCCTGGGCAGGGGCTCGCTGGGGTCGGAAGGCGGTACGTCGCCGGGTTCGGCGGCGAAGTGCGGCTCGGCGCCCCGGCCGGCGGTCGGGTGCTGCACGGCGCCCTCGCCGGCTGTGTGTTGCGCGGCGCCCGGGTCACCGGTCGGGTCCGGCGTGTCGCCAGGTCCGGCGGTGGCGTGCCGGGCGGCGTGGCCGACGGAGCGGGCGTGTTCAGCCATCGCCGTTTCCGGAACCGCTGCCCCGGCGTTGGCGGCCGGACCAGATGGGCTCCACCCGGGCCCATTCCTCCTCCCACTCGGCCAGCCGTCGGCCCTCGGCACGGCGGCGTGCGAGGTACTGGAGGCCGACGCCCGATCCCGCGACCGCGCCGGCCACCACGATGCCGCCCGCGAGACTCGTGAGGACCAGCTCCCCCGCGGTACCCGGCGGACGCGCGACGGCGCCGCTGTCGTCCACCCAGATGGTCACGGTGCTGCCCTGGGGGGTGTGGCCCTGCACTTCGATGGTGCCGGTCCTGCGGACGTCGTCGGGGTACTCCCACACGGCGGCTGCGGCAGATCCCGCCGAGGCGCCGCGCCAGGCCGCACCGGCCGTGACGACCGACTTCTCGACCGTCGTCGCCTTCACCCGGTGGAGGTGCTCGGCGCGTTCTCGGTCGGCCCTGGCACCGGCGTCCCAGAAGAACCCCATGGCGACGACACCGCACAGCACGGCAACGGTCAGCAGGAACGGCGGCAGTACGCGCCCGTGGGGACCGGCGGAGGGCCGCCCCGGCACTTGCTCGTGGTCGCTCATTGCGCACCTCCCGTGGGCGGCGGCAACTGGCCGCCGCAGCAGGGCTGTTCAGCGGGCGGTCTCCGGCCCGGCCTCCAGGTCGTCGGCGATGTGATGCGCCCACGCCTGGATCTGCGCCGAGTTGCGGAAGTCCCCGCCCTTGCCGTGCCGGACCAGGGAACGGGCCACGAGGCCCGGCGTCTTCGCGGTCATGGCTCCGCCGAACGTCATGTGCTCGCGTGCGCCGAGCCGCTCCATGCTGCGCGCCACCCCCAGTACGGGCGGGATGTCGTACTGTTCGGCGGAGCTGTCGACGGGGCCGCTGCTGAAGAGCCATACGGGGCGGCGGCTCAGCTGCTCGGCATTGCGCCGGACGCATCTGCGGGCCTGGCCGTTCCAGCGCCCGGCGTACAGGGCGCCGCCCAGGACCACGCCGTCGTAGCTGCTCACATCGGTGATGTCGCCGGCCGGAAGGACGACCGCCTCCACACCGTCGTCCCGCAGGGTCCTGCCGATCTCCTCGGCGATACCGGCGGTGGCGCCGTGCTTGCTTCCATAGGCGACCAGTACGCGCTTGAAGGTCATGACGTCTCGCCTCCGTCGGCCCGCTTCACCGGGATGGTCCGTGGTGTCTCGGCCGTCCCGTCGGGCAGCGGGACGCGGACGGTGAGAATGCCGTCGGCGTACGAGGCCTCCACGTCGTCGGCGGGGATCGGGACCGGGAGGCGCGCGGAGCGACGGAAGGATCCGTACCGGAACTCCGAGTGCTCCTTGGTCTCCTCGCTCTCGCGGTGCTCCGCCTGCACCGTGATCACGTTGTCGTCGACGGTGATGCTGATGTCGTCGACGTCCATTCCGGGCAGCTCGGCGCGCAGCACGTAGGCCCGGTCGTCGCTGGTCACCTCCACCGGGATGGAGTGGGCGGTCGCAGCGGGTCGCCAGGCGGGCAGCCCCGGGAAGTCGCGGTGGAACCAGTCGTCGAACTCGGGGAAGAGGCCGCGTCGACGTGCCGGCTTGTCTCCGGTCATCGTTCTGCTCCTCGTGCGCGGGCCCCGTGCGGGGGCCGGCGGCTGTTCAGGTCGTGGAGCCTGTTCGGCTCGTGTGCCTCCACCCTCTCGCCGTACGGGCGCCGGGCGCAGTGCCCGACCGGGTTCTTCCGCAGGGCCGGTCGGTCCCGAACAGGCCGCGTCCGCCGGGTCCGTTCGGCCCACCGCGTTCTATCGCGGTGTTCCGGTCACGGGGCGAGATCGCGGCGGCGGAGCAGGACGTGGGCCGCGAGGAGGCCGACGGCGCCCACGCCCACCAGGACGGCGAGCGGTGCCCAGAGGATCGTGCCCTGGGCCAGCGCGTCGCCGGGTGCGTAGTAGTGGAAGGGGCTTGCGTAGCGCAGCGGGGCCGCCGGTTCCCAGGCGAGGGCGAGGAAGTTCAGGGCGAAGCCCACGGCGCCCATGGCGGTCACCGCCCCGAGCACCTGGGACCGTCGCCGCCCGGCCGCCGACACCGCGAGCGCCGGCCCGGTCAGGGAGAACGCGAAGCCCAGACCCATGGCTCCGGCCGCGAACACACCGCCCAGGCCGACGTCCGCGTGGATCGAAGGGGACAGGGCCACGCCGACCGCGACCGTCAGGGTCCCGGCTGCGGTCAGCGCGGTGGAGGCGAGGAGCAGCGCACCGGCCCGCTCGGCGAGAAGCCGTGCACGGGTGACGGGCCTGACCATGACGAGCTCGATGGTGCCCGACTCCACATCGGCGGCGACGGCGGCGGCCGCGAGGGAGCCGATGACCGTCAGCTGGAGGGCGATCCAGAACGGGTGGACCAGGCCCGCGCCGAGCAGCCCCGGATAGCTGGCGAGGGACACGTCCCCGCCGGAGCCGCTGAACGCCCGGTACGCCGATGGCGGGCCCTTCCCTCCCCCCGAGAAGAGCTGCCCGGGCGGAATCGTGTCGGCCACGACGACGATGAGCGTCTCGAAGGCCACCATGCCGACGAGCAGCGCGACCAGCATGCGCCGTCGCCGGTGCAGTGCGAGCCGGAGAAGCGGCAGCCGTTCCGTCATGACGGGCCGCCCGGGGCCTGCTCGTCGCGCGGTGCGCCCTCCCGGTAGAGGTCGAGGAACGCCTCGTCGAGGCCCGCCTCTTCGACGGTGATGTCGGCGACGGGCAGAACGAGCAGCTCACGCAGGGCGTCGGCGACGTCCCTGGGCGGTACGAGGAGTTCGGCGCGGTCGCCGTCCCAGCGCGGCTGCCATCGGTCGGCGGCCCCGAGGCTCCGTACGCCTCCGGTCGCCGCGGGGGCGAGCGTGACGCGGATCTTGCGGGCGCGGGCCTCGCGCAGCGCGTCCACACGGGCCACGGTCACGAGCCTGCCGTCCCGCACGATCGCGACCCGCCCGCAGGCGCGCTGCACTTCGGGCAGCACGTGGCTGGAGAGCAGCACGGTACGTCCGGCGTCGGCGGCTTCCGTCAGGAGTGCGTAGAACGTCTCCTGCACGAGGGGGTCCAGGCCCTCGGTCGGCTCGTCCAGGACGACGAGGCGCGGGTCGTGCTGGAAGGCCTGGATGAGGCCGAGCTTCTGCTTCATGCCCCGGGAGTAGGCGGCGACCGGCCGCCGCAGGTCTCGTTCGGACAGGGCGAGGCGCGCGCACAGCTCGGTGCGGCGCCGCGACGGTGCGCCTTGCAGGGCCGTGAGCAGGTCCAGGGTCTCCGCCCCGGTGAGCTCCGGGTAGAGCCTCAACTCGCCGGGCAGGAAGCCCAGTTCGAGAGCGAGCCGACGGTGGTCGAGCACCGGGTCCAGGCCGAGCACTCGGGCCTGCCCGGCGGTGGGGCGAAGAAGCCCGGCGAGGCAGCGCAGCGTCGTGGTCTTGCCCGCCCCGTTGGGGCCGAGGAACCCGAAGACCTCGCCGGGATCGACGACGAGGGACAGCGCGTCGACGCCGACGACCTGCCCGAAGTGCTTGGTCAGCCGGGTCAGTTCGACGGCGGGTGCCGCGGGCGGCTCGCGGTCAGGCACAGATCTCCTCGACGAAGTGCCCGACCTGTTCCTCCGGCAGGCGCCGGGCGAGGTCCGCCTCGTCGGCGATCGTCATGGTGGCTCTCTCCTCTCCCCCTCCGGTTCCTCGGCTCCGGGTGGTGCACGGGGTGCGGTCACAGGTAGGCGGACGAGACCTCGACGGTCCGCACCGGGCGCTCGGGCCGGGGGCGTAGCGCCTTCAGCGGCACGGGGAAGGTCTTCGGATCCCGGGGCAGGACACCACTCGCCCCGCTCCGGAGCCGCCGCTGTCCACGGGAGTGGCCGTTTCGCCGTCCACGCCGACCGGAGCGCATGACTCACTCCTCCCTTGCTGAATTGCCGCTGGATACAGGCGAGTTGAAGCCGTACGTCGCCTCCGCCTGGGCCACGTGCTGCTTGACCGCCGCGAAGCTGTCCGGTGCCACGGAGAGGGAGTCGAGGCCGGCCTCGACGAGGAGGGCCGTGAAGCCGGGGTCGTCGCTGGGCCGCTGCCCGCACAGGCCGACCGGGCGGCCGACGGCGTGGGCGCGTGCGGCCAGGGACTCGATACTGCGGACCACGGCGGGATCACGTTCGTCGAAGAGCCGGGACAGCTGTTCGGAGTCGCGGTCGACACCGAGGGTGAGCTGGGTGAGGTCGTTGCTGCCGATGGAGAAGCCGTCGAAGCGGAGGGCGAACTCCTCGGCGAGGACGACATTGGCCGGGATCTCCGCCATCACGTACACGAGCAGCCCGTTCCGGCCGCGTTCGAGCCCCTCGTCGGCCATGACGGCGAGCACCCGGTCCGCCTCGCCGAGGGTGCGGCAGAAGGGGATCATCACGACGACGTTGGTCAGGCCCATCTCGTCGCGCACGATCCGCAGGGCCCGGCATTCGAGCGCGAATCCCTCCCGGTAGCCCTCGCTGTAGTACCGGCTCGCGCCGCGCCAGCCGATCATGGGGTTCGCCTCGTCGGGCTCGAAGGGCCGGCCGCCGACGAGTTTGGCGTACTCGTTGGTCTTGAAGTCGCTGGTGCGGACGACGACGGGGTCCGGCCAGCGGGAGGCGGCGATGCGGGCGATGCCGTGGGCGAGGCGGTCGACGAAGTACTGGCCGGGGTCGAGGTAGTCCTCGGTGAGCCGCTCGACGACGTGCCGGTCGGCCGGGTCGAGGCGGTCGGGGTGGAGCAGCGCCATGGGGTGGGTCTTCACCTGGTGGGCGACGATGAACTCGAGCCGGGCGAGGCCGACTCCGTCGGCGGGCAGCCGCCACCAGCGGAACGCGGCGGACGGGTCGGCCAGGTTGAGCATCACGCGGGTGCGGGTGGTCGGGAGCTCCGCCAGGTCGGTCTGTGTCTCCTCGTACGGGAGCAGTCCCGCGTAGACGCGGCCGGTGCCGCCCTCGGCGCAGGAGACGGTCACCGCGCGGCCGTCGTCGAGGAGTTGGGTGGCGTTGCCGGTGCCGACGACGGCCGGGACGCCCAGTTCGCGGCTGACGATGGCGGCGTGCGAGGTGCGGCCGCCGTGGTCGGTGACGACGGCGGAGGCCCGTTTCATGACGGGTTCCCAGTCGGGGTCGGTGATGCCGGTGACGAGGACCCCGCCCTGCGGGAACCGGTCGAGGCCGACGGGTGCGTCGAGCGCGACGACCGGGCCCTGGCCGATGGCCTCGCCGACGGCGGTGCCCTCGACCAGCGGGGCACCGGGGGTGGCCGTGAGCCTGCGGCGGGTCAGGGTGTCGGCCCGGCGGCGTGACTGGACGGTCTCGGGGCGGGCCTGGACGATCCAGAGGTCGTCCGTGCGGCCGTCCTTGGCCCATTCGAGGTCCATCGGGCAGCCGTAGTGCTCCTCGACGGCGGCGGCCCAGTCGGCGAGCAGGCGGATCTCGGAACCGTCGAGGACCTGCTGGTGGCGTTCGTCGCGGGAGGTGCGGACGGTCCGGGTGGACCCGTGCTCGGCGTACACGGTCTTCAGACGCTTGGTGCCGATCTGCACGTCGATCACCGGGTCGAGGGCGGGGTCCTTCATGCTCGGTTTGAAGACGGTGTACTCGTCGGGGTCGACCTGTCCGCTGACGACGGTCTCCCCCAGTCCCCAGGCCGCGCTCACCACGATCACGTCGGCGAAGCCCGTCTCCGGGTCGAGGGTGAAGGCGACGCCGGCGCCCGCGAGGTCCGAGCGGACCATGGCCTGGACGCCGACGGACAGGGCCACGGCGAGGTGGTCGAAGCCCATGCGTTCGCGGTAGTCGATCGCCCGGTCGGTGAACAGGGAGGCGCAGCACCGCAGGCAGGCGTTCAGCAGCTCGTCCTCGCCCCGCACGTTGAGGTAGGTCTCCTGCTGCCCGGCGAAGCTGGCCGCCGGCAGGTCCTCCGCGGTCGCGCTGCTGCGCACGGCGACCTCGGGCTCGGCCTGGCAGGTCTCGACGGCAAGCCGCCGGTAGGCCGCGAGCACGTCGTCCCTGACGCGGGCGGGGAGTCGGCGGGCGAGGAACAGGGAGCGGATGCCCGCGCCGACCTCGTCGAGCGGGGCGCCGTCGTGCAGCCGGTCCAGCTGGGTTTCCACCTGGCTGCGCAGGTCGCCGGTGCCGAGGAGTTCCGCGTACGCCTCCGCGGTGGTGGCGAAGCCGGGTGGGACGCGTACGCCGGCATGGCGGAGGTGGTTGGTCAGCTCACCGAGCGAGGCGTTCTTGCCGCCGACCCTGCCGACGTCGTCACGGCCGAGGTCGGTGAACGGCACGACGTACCGGGTCTGTCCCATGGTGTCTCCCGCAGTTCTCATCGCGGTTCCAACTGCTCGGCAGCGTCTGTCGCTTCAGTAGCGGAGGGGGCGGCCGGAGGGCGACCGCAGGTCCAGCGGTTGGGGGCGACGCGGCGCTTTGGGCTGACGGCTGACCCGGATCTGCTGCATCGTGCTCACCTTCTCGGAGGCCGGGCCTCGCCGTGTCGGCCCGTCTGGTCCTCACGCTGCCGCGTGCGCGTGCGGCTCCCCAGGGCCGAGGGGGTCAGGTTTCCGGGCCGGTCGGACCGTGCGGGGCCGGGGCCGAACGGGCCCCGGCAGTGCTCCCGTTCGGTGGGCCCGGCTGCGTCAGAGGTATGGCGACGACGGGTCCGGGGGCGTGGCGGAAGAGGTCGCGTACCGGCCCGGGTCGGCCTCTCGGGGCCCGTCGTCCGCCGGTCGTCGGGTCATGCC
>NZ_JBJURH010000036.1:0-42163 GCF_046098215.1 Streptomyces sp. Da 82-17
CATGGCGTCGAACCTGACTTCACAGGTACGGAACATCGCCCAGGTCGCCACCGCCGTCGCCCAGGGCGACCTCGGCAAGACC
The DNA here is from genome assembly GCF_046098215.1 of Streptomyces sp. Da 82-17. Classification (NCBI taxonomy): domain Bacteria; kingdom Bacillati; phylum Actinomycetota; class Actinomycetes; order Kitasatosporales; family Streptomycetaceae; genus Streptomyces; species Streptomyces sp. Da 82-17. The sequence continues at coordinate 83 of NZ_JBJURH010000036.1, forward strand.
ATCACCGTCGAGGCCAAGGGCGAGATCCTGGAGCTCAAGTCGACCATCAACACGATGGTCGACCAGCTCTCCGCGTTCGCCGACGAGGTGACGCGGGTGGCGCGTGAGGTGGGTACGGAGGGCAACCTCGGCGGGCAGGCGCAGGTGCGGGGGGTGTCGGGGGTGTGGAAGGAGCTGACGGACAACGTCAACTTCATGGCGTCGAACCTGACGTCGCAGGTGCGCAACATCGCCCAGGTCACCACGGCCGTGGCCGACGGCGACCTGTCCAAGAAGATCACCGTGGACGCGCGCGGCGAGATCCAGCAGCTCAAGGACACCGTCAACACGATGGTCGACCAGCTGCGCGCCTTCGCCGACGAGGTCACCCGCGTCGCCCGCGAGGTGGGCACCGAGGGCAACCTCGGCGGGCGCGCGCAGGTGCACGGCATCTCCGGTGTGTGGCAGGACCTCACCGAGAACGTCAACTTCATGGCGGACAACCTGACGTCGCAGGTGCGGAACATCGCGCAGGTCGCCACCGCCGTCGCCCAGGGCGACCTGTCGAAGAAGATCGACGTGGATGCGCGCGGCGAGATCCTGGAGCTGAAGACCACCATCAACACGATGGTCGACACGCTCTCCTCGTTCTCCTCCGAGGTCACCCGCGTGGCCCGAGAGGTCGGCAGCGAGGGCCAGTTGGGCGGCCAGGCCCGCGTCGAGGGCGTCTACGGCACCTGGAAGCGGCTCACCACCGGCGTCAACGAGCTGGCCTCCAACCTCACCACCCAGGTACGCGCCATCGCCGAGGTCGCCAGCGCCGTCACCCAGGGCGACCTGTCCCGGTCCATCGCCGTCGAGGCCCGCGGCGAGGTCGCCGAGCTGAAGGACAACATCAACCTGATGGTGGCCAACCTCCGCGAGACCACCCGCGCCAAGGACTGGCTGGAGTCCAACCTGACCCGCATGGCCGCCCTGATGCAGGGCCACCGTGACCTGGTGGAGGTCGCCGGGCTGATCCTCGGCGAGCTGACCCCGCTGGTGAACGCCCAGTTCGGCGCGTTCTTCCTGGTCGACTCCAGCGGCGCGGGCACCGGTGACGACCTGCAGTTCATCGCCGGGTACGGCACCGACCAGGCCGGCGGCGGCAGTCCGCTGCCCGGCACCGGCACCCCCGGACGCGGGCTGATCGCGCAGGCCGCCAAGGAGAAGAAGCGCATCCTCGTCACCGACGCGCCGCCGGAGTACATCACCATAAGCTCCGGCCTCGGCGGCGCCCTGCCGGCCAGCATCGTCATCGTGCCGATCCTCTTCGAGGGCAAACTCCTCGGCGTCATCGAACTGGCCTCGCTCAGCAGGTTCAGCGACGTGCACCTGTCGTTCGTCGACCAGTTCGCCAACACCATCGGCGTCTCCTTCAACACCATCATCGCCAACTCCCGTACGGAATCGCTGCTTTCGGAGTCGCAGCGGCTGACCGCCGAACTCCGGCAGCGCTCCGAGGAGTTGCAGCGGTCCAACGCCGCCCTGGAGGAGAAGGCGGCGCTGCTCGCGACCGCGTCCCAGTACAAGTCGGAGTTCCTGGCGAACATGTCGCACGAGCTGCGCACCCCGCTCAACTCGCTGCTCATCCTCGCCCGGCTGCTCGCCGACAACCCCGACGGCCATCTCTCCGAGCAGGACGTGCAGTTCGCCACGACCATCCACCGCTCGGGCTCCGACCTGCTCCAACTCATCAGCGACATCCTCGACCTGTCGAAGATCGAGGCGGGCCGGATGGACGTCCACCCGGTCGAGCTGTCCCTGGACAAGCTGCTCACCTATGTCGACGCCACGTTCCGGCCGCTCACCGCCGACCGGGGGCTCGGCTTCAGCATCAGCGTCGACGACGACGTGCCGCGCGAGCTGTACTCCGACGAGCAGCGGCTCCAGCAGGTGCTGCGCAACCTGCTGTCCAACGCGGTGAAGTTCACCCACTCCGGCTCGGTGGAGCTGCGCGTCGAGCGGGTGTCGGGCGAGGAGTTCGACGGGGACGCTCTGCAGAACGCGGAGAACGTCATCGCGTTCCGGGTCAAGGACACCGGCATCGGCATCTCGCCCGACAAACTCCCCGTCGTCTTCGAGGCGTTCAAGCAGGCCGACGGCACCACCAACCGGAAGTACGGCGGCACCGGGCTCGGCCTGTCCATCAGCCGGGAGATCGCCCGTATGCTCGGCGGCCGGATCGTCGCCGAGAGCGAGCTGGGCGTCGGCTCCCAGTTCACGTTCTACTTCCCGGCCCGCCACCCCGGAGGGTCCGTACCGGCCGCCGAGCCCGCAACGGACCTGCCCCCGACGGAAGTCGACGGTACGACGGTCATCGCGCCCGGCACCGTGCGCGGCGCCGGCGGGAGCGGTACGGCCGAAGCGGCGGCGGTGCGGACCCCGCCGGAGGACGTGCCGTCGGTGCCGGACGTCGTGCCCGCGCTCGACGAGGGGCCGGTCGACGAGCCCGTGCCCGTGCACGTACCCGTCGCGCTGAGCGAGACGCGGGAGGACACCTGGCCGCAGACCACCCGGCTCAAGGAGTGGCTCAGCGGGCACACCGGGCAGCTGCTCGCCGGGCGCCGCATCCTCATCGTCGACGACGACATCCGCAACGTGTTCGCCCTGACGCATGTCCTCGGCCGCGTCGGCATCACCGTCAAGTACGCGGAGAACGGCCGCGAGGGCCTCGAGGTACTGCAGCGCAGCCCGGACGTGTCCGTGGTCCTGATGGACATCATGATGCCCGAGATGGACGGGTACGAGATGATCCAGGCGATCCGCAGCACACCCCGGCTCGCGCACCTCCCGATCATCGCCCTCACCGCCAAGGCCATGCCCGGCGACCGCGACAAGGCCATCGAGAGCGGCGCGTCCGAGTACGTGCCGAAGCCCGTGGACGTCGACCGGCTGCTGTCCGTCATCGTCGGCCTCCTCGAACCGGGCGGCGGAGGCGGGCCGGCGGAGGAGGAGTCGTGAGCGCCCCGGCGCCGGACCGGTGCAACATCCTCGTCGTCGACGACATGGAGGAGAACCTCCTCGCCCTGGAGGCCGTGCTCGGCCCGCTGCACCAGCGGCTGGTGCTCGCTCGGTCCGGGGAGGAGGCGTTGAAGGCGATGCTGCGGCAGGAGTTCGCGGTGGTGCTGCTCGACGTCGTCATGCCCGGCATGGACGGCTTCGAGACCGCCGGGGCGATCAAGCGGCTCGACCAGACGAAGAACGTCCCGATCATCCTCGTCACCGGGGTCAACCCCGACGCGGACTACACGTATCGGGGGTACGCGGTCGGCGCGGCGGACTTCCTGACCAAGCCGATCGACCCGTGGGTGCTGCGTACCAAGGTGAACGTATTCCTCGAACTGCACCGCAAGAAGCAGGAGTTGGCGGCGGCGCGGGCGGGGGTGGGGGAGCGGGTCGCCGCGGCGGTGGCGGAACTGGGGCGGGTCGAGGGGCTGTTGCGGGACAGCCCTGTACCCGACGCGCGGGAACTCGCGGAGCGGGTCGCGGCGGTGCGGCGGGAGGTGGCGGGGTTGGGGTGAGCTTTCCCCCACCCCGCCCCTTCCCGAAAGTCCTCAGCGGACACCTCCGGGGCTCCGCCCCGGACCCCGGGGCCGTCGTTCGTCTGCGGCTTTCGTCGTGGCCGCTCGCGCAGTTCCCCGCGCCCCTCAGGCGTCCCGGAGGTCAGCCTGCGTCCTGCCTCAGCAGGTCCGCGCACTTTTCGCCGATCATCATCGTCGTGATGCACGGGTTGACCGTCACCAGGTCCGGCATGACCGAGCCGTCGGCGACGCGCAGGCCGTCCACGCCCTTGACGCGGAGGCGGGCGTCGAGGGGGGCGAGGGGGTCGTCGTCGGCGCCCATCTTCACCGTGCACGCCGGGTGGTAGACGGTGTTGTGGGTCTTGTGGATGTAGTCCAGGAGCTCGTCGTCGGTGCGGACGTCCGGGCCCGGAGCCAGTTCCGCGCCCGCCCAGCCGCTGAGCGCCGGCTGTTCGGCGATGCGGCGCGCCAGCTTCAGGCCGTACGTCATCACGCGGACGTCGTGCTCGTCGGTGAAGTAGCGCGGGTCGACCATCGGCTTGTCCCGGAAGTCACGCGTGCGCAGCCGGACCGTGCCCTTGGAGCGGGCGCGGGTGACGTTCGGGGTGAGGCAGAACGCGTTGTCCGTCGTCGGGTAGCCGTGCCGGGCGGTGTTCATGTCGAACGGCACCTGGCCGTAGTGGAACATCAGGTCGGGGCGGTCGAGGCCCGGCTCGGTGTCGTAGAAGATGCCGGCCTCCCACCACTGGCTGGACTTGGTGGTCATGGGCTGCTTGGCCTGCCACATGATCACGCCCTCGGGGTGGTCCTGGAGGTTCTCGCCGACGCCCGGCGAGTCGACCAGCACGTCGACGCCCGTCTCGCGCAGGTGGGTCGACGGGCCGATGCCGGAGAGCATCAGCAGCTTCGGGGTGTCGATCGAGCCGCAGGAGACGATCACCTCGCGGCGGGCGCGGATCGTGCGGGTGTGGATCTGGTCCGGGTCCAGGTACTCCGTACCCACGCAGCGGCGCCCCTCGAAGACCAGGCGCTTCGCGCGGACGCCCGTACGCACCTCCAGGTTGGGGCGCTTGCCCATGATCGGGTGGAGGTAGGCGACCGAGGACGACTGGCGGACGTTGTTCTCGTCCGAGTTGATCTGGAACCAGTTGGCGCCGCGGATCACCGTCTTCCCGGTGTTGAACGGCGTCGTCGGGATGCCCGCCTGGGCGCAGGCCTCCAACAGGGCGTTGCCGCACGGGTCGTCCGCGCCCTTGAGGGTGCGCAGCTTCACCGGGCCGGAGCGGCCGTGGTGGTCGCCGGGGGCGTCGTTGTTCTCCAGGCGTTGGTAGAGCGGGAAGAGTTCCTCGGCCGTCCAGCCCGTACAGCCGCCGGCCGCCCACGCGTCGAGGTCCTCGGCCGGGGCCCAGAAGGCGATGCAGGAGTTGTGCGAGGAGCAGCCGCCGAGCACCTTGGCGCGGGCGTGCCGCATGAAGCTGTTGCCGCTGGACTGCGGCTCGACCGGGTAGTCCCAGTCGTACCCGGACTCCAACAGGCCCATCCAGCGGTCGAGTTGGAGGACGTCGGCGTCGCCGACGTCGCTCGGTCCGGCCTCCAGGACGCACACGGTGACGTTCGGGTCCTCGGAGAGGCGGGCCGCGACGACATTGCCCGCGGTGCCGCCGCCGACGACCACGTAGTCGAAGACATCGGCGGGAACAGTCGCTTCGGAACTCATGAGGTGGTGACCTCCTCCAGGTCGGCGGCAGGGGTGGCAGCAGGTGGTGCGGGGGACTGGGCCGCGTGCTCGGCGAGGACGCCGGTGCGGTGCCGCTGGACGAACCAGTAGTAGGCGAATCCGCCGCCGGCGATCAGGCCGACGAACAGGACGGCGCCCCAGCGCAGATACCAGTGGTACGGGGCGGTGGCGTTGTAGACGGCGGCGCGCGGCCAGAGCAGGTTGACGGTCATGGCCCCGCCCCACAGCACGGCGAGGACGTTGACGGGCAGCCCCCAGCGGCCGAGCGAGAACCTGCCCTCGGCGGGCTGCCACTTGCCGCGCAGCCGGGCGACCAGCATCGGCACGGTGACCAGCAGATACGCCGCGTAGATCATGATGATGCCGATGCTGGTGACGACGGTGAAGATCTGCGGCTGGCGGATGTTCACGACGAGGATCGCGAGCGACAGCACACCGATGACGATCGCGGGCGCCACGGGCGTCTTGAAGCGCGGGCTGACCCGGGCGAGCAGCGAGGCCGCGGGCAGGTTGTTGTCGCGGGACATCGCGAACGCGAGCCGGATCGCGGCCGTGTGCACGGCCAGGGCGCAGACCGTGACGGCGATGAGCACGCACCACAGCATGGCCTTGCCGGCCGTGGGCCCGAGCACGTCCAGGACCACGTACTGCAGTCCGTCCGAGGACAGCTTCTCGCCGCGCAGCGAGGAGACGCTCATCAGGGCGAGCAGCAGGATCAGCCCGCCGAGGACGAACGAGGCGACGATCGAGCGGATGATGGCGCGCGGCGCGTTCCGCGACGGGTCGAGGGACTCCTCGCCCAGCGAGGCCGCGGTGTCGAAGCCGTACATCACGTACGCGGAGGCGAGCGAGGCGACGAGGAAGGCGCCGAGATAGCCGAAGGACTGGCCGTCCCCCGTGTGGGCCGTCTCGGTGACCACCTGCGGGCCACGCACGACGTGCACCGCGAAGAGCACGATCAGTACGACGGTGGCGATCAGCTCGATGAACACGCCGGCGGTGTTGATCCGGGCCATCAGCTTGACGCCGAAGGCGTTGACGAGCGTGGTGAACAGGATCAGCACGGCGGCCAGGATCACCGCGTTCGTGGCCACGTCGTACCGGCCCGTGCCGTCGCCCACGAACTGGAAGAACGACGAGATCTGCGGCAGCGTCAGCTGGTAGGCGAGGGCGACGGCCGCGATCGACACGACCGAGGCGAGCAGCATCATCCAGCCCGCGAGCCAGCCGACGTGCGGATTGCCCACCTTCTTCGCCCAGTTGTAGACCGAGCCGGCGACCGGATAGCGGGCGGCGAGCTCCGCGAAGCAGAGGGCCACCATGAACTGGCCGACGAACACCATCGGCCAGGACCACCAGTAGGCCGGGCCGCCGTTCGCGTAGCCGAAGTAGAAGAGCTGGAAGGTGCCGGTGAGGATGGAGATGTAGCTGATGCCGGCGGCGAAGGTGTGGAAGTTGCCTAGGGTGCGCTTGAGTTCGGGACGGTAGCCGAACTCCTCCAGTTCGGCGTCGTCCCTGTCGTCGGAGGGTGGAGTCGGAGTCGGATTCATGCGCGTCTCCTCGGGGTTCGGTTATGCGAACCAGCCCTGCGGAACCGGGCGGGTGTTGCGCCAGATGTGCTTCGTCTCGCGGTACTCGGCGAGCCCGGCGGGCCCCAGCTCGCGGCCGAAGCCGGACTGCTTGTAGCCGCCCCACTCGGCCTGCGGGACGTACGGGTGGAAGTCGTTGATCCACACCGTGCCGAGGCGCAGCCGGGACGCGACCCGGCTCGCCCGCGCCTCGTCGCTCGTCCAGACGGCGCCCGCGAGGCCGTAGATGCTGGAGTTGGCGAGGCGTACGGCCTCCTGCTCGTCGGTGAACCGCTCGACCGTGAGGACCGGACCGAACGACTCGTCCTGGACCACCGACATGCCGTCCGTGCACGCGTCCAGGACCGTCGGCAGGTAGTAGAAGCCGTTGTCGTACTCCGCGCCGGAGGGCCGGGCCCCGCCGCAGCGCAGCACCGCCCCTTCCCGCAGGCCGCGTTCGACGTACGCCTCGACCTTCGCGCGGTGGGCCGCCGAGATCAGCGGGCCGGTCTGGGCGCGGTCGTCGAAGGGGCCGCCGAGCCGGATGCGTTCCGCCCTGCGCACCAGCTCGTCGACGAACCGGTCGTGCAGCGAGTCCTCGACGAGGAGCCGGGTGCCGGCCGAGCAGACCTGGCCGGAGTGCAGGAACACCGCGGTGAGCGCCATGTCGACGGCCGCCTCGAAGTCGGCGTCCGCGAAGACGATGTTGGGGTTCTTGCCGCCGAGTTCGAGGGCGACCTTCTTCACCGTGGCCGCGGCGGTCGCCATCAGGTGCCGGCCGGTGGCGAGGCCGCCGGTGAACGACACCAGGTCGACGTCCGGGTGTTCGGCGAGCGGGCCGCCCGCCTCGGGGCCCGCGCCGAGGACCAGGTTGGCGACCCCGTCGGGGAGTCCGGCCTCGGCGAGCAGCCGGACGAGGTGGATCGCGGTGTGCGGGGTGAGTTCGCTGGGCTTCAGGACGAAGGTGTTGCCGGCGGCGAGCGCGGGCGCGACCTTCCACGCGGTCTGCAGCAGCGGGTAGTTCCACGGGGTGATCAGCGCGCACACGCCGACCGGCTCGTGCACGACCCGGCTCTCCTGGTCCGGCACGCCCGTCTCGACGACCCGGCCCGCGTCGGCCGCGGCCGACCTGCCGAAGTACCGGAAGCAGTTGGCGATGTCGTCCATGTCGTACGCGCTCTCCACCAGGCGTTTGCCGGTGTCGAGGGACTCCGCGCGGGCGAGGGAGTCCTTGTCGCGGACGAGCAGGTCGGCGACGCGAAGCAGCAGGTCGCCGCGCTCGGCGCCGGTGGTGTGCGGCCAGGGGCCCTCGTCGAACGCGCGCCGGGCGGCCGCGATCGCGTCCAGGGTGTCCTTGCCGTCCGCCTCGTCGACGACCGCGACGAGCGAACCGTCGGCGGGACAGCGGATCTCGCGCGTGCGCCCTTCCCGCGGGGAGGTCCACGTACCGTCGATGAACAGGTCAGGCATGCTCGCCTCCCAGCTGCTGCAGCAGCCACTCGTGGAAGATGACGATGTGGTGCTCGGTCGGCACGAGGACGCCGCCGGCGCGGTAGGCGCGGGAGCTCATCGCGGGCTGGGTGCGCTCGCAGGCCTCGAAGTCCTGGGCGTTGACCCGGTGGAACAGCTCGACCGACTTCGACAGGTCGGCGCCGGAGTCGACGACCTCGGGCGCGTACAGCCAGTCGCACTCGACGATCGTGCGGTCCTCGGCGAGCGGGAACATCCGGTGCAGGATCACGTGGTCCGGGACCAGGTTCACGAACACGGTCGGCTTGACCGTCATCGCGTAGTAGCGGCGGTCCTGGTCGTCGGCGACCTCGGGCAGTTTGGCGAAGCCCTCGCTGCCGTCGACGGTGAAGCCCTTGACGTCGTCGCCGAACTCGGCGCCGTGGCCGACGTAGTACTGCGCCGCGTAGCCGTCCGCGAACTCCGGGAGGACCTCGGTGAGTTCGGGGTGGATGGTCGCGCAGTGGTAGCACTCCATGAAGTTCTCGACGATCAGCTTCCAGTTCGCCTTCACGTCGTAACGGATGCGCTTGCCGAGCGCGAGGCCCTCGGTGCGGTAGTGGTCGATGGCCGCGACGTCGCCGAGGCGCTCCACGGCCGCGCCGATCACCGTCTCCTCGAAGGACGGCGGCTCGTCGGCCAGGCACACCCAGGCGTAGCCGAGCCACTCCCGCAGCGCGACCTTGATCAGGCCGTACTCGGAGCGGTCCACGTCCGGCATCTTCGTCAGGTTGGGCGCGGCGACGAGCTTGCCGTCGAGGTCGTACGTCCACGCGTGGTACGGGCACTGCAGGTTGCGCCGCACCTCGCCGGACTCCTCGGTGCACAGCTGGGCGCCGCGGTGCCGGCAGACGTTCAGGAACGCGCGCAGCTCACCGGTGCGGGACCGGGTGATCAGGACGCTCTCCCGGCCGACCTGCACGGTCCGGAACGCGCCGGGCTTCTCCAGGTCGGCGCTGCGCACGGCGCAGAACCACATGGTCTCGAAGACGCGCTCCTGCTCCAGGCGGAACAGCGCGGGGTCGGTGTAGTAGTGCCCGGGGAGGGTGGCCATGAGGCTGGGGGCGACGGGGGTCGTCGTCACGTACGTACTCCTCGTGAGGTCGCTTGAGGAAACTCGAACTAGCGGCGGATGCGGGCCATTTGGGGGTCGAACAGCGGCTCTTCGGCGACCGTCGCCGGAACCTTCTCGCCGAAGTACTCGATGTGCACTCCGGCCCCCTCGGGCAGCGGCGGCAGCCACGCGTAGGCGACGCAGCGGCCGAGGGTGTAGCCGTACGAGGCGCTGGTGACGTACCCGGCGGGGGCGCCGTCGACGTGCACGGGCTCGTGACCGAGGACGACGGCGGCCGGGTCGTCGAGCAGCAGCGGCGTCAACTTCCGCGCGGGCTCGCCGAGTTGAGCGAGGGCGTCGCGGCCCAGGAAGTCGCCGCGGTCCATGCGGACGGCGAAGCCGATGCCCGCCTCGTACGGGTTGTGCTCGGTGGTCATGTCGTGGCCCCAGGAGCGGTAGCCCTTCTCCAGGCGGAGGCTGTTGAACGCGGACCGGCCGGCCGCGATCACCCCGTGCTCCCGCCCGGCCTCCCAGAGCGTGTCCCAGAGCCGGAGCCCCAGGTCGGCGCTGGTGTACAGCTCCCAGCCCAGCTCACCCACGTACGACAGGCGCATCGCGGTGACCGGGACGTGCCCGAGGTAGGTCTCCTTGGCGCGGAAGTAGCCGAAGCCCTCGTGCGAGAAGTCGTCGCGGGTCAGCGGCTGCACGAGGGCGCGGGCGAGCGGGCCCCACACGCCGATGCAGCAGGTGCCGGACGTGATGTCGCGGATGTGCACGTGGGCGGGCGCGTGCCGCAGCAGCCAGTCGAGGTCGGCGGGCGAGTTGGCGCCGATCTGGAACCGGTCGCGGCCGAGCCGGGCCACGGTCAGGTCGGAGCGGATGCCGCCGTCCTCGTTCAGGAGCAGCGTGTACGTGACCGCGCCGGGCATCTTCGCGAGGTTGTTGGACGTCATGCGCTGCAGGAAGTCCAGGGCGCCGGGGCCGGTCACCTCCAGGCGGCGCAGCGGCGTCATGTCGTACAGCGCCACCTTCTCGCGCGTGGCCCTCGCCTCGGCGGCGGCGATCGGCGACCAGTGGCGGGCCGACCAGGCGTCCCGCTCGGGCAGTGAAATCCCTTCCGCCAGCGCCGAGTTGGCCTCGTACCAGTGCGGGCGCTCCCAGCCGCCGCCCTCCAGGAAGACCGCGCCGAGCTCCTGCTGCCGGGCGTGGAAGGGGCTGACGCGCAGCGGCCTCGGGTCGCCCGCGGGCTGCAGCGGGTGCAGCACGTCGTACACCTCGACGAACTGCCGCGCCCCGCGGTCGTGCACGTACGCGGGGGAGCGCTGGGCGTCCTCGAACCGGGTGAGGTCGCACTCGTGCAGGTCGAGGGAGGGCTTCCCGTCGACCATCCACTCGGCCACGGCCTTGGCGACGCCCGCCGAGTGCGTGACCCACACGGCCTCCGCGAGCCAGAAGCCGCGCAGCTGCCGGGCCTCGCCGAGCAACGGCATGCCGTCGGGCGTGAACGAGAAGACCCCGTTGAAGCCCTCCTCGACCTCCGCGTCCCGGAGCATCGGGAGCAGCCACTTGCAGTCCTCCCAGCTCGGCGCCCAGTCCTCCTCGGTGAACGGGTACGAGGACGGCATAGCCATGTTGTTCGCGCGGGCCGTGTCGTAGTCGAGCAGCGCGAACGGGTCGACGGGCAGCGGCTTGTGGGCGTAGGAGCCGATGCCGATGCGGTCGGTGTGCTCGCGGAAGTACAGGTCGCGGTCCTGGAACCGCAGGATCGGCCGGGACGCCTCGGTACGCGGGTCGTTGGCCCCGGCGAGCTCGGGCAGCGGCTTCGTTTTCGCGTACTGGTGGGCGAGGGGGAGCAGCGGTACATCGACGCCGGCCATGCGGCCGACGACCGGGCCCCAGAATCCGGCGGCGGACACCACGTGGTCGGCCGGGAACGTGCCCCGGTCGGTGACGACGGCGGTGACCCGGCCGTCCTCCTGCTCGATGCCGGTCACGGTGTGCCGGTCGAGGAACGTGGCGCCGCGCTGCTCGGCCCGCTCCATCTGGGCGCGGGCGGCGAGCAGGGCGCGGGCGAGGCCGTCCTCCGGGGTGTGGAAGCCGCCGAGGACCTTCGACTCGTCGATGTGCGGCCAGAGTTCCTTGCAGCGGGCCGCCGACACCAGCTCGCCGCGCACACCCCAGGCGGCGGCCCAGCCGGCCTTGCGGTGCAGGTCGGCCCAGCGCTCGGGGGTGGTCGCGAGTTCGAGCCCGCCGACCGGGTTGAAGCACGAAAGCCCGTCCACTTGAAGAGAGTTGAACTTCTCCACGGTGTACTTGGCGAACTCGGTGAGGGTCTTCGACGGGCTCGTACGGAAGACCAGGCCGGGGGCGTGCGAGGTGGAGCCGCCGGGGGCGGGCAGGGGGCCCTGTTCGAGGACGGTGACGTCGCTCCAGCCGCGGGCGGTGAGCTCGTCGGCGAGGGAGCAGCCGACGATGCCGGCGCCGATGACGACGACACGGGAACCGGCGGAGTCCGGGCCGTTCTCGGGTGCGGCCGGGCCGTTTTCGGGTGTGCTGGACATGCCTCTCCTCGGGCGGTGAGGTCCGGTGAATTGCCGTACGCAGGCAGGGAGTTGGGGCGCGTGCCGGAGTCCGGCGGGTGCCCGGGGGAGGGAGGGTCAGAGCACGACGACGGAGCGGAGCACCTCGCCCCGGTGCATCTTGGCGAAGGCCTCCTCGACCTGGTCGAGGGCGATCGTCTCGGTGATGAAGCCGTTCAGGTCGAGCAGCCCGTACAGGTACTGGTCGATGAGGACCGGGAAGTCGCGGGTCGGCAGGCAGTCGCCGTACCAGGACGACTTGAGCGCGCCGCCGCGGCCGAACAGGTCGATCAGCGGGATCTCGACCTTCATGTCCGGGTCGGGCACGCCGACCTGGACCAGGGTGCCTGCGTGGTCGCGCATGTAGAAGGCCTGCTTGTACGTCTCCGGGCGGCCGACCGCGTCGATGGCGATGTCGACGCCGAAGCCGTCGGTGAGGGCGCGGACCGCCTCGACGGGGTCCGTGCCGCGGGAGTTGATGGTGTGGGTCGCGCCGAACTTCTCGGCCACGTCGAGCTTCTTGTCGTCGACGTCGACGGCGATGACCTTGCGGGCGCCGTTCAGGCAGGCCCCGGCGATGGCCGCGTTGCCCACGCCGCCGCAGCCGATCACGGCCACGGTGTCGCCGCGCTGCACGTTGCCGGTGTTGACGGCCGCCCCGTACCCGGCCATCACGCCGCAGCCGATCAGGCCCGCGGCCTCGGGGCGGGCGGCCGCGTCGACCTTCACCGCCTGCCCGGCCGCGACCAGCGTCTTCTCGGCGAACGCGCCGATGCCGAGGGCCGGGCTGAGCGGGGTGCCGTCGAGCAGGGTCATCGGCTGCGCGGCATTGCGGGAGTCGAAGCAGTACCACGGGCGGCCGCGGCGACAGGAACGGCAGGTGCCGCAGGGCGCGCGCCAGGCGATCACCACGTAGTCGCCGGGGGCGAGGTCCGTGACGCCGTCGCCGACCGACTCGACCGTGCCCGCGGCCTCGTGGCCGAGCAGGAACGGGAAGTCGTCGTTGATCGCGCCCTCCCGGTAGTGCAGATCCGTGTGGCAGACCCCGCAGGCCTGCACCTTGACCAGGACCTCTCCCGGGCCGGGATCGGGGACGACGATCGTCTGCACCTCGACGGGTGCGCCCTTCTTGAGGGCGACGACGGCGCGGACCTCGTGTGGCACGACCAACTCCCTTGATGTTGCGCTCTGCGCTTCGCATTGCGCGATGAGAGACGAGATGGCTCACATCTTGGGAACGCGTTCACGATGCCGTCAAGGGGTGCGAATCAAGCATTGGCAAAACGATGCTGACGCCCCGTCAGGGCGCGTGTGCCCACGACCTGCCCCGAAAGGTGTACGGCGCAGGGGTGGGCGTCGCGCGTTCTCACAGGCCGTGCCCCATCCGCCGGGACAGCTCGGCCGCCGCCTCGACCGTGCGCCGGGCGAGCTCCGGAATGCGGTCCTCGGTGAGCCGGTACACCGGCCCGGAGACGCTGACCGCGCCGAGCACCTTCCCGTCGTGCGATCGGGCCGGCGCCGCCACGGAGGCGAGCCCGATCTCCAGCTCCTCGACGGCCACGGCGAAGTCCCGCCCGCCCACCTCCGCCAGCTCGTCGCGCAGCGCGGCCGCGTTGACGACCGTACGCGCGGTGAACCGCGGCAGGCTGCGGGCGAGCAGGCCCTCGCGCAGCGTCGGCGGCAGATGCGCGAGCAGCACCTTGCCGCTGGACGTGGCGTGCAGCGGGGTGCGGCGGCCGAGCCAGTTCTGCGCGGTGACAGCGGCCGGGCCCCGGGCCTGCATGATGTTGACCGCCGCGTCGTCGTCGAGGATCGCGATGTTGACCGTCTCGCCCAGCTCGTCGGCCAGGTCGCGGCAGACCGGCGCGCCCTCCTGCGAGATGTCCATGCGTGCTGCGGCCGCCCCCGCCAGGCGCAGCACACCGGCCCCGAGGTAGTACTTGCCGCGGTCCGCCGACTGGTTGACGAGCCCGCGCTGCTCCAGAACGCCGAGCAGCCGGAACGCGGTCGACTTGTGCACCCCCAACTCCTCGGCGATCAGGGCCACTCCGGCCTCGCCGTGCCGCGCCAGGCTCTCCAGTGCGCTCACCGCACGGTCCACGGACTGCACCGAGCCGGCCGACCCCTTCGCCGCCCGCTCCGACGGCCCTCGCGGGGGTCTCGATCCGGACACTTCCCGAGTGGCTTCCGTAGCCGTCGCCCTGTCCGTCGTACCTGCTCTGACCTGCACTTGTTCACGGGGCATAGGTCACCTCCCACGGCGTCGCGGCCGGCCTTCGGACCGCATCTGCGAGAACCCTCTTGACGTACGGGGCATCCCGCCCGGATTCTGTTGCGCACAACGCACGTCAGTGCGTGATGCGGAACAGTAGGTTACCGAACGGTCCAGAACCAAGAGGGGTGCCCGTGATTCCCGTCTGCCGCCTCGAAGAGCTCCCTGAAGGCGCATCCGTCCGCGTGGACGTCGAACCGCCCATCGCCGTGTTCCACGCGGAGGACGGCGAGTTGTACGCCATCGACGACACCTGCACCCACCAGGACGCCTCGCTCTCCGAGGGACTCCTGGAGGGCTGCCTGGTCGAATGCCCGCTCCACGAGGCCTCGTTCGACCTGCGCACGGGCAAGCCCACCTGCCTCCCGGCCCGGCGCCCCGTCCGCACGCACCGCGTCACCGTGGAGGACGGCATGATCCACGTCCACCGCGGCGACGAGGAGAACGCCGCGGCCTGAGGTCGCCGGCCCCGCCCCGCCTGCTATCCCGAGATCGACGAGAAAGGCACAGCCTCATGAGGACCGTGACCGTGGTGGGCGCCTCGCTCGCCGGACTGTACGCCGCCCGGGAACTGCGGGCGCAGGGCTTCGACGGCCGACTGGTGATCGTCGGCGAGGAGCAGCACCGGCCCTACGACCGGCCGCCGCTGTCCAAGGACTTCCTCGCCGGCAAGGCCACCGAGGAGGACCTCGCGCTCTCCGACGACGAGGAGACCCTGGAACTCGGCGCCGAGTGGATGTTCGGCGTCCGCGCCCGCGGCCTCGACGCCCGCGGCCGCACCGTACTCCTGGAGAACGGCCGCACCGTCTCCACCGACGGCGTCGTCATCGCCACCGGCGCCCGCGCCCGCCGCCTCCCCGGCCCGCTCCTGCCCGGCGTCCACACGCTCCGCACCCTCGACGAGGCCCGCGCGCTCCGCACCGACCTGCGGCGCGGCACGCAGCGCGTCGTCGTCATCGGCGGCGGCTTCATCGGCGCCGAGACCGCCTCGTCCTGCGCGGCGATGGGCCACGACGTCACGGTCGTCGAGGCCGCGCCGATGCCGCTGCTCCCGCAACTCGGCCCGGAGATGGCCGCGGTCGTCGCCCGGCTGCACGAGCGCGGCGGCGTCCGCCTCGTCACGGGTACGGGCGTCGCCGCCATCGAGGGCGAGACCGCGGTGACCGGCGTGCGCCTCGCCGACGGACGCCTCTTCCCCGCCGACGTGGTCGTCGTCGGCATCGGCGCGACCCCCAACACCGAGTGGCTGGCCGGCTCCACCCTCGCCGTCCACGACGGGGTGCTCTGCGACGACGGCTGCGTCACCAACCTCCCGCAGGTCGTCGCGGTCGGCGACGTGGCCCGCGTCGGCGGCCACCGCGCCGAGCACTGGACCAGCGCCACGGCCCAGCCCCGCGTCGCCGTCCGCAACCTGCTCGCCGGGCACACCGTCGAACACGTCCGCCCGCTGCCGTACTTCTGGTCCGACCAGTACGGCTCCCGCATCCAGTTCGCCGGCCGCCGCGAACAGGGCGACGTCCCGCGCGTCGTCGAGGGCTCCACGGAGGAGGGCGGCTTCCTCGCGGTCTACGAGCGCGACGCCCGCACCACCGCGGTCCTCGCCCTCGACCGCCCCCGCCCCTTCACCCGCCTCCGCCGCGAACTGGCCCGCACGGACGCCCAGTCGACACCGGTGACGGCCACGTCGCCCGCGCCCACAGCTGCTCCGGTTCCGGCCGCCGTCTGACGTGCACCGCACCCGAAGGAGGGGAGGGGCACCCGGTCGACCGGGCGCCCCTCCCCTCGTACGCCCTCGATGCAAGGGAGTTCAGACCCTCGCCGGTTCCGGCTCCGGCTCCGGCAGCGCGGTCGGGACCGGCTCCGGCAGTCCCTTCGCGTCCGGGCGGAGGGTCCATACCGAGAGGGCCGTGAACGCGGCGACGCAGACGGACATGACGAGGTAGGTCGGGGCGTAGCCCAGGGCGTCGTAGCCGAGGCCCGCCAGCGGGGAGATGACCGCGGCGCCGACCTGGGTGGCGAGCTGGAAGCCGACCAGGTAGATCGACGAGGAGAGCCGCGGCTCGAAGTGCCGGTTGATGTACTTGAAGATCGCGATCAGCATGATCGGCAGCTCGACCGCGTGCAGCAGCTTCACCGCCGAGATCGCGAACGGGTCGGTGACCAGGCCCGACAGGAAGATGCGGGTCGCCATGACGCAGCCCGAGACGAGCAGCGACTTCTTCGGCCCGAGCCGGTTCACCAGGAACGGCGCGAGCGCCATCCCGCCCGCCTCCAGGAACACCTGCACGGAGTTCAGGTCGCTGTACATCCGGTTGCCCTCGGCCGTGGACGAGAACAGCGAGGCGAAGTAGGACGGGAACATCGCGTCGTACGTGTTGTACGTCGCCGTCACCGCGACCACGAACAGGAGCAGGCCGCAGAACGCGGGGTAGCGCAGCAGGGAGCGGACGTCGGCGAGCGAGACCGACGCGGCGGCGTGGTCGACGGCGGCGGCGCGGCGGCCGTCGGTCACCCGGATCGCGACGAGCAGCGCGACGAAGACGGCCGCACTGCCGGACGCGGCCCAGAAGTTGAGCGCCGGGTCGATGTTGAAGAGACGCCCCGCGAAGAAGGTCGCCGCAGCCCAGCCGAGTGAGCCGAACATCCGGGCGCGGCCGAACTCGAAGCCGTGGAACCGGCCGAGCCGCTCGGCGTAGCTCTCCAGTGTGGCCACCGCCACCGCGAACGCCATCGCCAGGTACGCCGAGCCCACGATCAGGCCGAGCGCGAACTGGGCCTTGAGCAGCGGCCCGTACACGTAGATGTACATCGGGCCGACGAGCAGCATCAGGCCGCCGATCCAGTACAGCAGGTTCTTGCGCAGGCCGAGCCGGTCCTGGAGGAAGCCGTAGACCGGCATCGTCAGCAGGCAGCCGACGGCGTTGGCGCTGATCACCAGGGAGCTGCGGCCTGCGCTCAGGCCGATGTCCTGGGTGAGCCAGATGGAGAACAGCGACCAGGACAGGGACCAGGTCACGAAGAACATGAAGAGGGCCGCGCTGATCAGCGAGAAGTTCAGGCGCCGCCTGCTCTTCCCCGGCTCTGCTGTCGTGGCGGTGGGCGAGGCCGTAGGGCTCTGCGTCGTCATGGCGCTCCCTTGCGCGCAGGCACTGCGGTGTCCCGCGCAGCGCCCGCTCATGATGCCGGAATGTAGGAATCCGTTTCCCGTGGGCCCGATACGTGAGATACGTGCGGCTCGGACCCCCGCTCCTAGCACGTGCTAGGGCGGCACAACTATCACGTGTTAGGTTCCAAAAGGCAAGGGTTCGACGAGAGATCCACGACGAGGAAGCGACAGCGACATGGCCGACAGAAATCTCCCCCGTCACCACGTGCGGCCGGCCGCCGGGCAGTGGTGCAACGACCCCAACGGGCCGGTCTTCCACGCGGGCCGCTACCACCTGTTCTTCCAGCACAACCCCGGCGCCGCCGTCTGGGGCGACATCCACTGGGGCCACGCCTCCAGCCCGGACCTCGTGCACTGGACCGACCACGGCATCGCCCTCGCACCCACCCCCGGCGGCCGGGACGCGCTCGGCGCCTGGTCCGGCTGCGCGGTCGTCGACGACGGCGTGCCCACCGCCGTCTACACCGGCATGGACCGCCACGACGGCATCGGCTCCGTCATGCTCGCCCGCGCCACCGACGACTCCCTCACCGAGCTCAAGGCCGAACCCGAGCCGGTCGTCCCCGGACCCCCGCAGGGCCTCGACCTCAACGCCTTCCGCGACCCCTTCCTCTTCACCCACGAGGGCCGCCGCTGGGCGGTCGTCGGCGCCGGGCACCGGGCCGACGGCCGCGCCGACGTCCTCCTCTACCGGGTCGACTCGCTCACCGACTGGACGTACGCGGGCTCCCTGATCGACGGCTCCGACCCCGTCGCCGCCCGCGTCGCCGCGCCCGCGACCGCCTGGGAGTGCCCGGCGCTGGTGCCGGCGGGGGACGGGCGCTGGGTGCTGATGCTGTCCCTGTGGATCGACGACATCACGTACTCCACCGCGTACCTCGTCGGTGAACTGCGCGCCCACGGCGAGGGGTTGAGGTTCGTGGCCGGCGGCGGCGGCATGCTCGACCAGGGCCGGGACTTCTACGCGGCCACCGCCCTCGTCGAGGACGAGCGCACCCTCGTCTGGGGCTGGAGCTGGGAGTCCCGCACCGAGGACGAGTCGGTCGCCGCCGGCTGGGCGGGCTGCCTGACCTGCCCGCGCGAGCTCGGCGTGCACCCGGACGGCACCCTCCGCCTCGCCCCCGCCCGCGAGCTGACCGCACTGCGCGGCCGCCCCTTCACGGTGGGCGACGCCCTGCCCGCGGCGTACGAGGTGGAGCTGGACGTCGACGTCACACAGCCCGGCACCGAGGTCGTCCTCGGACTCGGACCGGCCCTGTCGCTGCGCGTCACCCCGACCCGCGGCACCCTCGTCCTGGACCGCAGTGCGGCCCCGGCGGCCTCGACGCACCCGCAGCCGCGCACCCCGCAGCTGGTCGCGACGGTCCCGCCGGGCCCGGCCGCCCGGCTGCGCGTGCTGGTCGACGGTCCGCTGATCGAGGCGTTCCTCGACGAGCGGGCGATGGTCACGGAGAAGGTGTACCCGGCCCCCGAGGGCCCGCTGACCGTCGAGGTCACCACGGGCGCGGCGGAGGTCGCCGTGCGCGCCTGGGAGGCGGCCGAGTGAGCGGGACGCGTCCCGGCGGGTGAGTCAGCGGCCCGTCCTGGCGGGCGGGTCGGCGGGGCGTCCCGGCGGGTGAAGTCAGCGGGGTCGGCGGTAGCGCAGCTCCACGACCCCGTTGCCGTGCTCGGCGGCGGAGACCAGGTCGAGCCGGTACGAGGCGGGGAAGCCGTCGAAGAGTCGGGTGCCCTCGCCCGCGACGTACGGGTGCAGATCGAAGCGGAACTCGTCGATCAGGTCGAGCCGGATGAGCGAGCGCCAGAAGCCGACGCCGCCCCAGACCACGATGTGGCCGTCCCCGCGCAGCCGCAGGCGGTCGACCTCTTCCCTGGTGTCACCCGCGGCGATGTCGGTGCCAGGCCAGTCGGCGGTGCGCAGGGTGCGGGAGAAGACGACCTTGCGGCCTGCGTCGAGGATGCCGGAGAACGGGTGGTCGGCCTGCGGCAGTGCCTCCGCCATCGCCTCGTACGTGGCCCGGCCCATGATGTGCGCGTACGCGCTCTCGTACAGCTCGACCTTCTGGCGCAGGGCGGCCGGGTCGGCGGGGAGGGCGAAGCAGTAGCGCCAGTAGTCGGTGCCCTCCTCGGCGAGCAGGCCGTCGAGGGAGTACATGAACACCCACGCAATCAGCTTCCGCATGCCCGGACCCGGACCCGACCTCGATGTGCTTCCCTGACGTCTTCATTGTCGCGGGCGGGGGAGGGCGGCGCATCGTGGCCGGTCAGGGGGCGGGCGGGGCCGAGGGGGCGCGGGTGGGGCTGCCGGGCCCGGGCGGTCTCAGGCCTTCGGCGGGCGGACCGAATCGCGGGTGATCAACGGGCACTTGAGGCGGACGGCCGCCGTGCGGTCCACCGGAGTGTCCGCGTCCGCCGCGTCGAGGAGCATCCGGACCGCCGTCGCGCCCATCTCCAGGTGCGGCAGGGCGACCGTGGTCAGGGCCGGGACCAGGCGGTCGGCCATCTGGTCCTGGTCGTCGTACCCCACCACCGACAGCTCGCCCGGCACGTCGATGCCGAGGCGGGCCGCCGCGAGCAGCGCGCCCGCGGCCACCCGGTCGTTGGCGCACACGAGGCCCGTCGGCCGCTCGGCCCGGTCGAGGACGCGGAGCGCCGCCGCGTACCCCTCGTCGATCTGCCAGCCCGCGCGCAGCACCCACTCCTCGCGTGCGGTGATGCCCGCCGCGCGCAGCCCGTCGCGGAAGCCGCGGGTCCGGTCGGACGCCGCGATGTTGTCCGTCTCGCCGCCGAGCAGCGCGATGTCCCGGTGGCCCGCGTCGATCAGCGCGTCCACGGCGGCCCGGCCCCCGGCCCGCTCGTGCGCGACCACCGAGGCGTACGAACCGGGCTCCTGCGGAAGGCAGTTGGCGAGCACGGCGCGTTCCGGGTCGATGCCCTGCGGCACGGCCGTGCGGCGCATCGACATCGCCGCGTACACGACTCCGTCGACCCGGCGGGCGCGCAGTTCGGCGACGGCCTCGGCCTCGGCGGCCGGGTCGAGGCGGGACTCCAGGAGCAGCACCTGGTGGCCGCGCTCCCTGGCCGCCTCCATCGCGCCGAGCACCATGCGGCCCGCGAACGGGCTGGTCGCGATCTCGTCGCTGAGCAGCCCGAGCACGGCGCTGCGGCGCTTGCGCAGGGACCGAGCCACCTCGTCGGGCCGGTACCCGAGCTCCCTGGCCGCCTTCTTGATCCGCGCCTGTGTCTCCGCGGAGAGGTTGCCCTCGGCCCGCCCGCTGAACACGAACGACACGGCGGCCCGCGACACCTGGGCCAACGCGGCGACGTCGCGGGCGGTGGGGCGATTCACTGCGAACTCCTCGGGGCTGCGGGGTTGCGGGGCTGCCGGGCGGGCGGGACGCGGGGCGCGGGCCGGGCACGCACCCGTACGGCCCCGCTGCGGACAGTATCCCTCCCGGATCAGCCCTCGCGGAGCGCGGCCCTCACTCCTCGAAGTGCGCGTCGAGCACCTCGTCCAGCTCGTCCGACCAGCGCTTCAGGGTCGCCTTGTCCGGGGCCTGGACCTCGGCCGGGTAGGCGCGGCCCTGGAGGGTGTGGGCCGTGACCGTCAGACGGCGGCCGAAGCGGGACGTGGCGTGCTCGACGGCGCCGAGCTCGTCCCAGTCGAACTCGCATTCCTGGTCGTCGAGTCGGAAGCGGAGGCCGGTGCCGTCGACGGTGATGGAGCCGCGGTGGTCGAGGGCTTCGAAGGCGGGGCCGTCCGCCTTCATCCCGCCGCCCTCGGCGTCCTCGGCGTCCGCGTCCTCGGCGTCCTCGGTGTCCTCGTCCGGAGCGTCCGCCGTGTCCTCGGCGTCCGCCGCCTCCGGCTCCGTGTCCGGCCCGTCGGCCGTGGTCTGTTCCTCGTCCCGCTCGGGCTCGGGTGCGGACGCCGGATCGACGGGGGCGTCGGCGTCCTCGGTCGCCACGGGCTTCGACGGGGTGATGCCGGGGATGAAGCCCGGGTCCGTCGACGCGGCGTGCACGTGCAGGGGAGCGGCGTTCTCGTCCATGCGCTTTTCCACGGTGCGCAGTATGGCCGATGGACCTGTGCCCTTGACCACCCCCACCCGGCACGGATCCCCACCCGGCGCCGAATCCGCGGCCGTCAGGGCACCGGCGTGCCCGATGCCCGCTGGTGCGGGATCGCCGAGGCGTCGAGCGGGGCGCCGCCCTCCTGCTGGAGCGCGACGGTACGCGTGGGCGCGGGGACGCGGATGCCCTCGGCGCGGTAGCGGCGGTGCAGGCGCTTGATGAACTCGTGCTTGATCCGGTACTGGTCGCTGAACTCGCCCACGCCCAGGATCACCGTGAACCCGATCCGGGAGTCGCCGAACGTGTGGAAACGGACGGCCGGTTCGTGCTCCGGGTCGGCGCCCTCCACCTCGGCCATCACCTCGGCGACGACCTCGACGGTGACCTTCTCGACATGCTCCAGGTCGCTGTCGTAGCCGACGCCGACCTGGACGAGGATGGTCAACTCCTGTTCCGGGCGGGTGAAGTTGGTCATGTTGGTGCCGGACAGCTGGGCGTTGGGGATGATCACGAGGTTGTTGGAGAGGTTCCGCACCACCGTGTTGCGCCAGTTGATGTCGACGACATAGCCCTCCTCGCCGCTGCTCAGCCGGATGTAGTCGCCGGGCTGCACGGTCTTCGAGGCGAGGATGTGCACGCCCGCGAACAGGTTGGCGAGCGTGTCCTGCAGGGCGAGCGCGACGGCCAGACCGCCCACGCCGAGCGCGGTGATCAGCGGCGCGATGGAGACGCCGAGGGTTTCGAGGACGACGAGGAGGCCGATGGCGAGCACCACGACCCGGGTGATGTTCACGAAGATCGTGGCCGAACCCGCCGCGTCCGTACGGGACTTCGTCATCGACTGCACCGCGCCCGTGACGACCCGGGCGACGATCAGCGTGGCGACGAGGATGAGCAGCGCGGTCAGCGACTGGTTCACGACCGTGCGGACCGACCGCGTCAGCGGCAGCGCGCTCGCCCCGACCGCCGCCCCGGCCATCGCCGCCGCCCACGGCGCGAGGGTGCGCAGGGCGGCCACGAGCACGTCGTCGCCGCGCCAGCGGGTGCGCACCGCGTGCCGCCCCAGCCAGCGGAGCAGCAGCCGCAGCAGCAGTCCGGCGGCGATGCCCGCGGCGAGCGCGATCGCGGCGAGGAGCGCGTCGTGCGCGGTGAGGTCCCGGCTCATCGGGTGCCTCCCGTGCGTTCCACGGGGCTCACGTGCTTGCTCAAGTGGTCACCTGCTCGTCTCTCGGCTGCTCGTACCGCCTCTCCGGTGCTGCGGAGTCGTACGGATGTGCCGGAAACGTGTGCATCAGGTGCCGGACGTACGGACGACTCGGGGAGGCAAGGCGTCATCCTGCCGTATCCGTGCGGGAGTTGAGACGCGGGGGCCGGGGCCCGGTGCGGTGACCGGACCCCGGCCCCCGGGGAAGGTGTCTCAGGCCGTCCGGATCGCCGGGTCGCTCACGCCCGGCTCGCCCGTCTCGACGTGCCCGGCGAAGCGGCGCAGGAACGACGGCTCGGCCGCGGACGTGACGCTCACGTCGTACCAGCGCTTGCCCGCGTCGAGCCGGACCGTGTGCTTCACCGTGCCGCCCGCGGGCACCGTGAACTCCTCGCCGGGACCGCCGTACGCGTCCGTCAGCGTGAGCCGGGCCTCGGTCGTGCCCGCGTTGGTGAGGGTCAGGGCGAGGGTGCCGTCGGCGACGTGGCGGGCGGTCACCTCGGGTCCCGCGGTCGTGCCGGGGCCCCGGAACGTGCGCAGGAACCCGTTCGGGCCGTGCACGGTCAGGTCGTGGACGCCGTCCGAGTACTGCGCGTTCCAGGTGTCCGCGATCGCCTTGCCGGCCTCGGTGGTGTACGTCCAGGGGCCGTCGTCGCGGTTGCCGGAGCGGACGTGGAACGTGCCGCCCGCCCGCTCGCCCGCGGTGAACGTCAGCGTGTACCGGCCGGAGGACGGGGTGGCCGAGCCGTCCGCGTACGGGGCGTACGGCAGCGGGCGGGTGGGGCGCGATCCGGCTTCCTGGGGCGGGAGTTGGGGGCGCGCCGGGGGCTTCGGGACGTAGCTGTCGTGCCGTTCGTTGTCCGGCGGGCGGTAGCCGTCGGTGCCGGGCAGGTCGGCGGGGTCGGTGTCCTTGAGGCCGAAGTCGAAGGCCGAGGTCAGGTCGCCGCAGATCGCCTTGCGCCAGGGCGAGATGTTCGGCTCGGCCACCCCGAAGCGGCGCTCCATGAACCGCAGGATCGAGGTGTGGTCGAAGGTCTCGGAGCAGACGTAACCGCCCGTCGACCAGGGCGAGACGACCAGCATCGGCACCCGCTGCCCGAGGCCGTACGGACCGGCGCCGTAACTGCCGTCGCCGGGGAAGGAGTCGAGGCTCGTGTCGACCGTCGACAGGCCCTGGTCGGCGGAGGCCGGCGGGTACGGCGGCACCACGTGGTCGAAGTACCCGTCGTTCTCGTCGTACGTGATGAACAGGGCCGTGCGCGCCCACACCTCGGGGTTGGAGGTGAGCGCGTCCAGCACCTGCGAGATGTACCAAGCGCCGTAGTTCGCGGGCCAGTTGGGGTGCTCCGTGAACGCCTCGGGCGCGGCGATCCAGGAGATCTTCGGCAGCTTCCCGGCCTTGACGTCGGCCCGCAGCTGGTCGAAGAGGCCGTCGCCCGCCTTGGCGTTCGTGCCGGTGCGGGCCTTGTCGTACCAGGGGTCGCCGGGCTTGGCGTTGCGGTACTTGTTGAAGTAGAGCAGTGAGTTGTCGCCGTAGTTGCCGCGGTAGGCGTCCTCGATCCAGCCCCAGTGGCCGGCCGCGTCCAGGCCGTCGCCGACGTCCTGGTAGACCTTCCAGGAGACCCCGGCCGCCTCCAGGCGCTCCGGGTACGTGGTCCAGTCGTACCCCAGCTCCTGGTTGCCGAGCACCGGGCCGCCGCCCTTGCCGTCGTTCCCGGTGTGGCCGGAGAACATGTAGTAGCGGTTGGGGTCGGTGGCCCCGATGAACGAGCAGTGGTAGGCGTCGCAGACGGTGAACGCGTCGGCGAGCGCGTAGTGGAACGGGATGTCCTGACGCGTCAGATACGCCATCGTGCCCGCCGACTTGGCCGGTATCCACTGGTCGTAACGCCCGTTGTTCCAGGCCTTGTGGCCGCCCGCCCAGTCGTGGTCGAGGCCCGCGATGAACTGCATCCCGAGGTCCTCCGCGTCCGGGTGGTACGGGAGCACCTCCTTGCCGCCGTCCGGCTGGTGGAACACCGACTTGCCGCTCGGCAGCGTCACGGGGCGCGGGTCGCCGAAGCCGCGCACGCCCTTGAGCGCGCCGAAGTAGTGGTCGAAGGACCGGTTCTCCTGCATCAGGACCACGATGTGCTCGACGTCCTCGACGGTGCCGGTGCGGCGGGCCGCGGGGATCGCGGCGGCCCGCGCGATGCTGCCGGTCAGCGCGGCGGCGCCCGCGGTGGCGCCCGCGATCTGCAGGAAACGGCGGCGGTTGAGTTCGGGCGGTGGGGTCATGAGTGGGGGACCTCTGCCGGAGTCGGGGAACTTGTACGGACAAGTCAAGTGGAGTGCCCGCAGAGGGTCCAGGTCAAGAGGACGGGCGATGACGGTTATGTGACCAGTACGAGTCCGGTGCCGGAGTTCAGCCGGCGAGGTGCAGCGCCCGGTCGGCGATCCCCACACGCACCGTCTGTCCCCACGTCAGGTCGAGCGCGTCCCCCTCCATGCCGTCCCCGAAGGCCACGAGCCGCTCCGACTCGACGGTGAGCCGCAGCGCCTCACCCGGCCCGAGCAGCCCCTCGACCCGCGCCGTACCGGTCGCCGGGGACGGCCACGCCTCGCGCACGAACCACGCCAACTGCCGCTCCGTGGGCGCCGGCAGGTCGAGTCCGCCGCCGCGCTGCAGCCACAGCGACCGCAACCAGCCGGAGGCGCCGGTGCCGGTGCCGACGAGCACGCCGGACGAGGCCTGCGGCTCTCCGGGCTCCTCTCCGGACTCCTCGCCGGGCGCCAGGCGGTAGCGGGCGGTCTGGTGGCCGGGCGGGCCGAGGTAGATCTCGTTGAGCGCGAGCAGCCGCTGGGTGTCGTCGGCGACCGCCGCGACCATCGTCAGCGCCTCGCCCGCCGCCCGCCCGGCGGCCGCGGCGGGCAGCAACGTCCGTGCGTCGGCGGCCCGGTGGCGCACCAGCACCCCCGGGTTGCGCCCCGGGTCGGCGTCGATGCCGACGACCGGCTGGCCGTCCAGGTACTTCGCCGCGTTGGCCACCAGGCCGTCCTGGCCGACGACCACCACGACGTCCTCGGGGCCGAACAGGAACCGGTCCAGGTCGGCCCGCTCGACCCGTGCCTGCCGCCAGGTCGCCGGGACCGCGGCGGCCACGTCGGCGAGCGCGCGCAGCGTCCGGTGGTGCCGCTCGGCGACCTCGGCGATGTCCCGCCCGCGCGAGCCGAGGAAGTACGCGGCCTGCCCGTGCGTGCCGTGCCGGGCGAGCAACTCCTCGTACTCGGTGGTGCGGTGGACCAGGACCGCGCGCGGGGCGAGGCTCATCGCCCGTCCCTCGCGCCCGGGGCGCCGTGGCCGAGCCGTTCCAGGAGGCCGGTCAGGACGTCCGGCGAGATGGTGAGGCTGTCGATGCGCGGCAGATTGTCCGCCAGGCGGCCCGCGTTGAGTGCGGTGAGCGTGGCCGCGTCGACCTCGGCGTGCGCCCGCAGCCACGCGGTCTGCGCCGCCGCCTTCGCCTCGCCGACGGTGCGGGCGG
The DNA here is from genome assembly GCF_046098215.1 of Streptomyces sp. Da 82-17. NCBI lineage: Bacteria > Bacillati > Actinomycetota > Actinomycetes > Kitasatosporales > Streptomycetaceae > Streptomyces > Streptomyces sp. Da 82-17. The sequence goes on from NZ_JBJURH010000036.1 coordinate 26,304, forward strand.
AGCTGGCCTCGGCCTCGGCGAGGCGCACCTTGCGGGCGGCCTCGGCGGTGGCCCGTACCTCGTCGGCGGCGGCGTTCTCCTCGGCCTCGCGGCGCGCGTTCGTACCGCGCTGCTCCACCAACTGCTCCTCCCTGCGGGCGAGTTCGATGCGGCTCGCCAACTCGTTCTCGGCGATGGCCCGTTCGCGCTCCACGGCCACGGCCCGCCGCTCGTACGTGGCGCGGTCCGCCTCCTGCTGGATCTCCTCCCGCGCCGGGGTGCGCAGCGCCCGCTCCACCTCGGCCTCGGGCCGGATCGCGACGACCCGCACCGCGACCAGCTCGATCCCGGTGGCCGGCAGCCGCGGCTCCCGCCCGAGGCCCGCGGTGATCCGCTCCCGTACCGCGTTCACGCCGTCGACGAGCGCGGCCGACAGGGCGGTACGGGCGAGCACGTCCAGGGCGTGCTGCTGCGCGGTCTCGGTGAGCAGTGTCGCCAGCTGTTCGAGGGGCGCGCCGCGCCACAGCCCGGTGTCGGGGTCCACGGAGAAGTCGAGCCGCCCGGCGGCCGCGGCCGGGTCGCTGATCCGGTACGTGACGGTGGCCTGCACGGTGACGTCCTGGAAGTCGGCGGTGCGCGCATGGAAGGCCATCTCCAACTCCCGGTCGTTCACGGGCACTTCGGAGAGCGCCGCGCTGAGCGAGCGGTACCAGAAGCTGAGCCCGGTCCCGTCGTGCACGAGCTTGCCGCCGCGGTGGTGGCGGATGTGCGCGGTCGGCGCGGAACGCAGGTGGCGCCAGCCGAGGCGGCGCGTGATGTCGGCCATGGGTCCCCTCCGGGTTCGGTGTCGGGCGCGTTGTGGTCGCCCGAACTATTAGTCACTACGACCATAAAGATGGAGAGAGTTTTCGTCAAGGTGACTAAATAGGAGGGAGGGGAGGGATGGGGAGGGAGGTGCGGGGGAGTCCGCTCGCCGTGGCGGCCGCCGCGCTGATGCCGTTCGCGCGGCGGCCGTCACGGGCGCCCGGTTCCGGCAGGCCGCCGCCGGTCGGGCGCGAGGGCCCTCCCCGCAGACGGAGGGGAGCGGAGAGAGCCTCGGGGGAACGCTTCGACCGGCTGACTCACCGACTAGCCAGCCGGCCCGGCACGTTCCGTGCGCCCCCATCGTGCCCGGCCCGCACGCCGGTCGCCGCCCCTCGGCCCGTCCTCCGTATACCGAAATCCGGCGACCCGTACGGGATCCGTATACCGAGGCGCCCGGGAAGCGGACGGGCGCGAAGGGGAGAGATGGATGCGCATACCATCGGTCTCCCTATGGACACCCTCACCCTGTGGGAGCTGGCGGCTCTCGCCTTCGCCTCCGCGCTCGTCGGCTTCTCCAAGACCGCCGTGAGCGGCGCCAACACGGTCAGCCTCGCCGTCTTCGCGGCCGTGCTCCCCGCCCGTGAGTCGACCGGTGTGCTGCTGCCGATCCTGATCGCCGGCGACGTCCTCGCCGTCCTCACCTACCGCAGGCACGCCCACTGGCCCACGCTGTGGCGGCTGTTCCCGGCCGTGGCCCTCGGCGTGCTCGTCGGCGTGGTCTTCATGATGTGGGCGGACGACGCGGCCGTACGCACGTCGATCGGGGCGATCCTGCTGCTCATGGCGACCGTCACGATCCTGCGCCGCCGCGCGGCGGACAAGGCCGGGGCGGGGGAGGGCGCCGGGGCCGAGGAGGGGGCGGCGGTCGCCTCGCGCGGCGGGCGGATCAAGGCCCGCTCGTACGGGGTGCTCGGCGGCTTCACGACGATGGTCGCCAACGCGGGCGGCCCGGTCATGTCCCTCTACCTGCTCTCCGCGGGCTTCCGGAAGCTCGGGTTCCTGGGGACGTCGGCCTGGTTCTTCCTCATCGTCAACAGCTTCAAGGTGCCGTTCAGCGTGGGCCTCGGCCTGATCGACGCCCGCTCGCTGCTGCTCGACGCCGCGATGGTCCTGTTCGTCGTGCCCGGCGCGTATCTCGGCAAGGTGTGCGTGGACCGCATCGACCAGCGGGTCTTCGAACGGCTCGTGATCGGCGCGACGATCCTCGGCGGGCTGCAGCTGCTGCTGCGTTGAGGGTTCCGCAGCACCCTCCGGGTACGGGGACGGAGCCCGCGCGGCAGCGGCTACGATCCAGGCCATGAGCGCACCTGATCAAGAGCGGGACGAACGGCCGGCGACCGAGCGGAAGCAGGTCCCCGCTGGTGAGAGCGGCGAAGGCGGCGAGCGGGGCGGGGCCGTCGAGCTCGCCGAGGGCGCGGAGAGCGGCGCCGACGACGCGGGTGCCGAGCTCGCCGAGGATGCGGAGAGCGGCGCCGACGACGACTACGCCGAGGACGGCTTCGACGAGGAACCCCGTACCGGTCTCGCCCCCTTCCAGGCGCGCCGCCTCCGGATAGCCGCCGCGGCCGTGCTGATGGTCGTCGCCGCGGTCGTGCTCGCCGTGCGCCTCGCCAGCCGCTCGTCCGTCCTGGTCGTCGGCGTGTACGGACTGCTGCTCATCCTCTGCGGCATCGTCATCGAGCTCAGCCGCCGCGGCCGCACCCGCCTCGGCAGCTGGATCCTCGGCACCGGCCTGATCGCCGCCCTCCTCGCGGACTGGCGGCTGCTGCCCTGAGAGCGACCGCCCCTCAACTCCTGCGCGGAGCCCGCGTATTGACCCGATCCGACGACTTCGGCAGTCCGGCCTTGACCTGAACATTGCTTGAGGTTCTACCGTCCTCAGCATGAGCATGGAAACCACAGCCTGGACCCAGCTGCACAGCGTCATGACGGCGCAGCAGGAACGCCGACCCTTCGCCCGCGCCACGCTGCGCCGGATCGGCGCGTTCGCCCGCCCGCACCGGCGCCGGATCGTGCAGTTCGTGCTGCTGAGCGTGGTGACCGCGCTGCTCGCCGTGGCCACGCCGATGCTCGCGGGCGCCGTCGTCGACGCGATCGTCGGCGGCAAGGACCCCGGACTCGTCGTACGGCTCGCCGTCCTCATCGCCGTCATCGCGCTCGCCGAGGCCGGCCTCGGACTGCTCAACCGCTGGCTCTCCGCGAGCCTCGGCGAGGATCTGATCCTCGGCCTGCGGACCGCGGTCTTCGACCATGTGCAGCGCATGCCCGTCGCGTTCTTCACCCGCACCCGCACCGGCGCCCTCGTCAGCCGCCTCAACAACGACGTCATCGGCGCGCAGCGGGCCTTCTCCAACACGCTGTCCGGGGTGGTCTCCAACCTCGCCACCCTGGTGCTCACCCTCGTCGTGATGCTCAGCCTGTCCTGGCAGATCACGCTGCTCGCGCTCGTCCTGCTGCCGGTGTTCGTCGTGCCCGCGCGCCGCATGGGCAGCCGGATGGCCCGGCTGCAGCGGGAGGCCGCCGCGCACAACGCCGCCATGGGCACCCGCATGACCGAGCGGTTCTCGGCGCCCGGCGCGACCCTCGTCAAGCTCTTCGGGCGGCCCGGCGACGAGTCCGCCGAGTTCGCCGCCCGCGCCGGCCGGGTCCGGGACATCGGCGTCCGCACCGCCATGGCGCAGTCCGCGTTCATCACCGCCCTCACCCTCGTCTCGGCCCTCGCGCTCGCCCTGGTCTACGGGCTCGGCGGCTGGTTCGCCCTCAACGGCAGCCTCGAAGCCGGTTCCGTCGTCGCCCTCGCGCTGCTCCTGACGCGGCTCTACGCGCCGCTCACCGCGCTCGCCGGGGCGCGTGTCGAGGTGATGAGCGCCCTCGTCAGCTTCGAGCGGGTCTTCGAGGTGCTCGACCTGAAGCCGCTGATCGAGGAGAAGCCGGACGCCCGCCCGGTGCCCGAGGGCCCGGTCGCCGTCGAGTTCGAGGACGTCCGCTTCGGCTACCCGGCCGCCGACAAGGTCTCCCTCGCCTCCCTCGAGGAGGTCGCCGCCCTCGACACCCGGGGCGGCGAGGAGGTCCTGCGCGGCGTCTCCTTCCGCGCCGAGCCCGGCCAGACCGTCGCCCTGGTCGGCTCGTCGGGCGCGGGCAAGTCGACCATCGCCCAGCTGGTGCCCCGCCTGTACGACGCCGACTCCGGGGTCGTCCGCCTCGGCGGCGTCGACGTACGGGAGTTGAGCGCCGCGTCCGTGCGCGAGACCCTCGGCATGGTCACCCAGGACGGGCACCTCTTCCACGAGTCGGTCCGCGCCAACCTGCAGCTCGCCCGGCCCGACGCGAGCGAGGACGAGCTGTGGGACGCGCTGCGCCGGGCCCGCCTCGACGGGCTCGTCGCCTCGCTCCCCGACGGCCTCGACACCGTCGTCGGCGAGCGCGGCTACCGGCTCTCCGGTGGCGAGCGTCAGCGGCTCACCATCGCCCGGCTGCTGCTCGCCCGCCAGCGCGTGGTGATCCTCGACGAGGCCACCGCCCACCTCGACAACACCTCCGAGGCCGCCGTGCAGGAGGCCCTCACGGAGGCGCTCGCCGACCGCACCGCCGTCGTCATCGCGCACCGCCTGTCCACGGTCCGCGCCGCCGACCTGATCCTGGTGGTCGAGGCCGGCCGCATCGTCGAACGCGGCCGGCACGAGGAGCTGCTCGCGGCGGACGGCCGGTACGCGGAGCTGTACCGCACCCAGTTCGCGAGCCAGTCCGAGGAGCAGCGGGACACGGTCGCCGAGGGCACCGGGACCGCCGCGCCGACCCCCGCTCCGGCAGCCTGACGGAAAGCCCGGGGGCCGGGCCGGGCGGGGCAGAACCGGAGGCCGGGCGGGGCGACCCGCAGCGTCAGGCGGGGCGGCCCGCAGGCCGGGTCAGGCGGGGCGGCCCGGGAGCGGGGCCCCGCCGAAGCCGACCTCGTTGCCGTCCGGGTCGCGGTAGGTCGCCTTGCGCACCCCGTTCTCGTACGTCTCGCGCAGTACGGGTTCGAGGCCGCGCTCGGCGATCGCCGCGACGCGTTCGTCGAAGTCGCTGACGAACAGGGTGTGGAAGGCGTGGCCCGCGCGTTCGGGCAGCAGCTCGATGTAGACGGAGCGGTTCTCGGCGAGTTCCCAGACAGCCTCGACGTCGTTCGGGAAGAAGGTGGCGGGCGCGCCGAAGAGGCGCTCGTACCAGGCCAGGGCCGCCTCGTAGTCGGTCACGGGGATTCCGGCGAACAGGGCGAGTTCCATGTCGTCATCGTAGGGAGCCCGCCCCGCCTCGTCTCCCCGAGCGCGGGCCCGCACCCGGACCCGGGGCTCCTGGCCTCCGCGCCCCCGTCGGCTCCCCGGTCACCGCGCGTGCCGCTCCTGTTGCGGGGCGGGCAGGGCGCGCCCAGGGTGGCTGGCGTGCACCCGCATGCGTGGACGCGCCGTACGCGGGCACTCCTGGACTAGGAGGAGTTCCCCATGACCCACCCAGCCCCCGACCCGGTACCTCCCGGTCCGACCCCGGGCCCCGAGCCCGTGCCCCCGGGCCCGACCCCCGGACCCGCGCCCGAGCCCGGCCGACCCGAACCGGGCCCCGCGCCCGGCCCCGGCCCCGAGCCAGGACCCGCGCCGGGCCCCGGACCCGGCCCCGACCGACCGGACCCCGGGCCGTTCCCGTCGCCCGTGCCCGACCCGCAGCCCAAGCCGGCCCCCGAGCCGCGGCCCTCCCCGATCCCGAAGCCCCCGGGACCCGACCCGGTCCCGGAACCGGAACCGGGCGAGCCGATGCACTAGCGATGCACTAGCGAAGCTCGACCGACGCGAGAGCGACGCGAGTGCGGCGCCCGAGCGTCCCTGTCCCACGCCCTCTGGCTCCCCGGCCCGTAATCGGAAATGCTGCCGTCGGCGCACGACCTACCGACGACGAGTCAGAGGAGCTGCCGCTCATGGCGTTGTTCGACCTGCCGCTCGACCAGCTGCGCACCTACCGCCCCGAGCACCGGGCGCCCGAGGACTTCGACGCGTTCTGGCAGAAGACCCTCGCCGAGGCGCGCGAGCACGACCTGGCGGCACGGTTCGAGCCGGTCGACGTGCCGCTCACCGGGGTCCGCGTCCTCGACGTCACGTTCGCGGGCCACGGCGGCCACCCCGTGAAGGGCTGGCTGGTCCTGCCCGCCGACGCGGAGGGGCCGCTGCCGGCGGTCGTCGAGTACATCGGGTACGGCGGCGGGCGCGGCCTGCCGCACATGCATCTGCTGTGGGCCGCCGCCGGGTTCGCGCACTTCGTGATGGACACCCGCGGCCAGGGAAGCGGCGGCTGGGCGCAGGGCGACACCCCCGACCCGGTGGGCAGCGCCCCGTCGTACGCCGGGTTCATGACGCGAGGCGTCGAGGACCCGCACGACTACTACTACCGGCGGGTGTTCACCGACGCCGTGCGGGCCGTCGAGGCCGCGCGCTCGCATCCGCTCGTGGACGCCGCCCGCGTCGCCGTCGGCGGCGGCAGCCAGGGCGGCGGCATCTCCCTCGCCGTGGCCGGGCTCGTCCCCGACCTCGCGGCGGTCATGCCCGACGTGCCGTTCCTCTGCGACTTCCCGCGCGCCGCGACCCTCACCGACCATCCGCCGTACAAGGAGATCGGCCTCTACCTCAAGTCCCGCAGGATCGGCGCCGACACGGTCTTCCGCACGCTCTCCTACTTCGACGCCGTGCACTTCGCGGCCCGCGCCCAGGCCCCCGCCCTGTTCTCCGTCGCCCTCCAGGACCTGACCTGCCCGCCGTCGACGGTGTTCGGCGCGTTCAACGCGTACGCGGCCGAGGACAAGCGGATCGAGGTGTACGAGTTCAACGAGCACGAGGGCGGCGGACCTTATCAGCAGGCGACCCAACTGCGCTGGCTCCCGCGGTACTTGACGGCCTCCTGAGCCGACCTCTTGTCAGGCGCCGCGGCGGGCCCCTACGTTGGCGGCGCTCGACACATCCGGGGGAACACGGGGAAGACGGACAAGTCCCCCACGGGAAAGCGGCTTGAGGGGAACTCTCATGGGCTTACGCGGCCGGCACCGCCGGTACAAGGCGAGCAGGATCAACCGTGCCTCGCTCACCGTCACGGCAGGCGGGGCCACAGTGGCGCTCCCGCTCGTCGGCGGCGGTCCCGCGCAGGCGGCCGAGCCGGGCGCCCTGGCCGAGCCGGCCGCGCTCGACCCGGCGGCCCTGCAACTCCGGCCCGCCGCAGCCGACTTCGCGGCCCGGACGGCCGTACGCCCCGAGACCACCCCGCAGTCCAGGGCGGGCAAGGCCGAGCTCTACACCGTCGTACGCGGTGACAGCCTCTCGGCGATCGCTGACGCGGAGGACGTCGAGGGCGGCTGGAAGGGCCTGTACGCGGCGAACCGCAAGCTCGTCGGCGCCGACCCGGACCTGATCGTGCCGGGCCAGCGGCTCCGGCTGCACGGCGGCGGCACGACGGTCGAGCGCACCACGGAACGGGCCGAGGAGAACCGGGCGTCCCGCGAGCACTCGAAGCCGAAGCAGACGTCCGAGCCGAAGCAGACGTCGAAGCCGAAGCAGGCATCGAAGCCGAAGCCCGCCTCCGAGCAGCAGGCGTCCGCGTCGCGAAGCGGCGGGCTCAGCGCGCCCGTCGCCGCGAGCCCCAGCACCCCGTACCGCGCGTCCGGCGGTTCCTGGGCGAGCGGCTATCACACGGGCGTCGACTTCGCCGTGCCCACCGGCACCTCGGTCCGGGCCGTCGCCGGGGGCCGGGTCGTCTCGGCGGGCTGGGGCGGTGCGTACGGCTACGAGGTGGTGATCCGGCACGCCGACGGCCGGTACAGCCAGTACGCGCACCTCTCCGCGCTCAGCGTGCGGGCCGGGCAGGACGTCGGCGCGGGGCAGCGCATCGCCCGCTCCGGCTCGACCGGCAACTCCACGGGACCGCACCTGCACTTCGAGATCCGCACCGGTCCCGGCTACGGCTCGGACGTGGACCCGCTGGCGTATCTGCGGGCGGGCGGGGTCAGGCTCTGAGGATCCGGGGGCGGGCCCTCAGGAGGTGACCCGGTGCCCGAAGCGTCCGTCGTTCGGGCTCGGCGGCTGGTCCGGGATGTCGTCGAGCCGGCGCAGCTCGTCCGCGTCCAGGTCGCCCAGACCGTCGAGCGCCGCCGGGTCGTCGGGGACGACGGGGAGGCCCGGTCCGGCGGTCACCGTACGGTCCGGGCCAGGCGTGGCCGTACGGCCGATGCGTTCCGTCGTCAGCATCACCAGGCCGCCCGCCGCGACGACGCCGAACAGCAGCGCGCCGACCGCGCCGAACGTGCCGTACCGGAAGGATTCGCCGAACAGGGTCAGGCCGACCGCCGCGGCGACCACCGGGTTCACGACCGTGACGACCGCGAGCGGGGCGGCGAGGCCCGCGCCCCGGTACGCGGCCTGCGAGAGCAGCAGGCCGCCGGTCGCGAGGACGGCGATCACCAGGAGGCTCGCGACGCCGGACAGGCCCGCGCCCGAGGTGATGTCGACGGCGACGGTCTTCGTGAACACGGAGGCGATGCCGAACGCGATGCCCGAGGCCGTCGCGAGCAGCACGCTGCGCAGCACCGGGATCCGGGCCGCCGCCCGCGCCGCGGCGAGGAGCGCCGCGACCGCCGTGAACGTCACGAGCGCCACCCACGCCCGCTCGGGCCTGCCGAGGGAGTCCGACCCGGCGTCGCCCGCGAGCGCGAGCAGTCCCGCGAGGCCGACGGTCGCCAGGACCGCGCCGCGCCAGGCGGTCGGCCCGGCCCCGCGGCCGACGAACAGCGCCGCCATCGGCAGGGCGAACACGATGGTCAGCGCGCCGAGCGGCTGCACCAGACTGAGCGGACCGAACGCCAGCGCCGCCACGTGCAGCAGCGCGCCCAGACCGTTGAGACCCACGGCGACCCACCAGCCGGGCCGGCGCACCGGCGCATACGCATGGGAGTCGGTGACCGCGACGCGCTCCTGCACGATCGCCCCGCCCGCGTAGGCGACGGCGGAGACCAGGGACAGCAGCACTGCCAGTACGAGGGCGCTCATCGGCGCCTCCTTGCCATGCGTGTGCCCTGCGGCTCGTGCGGAGAACGGTCGCCTTCCATAACGTCCACGATGACGCGCACATTCCGCTTGGTCGTCGTCCCTGAGCAGGCATTCCCCCGTACTGCCGATGGAGTAGACCGCCCGCCGCGTCCAACCGGGGGTGGTGACCCTTGGCCAGAGCCTCGGGCGGGCTCCCGTCATCATGGACGCGTGGATCTTCGACTGCTCGCCTCCGTCGGCGGCTTCTTCGCGCTGCGCACGGGGAGCGCGGGACGACCCGACGGCGCGGTCCCGCTGTCCCGGGCGTACGAGGCGCACCCCGCGCCCTCCCACCCTGTCTCCCACCCCGACCCGCTCGGCTTCCGTGTCGACAAGGTGACCTCCCGGCTCGGGGCGCCCGAGGTGCGCGTCGGGGCGTCCGTGGCCCAACTCGGGCTCGCCGCGCGCCTCTGGTCCGTGGGCCTGGGCGCCGCCGCGCTGCACGGCCGCACCCTCGACCTCGCCCCGGACCGCCTCCGCTGGGACCCGGACGGCACGAGCCCGGACGACCTGTGGCTCGACGACGTACGCACCCTGCCGCCGGACGCGACGACGCTTGCCGCGAGTGTCCTGGACGCGCACCTCGTGCCGCTCGCCGCCGCGCTGCGCCGCCGGCACCGGGTCGCCGAGCCGCTGCTGTGGGGCAACGCGGGCTCCGCCCTCGCCGGCGCCGTCCGCGAACTGCACGGCTGGGCCCGGCGCGCGGGCCGCCCGGACGTCGCCGCCCGCGCACTCGACCTCGGCGCCGCCCTGTTCCGCCGCCCGGAACTCGCCGGCACGGGCAGCCTCGACCTCGGCTCCGGCGCCCCGCGCTTCCGGCGCCGCAGCTGCTGCCTGTTCTACCGCTGCCCCGGCGGCGGCCTCTGCGGCGACTGCTGCTTCGAGCGCCCGCCGGGAACGCCCGGCTGAACCCGAAGCCGTACGGGTATATGCCGGAGGAGTGTGCGGGACGGGCTCGGGCGGAGGGGGCCGTCGAGGCCGAGCGGAGGGGCCGTCCAGGCCGAGCGGAGGGGGACCGTTGAAGGTCGGACTGGTGAGCCGCGAGTACCCGCCGCACGTGTACGGCGGAGCCGGCGTGCACGTCGAGTTCCTCGCCCGCGAACTCCGCCGCCGCCCCGACGTGGACGACGTCGAAGTGCACTGCTGGGGCGAGGGCCCGCCCGCCGACGGCGTGGTCCGCCACCAGTCCTGCGCCGGGCTCGGCACCGCCAACGACGCGCTCCGCGCCTTCTCCGCCGACCTCTCCATGACCGCCGCCCTCCAGGGCCGCGACCTGGTCCACTCGCACACCTGGTACGCCAACCTCGCCGGGCACTTCGCCAAGCTCCTGCACGGCGTGCCGCACGTCGTCACCGCGCACTCCCTGGAGCCGCTGCGCCCCTGGAAGGCCGAGCAGCTGGGCGGCGGCTACGCCCTGTCCCGCTGGGCCGAGCGCACCGCCGTCGAGTCGGCCGACGCAGTGGTCGCCGTGTCCCGCGCCATGCGCGCCGACCTGCTCGCCTGCCACCCGGACCTCGACCCGGCGCGCGTCCACGTCGTCCACAACGGCGTCGACGCCGCCCTCTTCCGCCCCGACCCCGCCCGCGACGCCCTGCACCGGCACGGCATCGCCCCGGACCGCCCGTACGTCCTGTTCGTCGGCCGCCTCAGCCGGCAGAAGGGGCTCCCCCATCTGCTGCGTGCCGCGCGGGAGTTGGGGCCGGGCGTGCAGGTGGTGCTGTGCGCGGGCGCGCCGGACACACCGGAGCTCGACCGTGAAGTCCGGTCACTGACCAGGGAGTTGCGGCGCGGCGGGGTGGACGTGTGCACGACCGGGCAGCTGATCCCGCGCCGCGATCTGATCCAACTCCTCACGCACGCCGCCGTGTTCGTCTGCCCGTCCGTCTACGAGCCGTTCGGGCTCGTCAACCTGGAGGCCATGGCCTGCGGCACCCCCGTGGTCGCCTCCGCCGTCGGCGGCATCCCCGAGGTCGTCGACGACGGCCGCACCGGACTGCTCGTCCCGTACGACCCGCTGCGGCCCGACGCGTACGAGGCGCGGCTCGGCGCGGCGCTGCGGCGGCTGCTGCGCGAGCCGGACACCGCGGCCCGCATGGGCGCGGCCGGGCGGGCCCGCGCGCTCGCCGAGTTCGGCTGGGACACGGCGGCCCGCCGCACGGTCGAGGTGTACGCGTCGCTGCTGCGGCCCACGTGACGGCACGGGCCGGGCCCGCACCCTTGGTCAGGAGGTGCGGGCCCGGCCTGCGGACGAGCCGTCAGCAGCCGTCGAGGTACGCGGTGTGGATCCAGACGCCGGTGTGCCCGCCCCACAGGTTGCCGTGCACCCAGTTGCCCTGCGAGCCGAGCGCGTCCATCTTCTGGCCCCGGTTCACCTTGCCGAGCACCGGGTACTCCGGGCCGGGCCCGCCACGGAAGTTGACGCCGTTGTCGTTGACGGTGCAGACGACCGCCTTGGCCTGCTGCGCGGCCGCGGGCGCGGCCTTCGCGGCGGCCGGAGCGGACGCCTGCGCGGCCCCGGTGGTGGCGGCCACGGCCCCGACGGTGGCGGCGGTGACGGCGAACCCGGCCAGAGCCTTCTTGACTGCGGTGATGCGCATGGGAGTTGTTCCTTCCCCGTGATGGTCTTCCCCGTTGCGGCGAGCGCGCTCGCCCTTACGTGTTCCAGCATCGGCGGGGGCGGGGCCCGGCGGTACCTGACGCCTGTCAGGGTGCCCGGCGCGGGCCCTCAACCCGCGTATTCCGCCAGGTACTTCCGCACCCGCTCGGTGTGCGCCCTGGTCCGCTCGGGCACCCCGCGCTCGGCGCGCACGACCTTGCCGCTGGTGCGGTAGGCGGCGGCGAGCAGGGACGGCAGGTCGTCGGTGAGGCCGTGCTCGCGGAAGGAGTGGGCGAGGTAGCAGAGGTACGAGCCCATCGTCGCGATCGCGTCCGGCGGGTTCATGTGGTCCGTCCTGCCGTCCCCGTCGCCGTCCTTCGCCCAGTCGCGGAACACCTCGGGCGTCCACATGGCAACGCCCTGCTCCACCACCGCGATGCCGTCCTTGCCGTGCCGTACCCGCTGGGCGTGCACGTCGAAGCCGCTCTCGGCCCGCAGGATCGCCGCGATCAGGGCGGGCGTGACGGCCTCGTCGGCGCAGCGCATCGACGCGTTCGTGATGTGCGGCCGCAGCGCGCGCGGCACATCGGCGCGGGCGGAGATCCCCTGGGCCGACACCGGCGGCAGTCCGTGGCTCCCGCCGCCCGGCGGCGCGTCGCGGCCCGTCAGGAGCAGCACCCCGGAACCCGTGCCCGCCGCGAGCAGCGTCGCCGCGGCCGCGAGCAGCACCGCCGGTCGACGGCTCCGCCGCCGCACCGGCCGCCCGCGCCCCGCCAACTCCCGTACCCGGCCCGCCAGTTGCTCACTGTCCAACCGTGCCCTGTGGTCCGCGCGCAGACAGTCCGCGATCAGCTCGTGCCAGCCCGGCGGCACCGACGCGTCGAGCCGCAGCGGGGCCCCGCCGCGCGCGTACGACTGCGCCGCGAGCGCCCGCGCCCGTGCCGTGGCGCCGGGGAACGGGTGCAGGCCGCCGGTCAGCACCTGGTGCGCCACCACCCCGAACGCCCACACGTCCGCCGCGGCCCGCACCTTCGTGCCCCGCGCCCCCGTCCGCTCCGACCACCACTCCGGCGGCACATGGTCGAGCGTGCCGAGCGGCGGTACGTACGCGTGCGTGCCCTCCAGCTCGGCGGTCAGGCCGAAGTCGGCGAGCCACACCGCGCCGCCCTCCGCGAGGAGCACGTTGGCCGGCTTCAGGTCGCCGTGCACCCAGCCCCGCCCGTGCAGATGCGCCAGGCCGTCCGCCACGCCCGTGAGGACGCGCTCCGCGAGCGGCAGCGGCCGGCCGGGCGCCTCGGCGAGCAGTTCCTGGAGGTTGTGCTCGGCCCGGTCCATCACCAGTGCCGTCAGCCCGTCGAGTTCCGGCCGTTGCGAGTCCCGCACGGTGTGCGCCGCGTGCGTGCGCACCAGGTGCCGGTGGTCGGCCTCCAGGCTGAACTCGACCTCGCGGGCGACGCGTTCGGCCATGTCGCCGCGCTGGCCCGGCGTCAGCAGATCGGTCCGCAGGAACTTCACCGCGGCGCGCGTACCGTCCTCGGTGTGCTCGGCCGCGTACACGCTGCCCCAACTGCCCGAGCCGATCGGCCCGTCGACCCGCCACGGCCCGATCCGGTACCCGACCGGCACGTCGACCGGGGGAGAGCTGCCGAGTCCCATGCCGGTCCCACCCCCCTAGCCGCCGTGCGCCGTGCCGCCGCACGTCCGGCCGCCCTGGGCGGGGACCGTCGAGCGGCGCTTCGGCAGCAGCGGCAGGTGCTCCTCGCGCACCAGGTCGAACCGGAGCGCGAACGCCACCAACTCCTCGCGCTTCCCGCCGAGTTGGCCGGGGCCCGGCACGGAGTCGTCCTCGCGGAGGCGGAGCTTGACCGACGTCAGGTAGTCGATGTGGTAGTTGACCGCCGAACGCGTCAGCTCCGCGCAGCCGTCGAGCCCGCGCAGCCGCTCCACGACGTCCCCGACCCCCGGGACCGCCGCGCTCGACGCCTGCCGCAGCCGGGGCTCGCACAGGGCGAGCAGCACCAGGAAGTACTTCGACGTCGGGTCGAGCGCGAACGGGCTCGTCGTCGGCTCCCCTGTGCCCGGCGCCGCCGCCCCGCCCGCCACCGTGCCGTCCAGATAGGCGTGTTCGGGCGCGAACACCTTGAACGACGCCTCCCCGTCCGTGCCCGGCAGCAGCACCCGGGAGAACTCGAACGGCACCGGCGCCCCGACCCGCCCCGGCGCGACCTTCACATGCTCGCCGGCGCCCTCCAGGTTCTCCACGACGTACGTCGACGTACGGCTGAAGTTGGAGAGCCGCCAGTAGTCCTCCGCGGCCACGATCTGGCCCGCTCTGCGGGACACCGCCGGGTCGTCGAGCGCCACCGGCACCGGCACGTCCGGGGCGCCGCGCCCGAAGTCCGCGGTGTCGCCGGGACCGAGGCGGAGCAGCCGGGGCCGCGCCGGACGACCGCCGCCGGGGCCCGCCGACGGCTCCTCGGGCAGCTGCACGACGACCGTGTCCATCCCGTTCCTCCCCCTGATCGAGGCGCGCGCCGATCGAGGCACGCGCCGAGTCTAGGGCTCAAGAGAGGTCAAACAGCCGCGAAAGCTCTGCAAGGGTGCGGATCCGGCCGAGTCGGCGACGGCCCGCCGAGCCGCCTTGCATCCGCGCCCGGCCCTCCCACCGGATGCCGCCATGTGGCTGCTGAGGTTGTTGGGAGGAACGGGGCAAGCCTTAATGTGCTCGTAACGCTACGTGTTCTGAACGTGCTTGACCGTAGTCGTCGCAGCGCGTTTGACTCGTGCCCTCCCCGCCGCCGACGCGAGAGCAAGCCATGACCCCTGACGTGCTCGCCCCTCTCGACCTGGCCTTCTGGAACATCGAGTCCGACCGGCAGCCCATGCACCTCGGCGCCCTCGGCGTCTTCGCCGCCGACAGCCCCGAGGCCGCCCGCCGTGCCGCCGAGCTCCTCGCCGCCCGCTCCGTCGCCGTGCCCGGACTGCGGATGCGCATCCGCGACGCGCTGCTGCCCTTCGGCGGCGCCGTGCGCGCCCCGGACGCCGACTTCGACCCCGCCCGCCACGTCCATCTCGCCTGCGTCGCCCGGGACTTCCACGCCGCGGCCGGCGAGCTGATGGAGCGGCCCCTCGACCGGTCCCGGCCGCCGTGGGAGGTGCACGTACTGCCCGGCGAGGACGGCGCCTCGTTCGCCGTCCTGTTCAAGTTCCACCACGCCCTCGCCGACGGACTGCGCGCGCTCACCCTCGCCGCGGGCGTCATGGACCCGCTGCCCGAGCCGCCGCCCCGCCGCAAGCGCCCCGAACCCGCCCCCGCCGTGCGCCGCCCCACCCTGGCGAGCTCCCTCGGCCTGGTCCGCCGCCGCGTCGGCGCCGTCGGCCAGGCCCTCGACATCGGCGCGTCCGTCGCCCGCGCCACCCTCGGCTACCTCGACCCGGCCCCCGCCCTCACCGCGGACGCCACCGGTACGCGCCGCACCGCCGGCGTCGTCGTCGACATCGACGACGTGCACCGCATCCGCAAGCACACCGGCGGCACCGTCAACGACGTCCTGATCGCGGCGGTCGCGGGCGCCCTGCGCCGCTGGCTCACCGAGCGCGGCGAGAGCGGCGACGGCGTCCGCCCCCGCGCCCTCATCCCCGTCTCCCGGCGCCGCCCCCGCGACGCCCACCCGGGCGGCAACCGGCTCTCCGGCTACCTGATCCGCCTCCCTGTCGACGAGCCCGACCCGCTGCAGCGGCTGCGCACGGTCCGTACCGCCATGGACCGCAACAAGGAAGCCGGCCCGAACCGCGGCGCGGGCGCCGTCGCCCTGCTCGCCGACCACGTGCCGCCGCTCGGCCACCGGCTCGGCGGACCCGTCGTCGCCCAGGCCGCCCGGCTGCTCTTCGACATCCTCGTCACCAGCGTCCCGCTGCCCGGCATCGGCCTGCGCCTCGGCGGCTGCCCGCTCACCGCCGTCTACCCCTTCGCCCCCCTCGCCCAGGGCCAGTCCCTCGCCGTGGCCGTCTCCACGTACCGCGGCAACGTCCACTACGGGCTGATCGCCGACGCGGAAGCCGTCCCCGACCTGGACCGCCTGGCGGCCGCGCTGCGCGCCGAGATCGACGAGCTCGGGGAGGCGGCGGAGCGGTCCTGACCGCGGAAGGGCCGGGGCGGCAGGCCTGGGCCGCGGCCGGTGGGGTCTGGTGTCCGGGCGGACGGCGGGACTTCACGGGCACGGGCCAGGGCGTGTCCTTCCTTCGGACCGGGCTGGATCCGGTCGGCGTGACCTGCCGGTCGAGTTGAGTGGGGCGGCGGGGCCCTGCCGGTTCAGTGGGGGCGCCCC
>NZ_JBJURH010000037.1:0-38341 GCF_046098215.1 Streptomyces sp. Da 82-17
CCCGGAGGTCTCCCGGTCGGGGTAGGGGGGTGTTTCGGTCGTTGTGGGGGTGGTGGGTGGGGTTTGGGGTTGGGGGGTGTGTGGGGGTGGGATGCTGGGGCGGTTCGGAGGGTGAGCGGAGGGGTTGTCGTGGGGCAGAGGCGGGTCGTGGTTGTCGGGGGGAGCCTTGCCGGGCTGCTCGCGGCGCATGTGCTGGCGGGGTACGCGGACCGCGTGACCGTCGTCGAGCGGGACCGGCTGCCCGCGGAGCCCGCCGCGCGCCCCGGTGTCCCGCAGGGCCGGCACGCGCACGTCCTGCTGGACGGCGGTCAGCGTGCCCTGGACGCGCTGCTCCCCGGCTTCATGGACGAGCTCCGTGCCGCCGGCTCCCCGCGCGTCGGACTGCCCGCCGATCTGGCGCAGTGGGACGGGCACTGGTTCCGGCGGACGGAGGCGTCGACGCACATCCACACCGGCACCCGCCCCCAGCTCGAACTCCTCGTACGGCGCAGGGTGTTGACGCATCCCGCGATCGAGGTCGTCGAGGGCGCCGAGGCCGTCGGACTGCTCGGGGACGCCGCGCGCGTACGCGGTGTGCTGCTGCGGGAGCGCGGCGCCGGGCGCCGGGAAGAACCCGAACCGCTCGCCGCCGACCTCGTCGTGGACGCCTCGGGGCGCGGCAGCCGGGCCCCGCAGTGGCTCGCCGGGCTCGGGGCGGACGCGCCGCACGAGGAGACCATCGACACCGGCCTCGCGTACGCCTCCCGCATCTACCGCGACGCGGACGGCCGCTTCGGCGAGCACCTCCGCGGCTTCAACGTCATCGCCGACCCCGCGCACCCGTACGGCGCCGTCGTCATCCCGCTGGAGGACGGCACCTGCATGGTGACGCTCTCCGGCCTGCGCGGCGACGAACCGCCCACGGGCGACGAGGAGTTCGTCGCGTACGCCAAGCGCCTCGCGCACCCGGTCGTGCACGGCTGGCTGCGCGACGCCGAACCGCTCACCCCCGCGTACGGCTTCCGCGGCACCGCCAACGTCCGCCGCCGGTACGACCGGCCGGGCCGCCGCCCCGCCGGGTTCCTCGCCACGGGCGACGCGCTGTGCACGTTCAACCCGATCTACGGGCAGGGCATGTCCGTCGCCGCGTGCAACGCCCTCGCCCTGCGTGACGCGCTCGC
Source organism: Streptomyces sp. Da 82-17 (assembly GCF_046098215.1). Lineage (NCBI taxonomy): Bacteria > Bacillati > Actinomycetota > Actinomycetes > Kitasatosporales > Streptomycetaceae > Streptomyces > Streptomyces sp. Da 82-17. The sequence continues at coordinate 1,161 of NZ_JBJURH010000037.1, forward strand.
CGACCCGCGCCGCACCCCCACCACCCGCCGCGTCCAGCGTGCCGTGCTCGCCGCCTCCGCGCGGGCCTGGGACATCTCGGCGGGCTCGGACCGGAAGATGCCGGGCGCGCAGGGCAACGCGGTCGGCTCGGGCGTCCTCGACCGGCCCGCCGGGTGGTACATGGACCGGCTGCGCGCGCGGTACGGAACGGATCCCGTCGTCGGCGACCCGTTCCGCTCCGTCCTCACCCTTGTCGCCCCGCTCACGTCCCTGTTCGCCCCGCGCGTGGCCCGACGCGTGCTGTTCGGGCCGGTCCTGCCCGCCCCCGCGGAGCCGCCGCTGCTGCCGGAGGACACGGTCGGGCGGTAACGGTCGGGCGGTGACGGTCGGGCGGTGACCGTCAGGCCGTGGGTGTCGCGCACGGGGACGGGGAGGGCGCCGGTTCCGAAGGGTCGGGTGAGGGCTCCGTCGGCGGTTCGGTCGGCGGCGGCGAAGGCGACTCGGAGTCCGTCGGGCACGGGCCCGGCGACGGCGTCGTCGGGTCGGGGGACGGGCCGCCCGTCGGGTCAGGGTCAGGGTCGGGGGCGGGGTCAGGGCCGGGAGTGGGGTCCGGGGCCGGGCTCTGCGTCGGGCCCGGCCCCGGACTCTCGCTCGGGCGGGGGCGCGGGCGTGGCCCGGGGCCCGGCGTCGGACCGTCGCCGCCCGGAGTCGGGCCGATCACGATCCCGCCGCCGCTGCCGCCGCTGCCGCCGCCCCCGCCCACCGGCTCCGTCGCCGGGGTGTCCGAGCCCGCGCCCGGGCTCCTCGGCCGTACGCCCGTGCCGTCCGGCACCTCGTGCACGCCCCGGCGGTAGAACTCCAGCCAATGCAGGACGAGTTGGAGATAGGCGCGCGAGTAGTTGTAGCTGAGGACCGCCCGCTCCAGGTCGGCGCGCACGCTCAGGTCGCGTGGGCCCGCGCACAGGTAGTGGCCGGCGGCCAGGGCGGCGTCGTGGATGTTGTTCGGGTCGGCGCGCCCGTCACCGTTGCCGTCCGTGCCCCAGCGGCGCCACGTGCCGGGCAGGAACTGCATCGGCCCGACCGCCCGGTCGTACACCGCGTCGCCGTCCCACGCGCCGCCCTCCGTGTCCCGGATCAGCGCGAAGCCGTCGCCGTTCAGGGGCGGCCCGGTGATGCGCTGCCGGGTCGTGCCGTGCGCGTCGACGTCGCCGCCGCGCGCCTGGCCCGACTCCACCTTGCCGATCGCCGCGAGGAGTTGCCACGGCAGCCGGCACGCCGGGTCGGTGCGCGCCACGGACGCCTCGGCCCGCCGGTACGCAGCGAGCACGGTCGCCGGAATCCCCGACTCGGCGCGCGTCCGGGCCGGGGGCGCCGTCGGTTCACCGCCGCCGGGTCCCGCGCGCGTGCCGAGCGGCGGCAGCTCCGTGTGGTACGAGTCGTCGCCCTGCGACGCGCCGACACCCGGGTACGGATCCCCGCCCGCCCCTGCCCTCCCTTCATCGCTCCCGCTCAACTCCCTTGACACGTAAGGCGCTTGGGAGGCGGTAAGGGCGACCGTCGCCGCCACAGCCAGGGTCGTACCGCGCAGCGCGCGCCGCAGCCGACGCGTACGGGAAGGCATGGGAGCCCCTTTCGTCGAGAAACGAGGTGTCGGTGCGGTGCGGTGCGGTGCGGTGCGGTGCGGTGCGGTGCGGTGTGGTGCCGTGAGGTGTGGAGCGGTGCGGTGTGGTGTGGAGCGGTGCGGTCGGGCCGTGCGGTCAGTCGGTGAACGTGTCGATCGCCGCGACCAGCCAGCGCCCGTCGCGCTCGACCAGGTCCACGGCGAGCATCGCGCCCGCGTAGTCGGCGCCGCCCTTCGCCTTCGCGGACGTGCTGGTGCTGCTCTGGTCGGCGAACAGCAGGACGCGGGCACGGTCGCCGTCGATCCGCTCGACCGCGCTGTCCGTCACGCTCGTCGTCACGACCGCCTTCCGCTCCTCCGCCTGCCGCAGCACGGGCGCCAGCAGCTCACGGTGCCGCTCGACCGCCTTGCCGGTGAGGAGAGTCGAGGCCGCCGCACGGTGCCGGTCCGGTGCGGCGTGGTCGTACGAGAACAGGGCGTTCACCGCTTTCGTCGCCGCGCCCTTCACCTCGCTCGTCCGTGCCGGGTCGGTGAGTGCCGTGTTCCGTACGGCCGGGTTCTCGCCCAGCGCCCGCGCCTGCGCCCACGCCCACCCGGCGAACGCGCCGAGTACGAGGGTGAGGAGGACGAGGGCGGGGAGGAGGGCGGAGCGGGGGCGGCGCGGCGATCGGGCCGAACTCGCCCTGTCCGACCGGGACTTGGCCGTATCAGTTCTCGCGGGACGGTCCGGCTTCGGGGACGGCGTGCGGGCAGGGGCGGGCTGTCTGCTCGCCAGACGGCGGGTCCGGTTGATGTGGTGGCGGGTCGTGGACATACGGGCCTCCCGGCCGGGTCGGGGTCAGTTCGCGGCGGTGGCCGTGTCGCCGACCGGGGCCTGCGTGAGGGCCGCCAGCTTCCAGCGGCCGTCGGCGCGGGTGAGCTCGCCGAGCATGCGGCTGTTCTTGTCGGCGGGCTCGCGGCCCTCCGCCCGTACCGTCACGCGCAGCGCCACCATGACGCGCGCCCGGCCCGCCCGTTCGTCCAGCTCCGTGATCGCGCCGGTGAGCACCTTCGCCGTGCTGACCGTCCTCGCCTCCCTGACCTGCCGCTCGAACTCTCCGCGCCCCTCGACGAGTTGGGCGTGCAGCTCGCCCGTGGTCGACTCCTCCCACAGGTCCAGGCCCTCGTCCAGGCGGCGGTGGTCGAGCGTGCTGAGGTTCTGCACGGACTGCTCGCCCGCCGCCAGCGCCTCGTCCCGGGTGGCCGAGTAGCGGGCCGAGGCGTCGTGCGCGGCCCCGTACCAGGCGAGCCCCGCCCGGACCGCGATACCGCCCGCGAGCAGCGCGAGGACCAGCGCGGCGAGCAGCAGCGGCTGCGGCGACCGGAACATCCGTGACCCCCTCCCCGGCGACGAACCGCCGCCCGTCGCGGCTTCCCGTTCCGACTCCCGTACGTTCGACGGCACGTGCCTCACCTCGCCTCGATGTCGACGATCCGCCACTCGTCGTGCCGCAGCCGGGCCGTGACCGACAGCTGGGCCGCCGACGTGGCGGGCTTGCCCTTGCCCCGGCGGGCCGTCTGGTCGAGGAACACGAGCAGTCGTGCCGTGTCGCCCCGCAGGCTCACCGTGCCGACGCGCACGGCCTGCGTGGCGAGCGCCAGCTTCTGATCCCGTACGCCCGCCCTGACCTGGCCGAACAGCTGCCGGTACTGGCGTGCCGCCCGGCCGTCGAGCACCTCGCGCGCCGAGCGTTCGGTGGCGGCGGTGCCGTCCGGCCGGTACGAGAACACCTTCGCGAGCGCCGTGCCGACGTCGCCGTTGACCCGGCTCGTGGCCGCCGCGTCCGTCAGGGCCCGGTTGTGCGCGGCGGGCGTGTCCCGCAACTCGGCCGCCCGGTACAGGAGTACGCCGCCGGTCGCGGCGAGCAGCAGCGCCGCGAGCGCGCCCAGAACCGTGGACCGTCGCATCCGTCCTATCCGTCCCATCCGTCTCATTGCGAACCCCCCGAATCCTCCGAACGGTCGGCCCCCGTGACCGGTACCGCGCTCAGCGACTTGACCTTCCACGTGCCGCCCCCGGCGCCCTCGCCGACGCCCACCCGGGCGAGGACCGCCTCCAGGCGCCGGCGGTCCTCCGTCGGGGAGCCGCCCTCCGCCCGCGTCTCCACGCGGACCGTGGCGATGAGCTTCGCCGTGCCCGCCCGCTCGTCGAGCGCCGTGACCGCCGCGTCCGTGACGACACCGCGCGCCGTCGTGCCGGTCTTCGGCGACTCCTCGGCGAGGCGGCCGCGCAGTGGGCCCGTGGTGACCGACCGCCAGCGCTCCACGCCCGCGCGGGCCCGGCGTTCGGTGGACGCGTCCAGCGAGGAGAGCGTGCCGACGGCCGCGCGCCCCTGCGCGAGCGCCGCGTCGCGCGCCCGCCCGTACGCGAGGTCCGCGTCGCCCCGCGCCTGCGCGTACGACCAGACGCCCGCCGCGCACACTGCGAGCGCGGCGGCGAGCACGACGCCCCACAGCAGCCGCGCCCGCAGCCGCCCGAACCTGTCGGGCCGCCCTGAAGTGCCGGTGGGCTGCTCGTCCTGCGTGCTGCTCATCTGCCCTCCCTGGAACCGGAGTCGAGGCCGAGCAGGTCCGCCATGCCGTCCGCCGGGGCGGTGTCGGCGCCGTCCTCGGCCACCGTCGGCAGCGACAGGGCGCCGGGCTTCGCCGGGTCCGGTACGCCGCCTCCGGAGGGCGCGTTGGCGGAGCCGCGCACGTTGACGCCGGTCGCCGGGTCCGCCGTGCAGCGGGCCGAGCGGTTGAGGGGAGGGGCGGCGGACAGGTCGGTGCCGAGCCGGTAGCGGGTGGCGCCGTAGCCGGACGTGCAGGGCAGCGGCCGGAAGAACGTGACCGCCATGCCGAGGTCGAGCCGCTTCCCGTCGACCGCGCTCGCCCCGGCCGCGACCGCCGCCGGCAGCTTCACCAGCAGCTCCTCCGTGCCACGCTGCCGGGTCACGGTCAGCTCGGACGTGGTGAGGAGGTTGGCGAGCAGCACCCCGAGCTCCGGGTCGAGGTCCCGCAGCAGGCCGCTGACCTGGGTGGCGGCTTCCGGTGCCGTCGCGACGAGGCGGCGCAGGTCGGCGTCCGAGCCCTTCAGGGTGGCGGCCAGTTCCTCGGCGCCCGAGGCGAAGTCCCGTATCGCCCTGCCCTCCTCGGCCTGGGTGCGCAGCACGACCTCGCCGTCCGCGAGGAGTTTCGTGGTGCTGGGCAGGGCCCGGTCGGCGGCGTCCACGAACGCGGTGCCGTTGTCGAGGAGCAGCTCCAGGTCGTCGCCGCGGCCCTCGAAGGCCTTGCCGAACTCGTCGACGACGGTCCGCAGATCGTCCAGGGGCACCGAGGTGGTGAGGTCGTCCACGCTGGTCAGCACGTCGGTCACCGGGCGCGGCACGTGCGTCGCGGACGCCTCGATCCGTGAGCCCTCGCCCAGGTACGGGCCCTCGTCCCGCTCCGGCCGCAGGTCGATGTACTGCTCGCCGACCGCCGACAGGTTCGCCACGACCGCCCGGGCGTCGTCCGGCACGGGCGGCGCCGACCGGTCGATGCGCAGCTCGGCGACCACTCCGTCCGCGGTCAGCCCGATCGGCCCGACCCGCCCCACGGACACACCCCGGTACGTGACGTTCGAGTGCGGGAACAGGCCGCCCGTACGCGGGAGTTGGACCCGCACCGTGTAGTAGTCGGCGGCCCCGACGAAGCGGCCCAGGTCGGCGTACCGGATGCCGAGGTGGGTGAGGACGAGCACCGCGATCACCAGGAACGCGAGGTTCTTCAGCCGGATCCCGAGCGTGATCACCGGGCACCGCCTTCCGACGGGGAGACGGAGGGGAGCGGGAGGGACGCCGCAGAGGCTGGTGAGGAAGACCCCCCGCCCCCCGCCTCCCGCAGCGGCGGCACGAGCACCGTCCCCGGCGCCGCCGCCATGTTCAGGTACACGTTGAGGTAGTCGCCCTTCACGCCCCGCAGCACCTCGTCCGTGAACGGGTACGTGAGCAGCACCTGCAGCGAGTCCGGCAGGTCCTGGCCGGAGTCGGCGAGGGCGCGCAGGGTCGGGGCGATCGCCTTCAGGTCGGCGACCATGTCGTCCTTGCTGCGGTCGATCGTGTCGACGGCGACGCCCTCCAGACGGTCGAGGGCGCGCAGCATCGCGAGCAGGGAACCCCGCTGCTCCTCCAGGGTCTTGAGCCCGGGGGAGAGGTCGGTCAGCACGGTCCCCACGTCCTTCTTGCGGTGCGAGAGGGTCGCCGCGAGGCGGTTGACGCCGTCCAGCGCGGCCGTGATGTCGCCGCGGTGCTCGTCCAGGTCGGTGACGAGCGCGTCGACGCGCCGCAGCGCCGAGCGGACCTGCGGCTCCCGGCCGCCGAGCGCCGCGTTCAGCTCGCTCGTGATCGTCTTCAGCTGGTTGAGGCCGCCGCCGTTCAGGAGCAGCGAGAGCGCCCCGAACACCTCCTCGACCTCGGTGTTGCGGCCGGTGCGGGACAGCGGGATGCGGTCGCCGTCGCGCAGCGTGCCCGTGCCGCGCGGGGGCGCGACGAGCTGGACGTACTTCTCGCCGAGCAGGCTGGACTGTTCGAGCCGGGCCGTGGCGTCGGCGGGCAGGTCCACGTCGCCGTTGACCCGCATCGTGACGCGGGCCGTCCAGCTGTCGCCCGGCGCGAGGCGGACGTCCGTGACCCGGCCCACGGCCACGTCGTTGACCTTGACCGCCGAGTGCGGCACGAGGCTCAGCACGTCCCGCATGTCCGCGCTGATCGTGTACGGACGGTCCCCGAGGTCGGCGCCGCCGGGCAGCGGCAGCTCCTCCACCCCGCCGAACTCCGGTACGGGAGGGGCGAGTCCGCCGACCGTCAGGGCGAACGCCACGACCACGGCGAGCGAGACCCCGGCCCCGGCGACCGCCCTCCGGCGGCGGCTCCACGTCACCGCGCACCCCCGGTCGCCGGGAGCGGCAGCAGCGGCCCGCCCATGCTCAGCTCGTTGAGATTGGCGCGGCCGTCGAGGGTGCGGGTGCGCGGGTCGTACGCGGAGACCACGTTGCCGGCGGCGAGCGGCGCCGTGTCGAGGGCCTCGGCGAGGGAGGCGCGCTGGTCGACGAGGGTGCGGGTGAGCGGCACGAGCCGGGACACGTTCTTCTTCAGGGCGCCCCGGTTGGCCTCGACGAACTTCTTCACCTGCGCGAGCGCCCGGCCGAGCTCCTCCAGGGCGCCCGCGAGGTCGTCCTTGTTCTCGGCGAAGTAGCCGGTGACGTCGGCGAGGTTCTCCTGCGCGGTGCGCACGTCGCCGTCCTTCTCCTTCAACATCGTGGTGAACGCCTGGAGTTGGGCCAGCGTGGTGAACAGGTCGCGGCTGCTGCCGTTGAGGGTCTTCGCGGCCTTCCCGAACTGCTCGACGCTGTCGCCGATCAGCGCCCCGTTGCCCTTCAGGTTCTTCGCTCCGGTGTCGAGCAGCCGGGACAGGGCGCCCTCGGCGTTGGCGCCGCCGGGGCCGAGGGCGCGGCTCAACTCGGTGACGCTGTCGTAGATCTCGTCGATCTCGGCGGGCGTGCTGGTGCGGGACACGGGCAGCCGGGCCCCGTCCTTCAGCGCCGGGCCCGCGGTGTAGGCGGGGGTGAGCTGCACGTACCGGTCGGCGACGATCGACGGCGCCACGGCGACCGCCCGCGCGCCCACCGGCACCTTCACCCCGTCGTCGACGGCGAGCGTCACCCGTACCCGTGTCGGCTCCGGTGTCACCGACTCCACCTCGCCGACGCGGACGCCGAGGACGCGCAGGTCGGACCCGGCGTAGACGCCGACGGCACGGTCGAAGTAGGCGGTGATGCGGGTGACTTGAGGCCCTGCGGCGCGGATCGCGACCAGCGCGGTCGCGGCGAGCACGGCGAGGGCGAGGGCGACGACGAGCAGGCGGCGGCGGGTCATCGCGCGCCTCCCTTCCTGGAGTCGTACGAACCGTCCTTCGGGGGCCGGCAGCTGCGCTCGGGCAGCGAGGACTCGGGCAGGTAGTCGCGCGGGACGACGCCGCACAGATAGCTGTCGAACCAGCGGCCGCTGCCCAGGGTGTTGCCGATGAGCCGGTAGTACGGGCCGACGAGTGACAGGGTGCGGTCGAGCTTCCCCTGGTTGCGCTCCAGGACCGCGGTGACCCGGTCGAGGGCCTTCAGGGTCGGGCCGAGCTGCCTGTCGTTGTCGGAGACCAGGCCGGAGAGCTGGCGGCCGAGGTCGCGGCTGCCGGTGAGCAGCGCCTTGATCGCGGCGCGGCGGCCCTTCAGCTCGCCGAGGAGCTCCCCGCCGTCCTCGACGATCGTCTCGAAGCTGCTCCGCTTGTCCTTGAGGCTCTTCGTCAACTTCTTGCTCGCTGCGAGCAGTCGGGCGAGTTCGGTGTCGCGTTTCGAGACCGTGCGGGACAGGTCGGAGAGGCCCTTAGCGGCCGCGCGCACGTCGGGCGGGGAGTTCTCGAAGGTCTCGGAGATCGTCTCGAAGCTCTCCGCGAGCCGCGCCGTGTCGATCTCGTCGATGGTCCCGCTGAGATCCCGGAACGCCTCGGTCACGTCGTACGGGGACGTGGTGCGGGCCAGCGGGATGCGGGCGCCGGGGTCCTGGCGGGCCGAGCCGACCGGGTCGAGCGCCACGTACTTCTCGCCGAGCACCGTCTTGATCGCGATGGCCGCCGTGGTGCGGTCACCGATCCACGTGCCCTCGTCGACGGTGAACGTCACCCGCACCCTGGCCCCGTCGAGCGCGACCTCGTCGACCTGGCCGACCTTCACGCCGGCGATCCGCACCTCGTCCCCGCCGCCCAGGCCCGCGGCCTCGCTGAAGTGCGCCGAGTACGTGGTGCCGCCGCCGAGCAGTGGCAGCCGGTCGGCGTTGAACGCCCCGAGCGCCAGCAGCACGAGGACGAGCAGCCCGACCACGGCGACCGCGACGGGGTTGCGTTCTTGCACGGGTTTCAGGGCGAAGGACTTCGGGGACTTCCGGGCGAACTGCTTCAGGGACGGGCGGCGCATCAGCGGCACCTCGCTTCCGTCACGGCGATCCCGGTCGGCGGCCGCGACCCGTCCGACATGGACAGCCCGCCGATCCTCGCCTCGCAGAGGTAGAGGTTGAACCACGAGCCGTACGACGACAGCCGGGACAGGGCCGTTAGCTTGGCGGGCGACTTGTCGAGGAAGTTCTCGATCTGCGGCGTGCCCTCGTCCAACTCCCGGGAGAGGCGGCCCAGTTCACGGATGTCGTCCTTCAGCGGCGCCCGCGTGTCCTTCAGGAACCCGGCGGTCGTCGTGGACAGGTCGCCGATCGCCTCGACGGCGTCGCCGAGCGGCTTGCGGTCGTCGTTGAACCCGGCGACGAGCTTGCGCAGCGTGGTCACGAGGTCGTCGAACCGGTCCTCGCGGTCGTTGATCGTGTCCAGTACGTCGGTGAGGTTGCCGACGACCTCGCCGATCACCTCGTCCTTCGCGGCCACCGTCGTCGACAGCGAGCCGATGTGCTCGATCAGGCTGTCCACCGTGCCGCCCTCGCCCTGCAGGACCTGCACGACGGACCCGGCGAGCTCGTTGACGTCCTTCGGCGACAGGCCCTCGAACAGCGGCTTGAACCCGTTGAACAGCAACGTCAGATCGAGCGCCGGAGTGGTGCGGCCCAGCGGGATCGTCTCGCCCGGCGCCATCGCGGAGCCCGCGGTCCCGGCGCCGCGGCCGAGCGCCACATAGCGGCGGCCCACCATGTCGAGGTACTTCACCGCCGCCGTCGTCGTCCCCGGCAGGGCCCGGCCCCGCTCGACGGTGAACGTGACGCGGGCGGTGCGCCGCTCCACCACGCGCACGTCCGTCACCTCGCCGACCCGCACCCCGGATATCCGGACGTCGTCGCCCTCGGTCAGGCCCGTGACGTCGGTGAACAGCGCGCGGTACGCGGTGGCGCCGGAGGCCGGGCCGCTGCCCGCGACGCCGAGGCCGAGGACGGTGGTCGCGAGCGCCGTGACGACGACGAACACCAGCGACTTGACCAGCGGCCCGACGAGCGAACGCCGCCGTACATGCCCGAACTCGGGCCCGTTGTCCGGGACTTGGGATTCGACGTCCACGTGATCCTCGGCGGTCACTTGAGCCTCACCTCCGTGCCCCGGTACAGCGGCCCCGCGAGCAGGCTCGACCAGTCGGGCAGCCGGTCGGGCGCGGTCTTCGCCGACGGCGCGAGCAACTCGTTCACCAGGGCGTTCTCCTGCGGTGAGTTGGCGGGCCCGAGGCTCTGCCCGGCGGACCCGGCCGCGGCCCCGGGGGCGGCGGCCGGCACGCCGAGGTACGGCACCGGATAGCAGCGCGGCCCGCCGCCCGAGGTGTACGCGGGGGCGTCCCGGCCCGGCACGTACGCACCCCGCGAGCGGACCGTCGTCACGTCGACGTGCAGGCCCGGCTTCCCCGTGCCCTTGCCGAGGACGCGGTCCATGCGCGGCACGAACTCGGCGAGGGTGCGCAGCGTGCACGGGAAGGACGGGGCGTACTCGGCGAGCAACTCCAGGGTCGGCCGGGACGTGGCGGCCAGGCGGATGATGTTGGGGCGGTGGGCGCGCAGGAACGCGTCCAGGTCCTGCGCGAGCGCGGTGGTCGCCCCGTACGCCGTGCCGAGTTCGCTCTCCTTCTCGGCGAGGGTGCCGCTCGTGACGGTGAAGTCGCGGAGCGCGTCGAGGATGCCGGGCGCGGCGTCCGCGTACAGGTGCGAGACCTTGACGAGCTGCTTCAAGTCCTCGTTGAGCGTGGGCAGTTGGGGGTTGAACCTCTTCAGGTGGGCGTCGAGGCGGGTGAGCGTCGCGCCGAGCGTGTCGCCGCGTCCCTCCAGGGCGCGGGAGACCGCGGACAGGGTGGCGGACAGCTTCTGCGGCTGCACGGCGGTGAGCATCGGCAGCACGTCGTCGAGGACCTCCTGCAGCTCGACCGCGTTCGCCGACCGGTCCTGCGGAATCACCGCCCCCGCCCGCAGCGTGCCGGACCCACCGGACCGGGCGGGCGGCACGAGCGCCACGAACCGCTCGCCGAACAGCGTGGTCGGCAGCATCTGCGCACGCACGTCCTCGGGCACATGGGCCAGGGACCCGGGTTCGAGGGCGAGGACGAGGCGGGCGCCGTCGCCGGTGGCCTCGATCCTGCGCACCTCGCCGAGGACGACGCCGCGGAGCTTCACCTCGGCGCCCAGATGCATCTCGTTGCCGACGTCGCCGGTCTCGACGACCACCTCGTCCGAGGCCGTGAAGTCCTTCTCGTAGACGGCCACGGCAAGGCGGATCAGCAGGACCGGGACCAGCAGGAACACGAGTCCGGCGAGCCGGCGGCGCAGCGTCCGCGTACCCCCGCGCATGTCAGCCCGCCACCTTCACGGTCGTGGTCGCGCCCCACAGGGCCAGCGACAGGAAGAAGTCGGTCACGGAGATCAGCACGATCGCGTTCCGCACCGACCGCCCCACCGCCACCCCGACCCCGGCGGGGCCGCCGCTCGCGCGATAGCCGTGGTAGCAGTGCGCGAGGATCACGAGCACGCTGAACACCAGCACCTTCAGGACGGACAGCAGCACGTCCGTGGGCGACAGGAACAGCCCGAAGTAGTGGTCGTACGTACCCTGCGACTGCCCGTTGAACACCACCGTGACCAGGCGCGACGCGAAGTACGACGACAGCAGCCCGATCGCGTACAGCGGCACGATCGCGACGACGCCCGCGATGATCCGGGTCGTCACGAGATACGGCAGCGAACGCACTCCCATCCCTTCGAGCGCGTCGACCTCCTCGTTGATCCGCATCGCCCCGAGCTGCGCCGTGAACCCCGCGCCGACGGTCGCCGACAGGGCGAGCCCGGCGACCAGCGGGGCGATCTCGCGGGTGTTGAAGTACGCCGAGACGAAGCCGGTGAACGCGGCCGTGCCGATCTGGTCCAGGGCCGCGTACCCCTGCAGGCCGACGACCGTGCCCGTGGCCGCGGTCATCGCGACCATCACGCCGATCGTCCCGCCGATCACCCCGAGCCCGCCGGACCCGAACGCCACCTCGGCGAGCAGCCGCTGCACCTCCCGCACGTACCGGTGCAGGGTCCGCGGGATCCACGCCAACGCGCGTACGTAGAACAGGAGTTGGTCGCCGCAGCGGTCGAGCCAGGCGAGTGTTCCCGTCGCGAGTGAGGACATGGCGGCTCAGCCTCCCTTCGGCGGAACGATCTGGAGGTGGATGCCGGTCATGATCATGTTGACGAGGAACAGCAGGATGAACGTGATCACCACGGACTGGTTGACCGCGTCCCCCACGCCCTTCGGCCCGCCCCGCGGATGGAGGCCCCGGTACGCGGCGACGATGCCCGCGATGAACCCGAAGACCAGCGCCTTGAGTTCGCTGACGTACAGGTCGGGCAGCTGCGCGAGCGCCGAGAAGCTCTGCAGGTACGCGCCCGGGGTGCCGCCCTGAAGCACGATGTTGAAGAAGTACCCGCCGAGCGTCCCGACCACCGACACCATGCCGTTGAGCAGCACCGCCACCGACATCGTGGCGAGCACCCGGGGCACGACGAGCCGCTGCACCGGCGACACCCCCATGACCGTCATCGCGTCCAGCTCCTCGCGGATCTTGCGCGAGCCGAGGTCCGCGCAGATCGCCGAGCCGCCCGCGCCCGCGATGAGCAGCGCCACGATCAGCGGGCTCGCCTGCTGGATCACCGCCAGCACACTCGCCCCGCCCGTGAACGACTGCGCCCCCAACTGCTGGGTGAGCGAGCCGACTTGGAGGGCGATGACCGCGCCGAACGGGATGGACACCAGCGCGGCCGGCAGGATCGTCACCCCGGCGATGAACCAGAACTGCTCCACGAACTCCCGGAACTGGAACGGCCGCCGGAACACCGCCCGCGCCACCGCGAGCCCGAGCGCGAACAACTGCCCGGTCTGCCGCAACGGCGCGACGACCGCGGACCGGCCCGCCCGCTCCCCGCTCACCGCGCACCGCCCGCGCCGGGCAGGACGGCGGTCGCTTCGAGGGCGTACGACTCCTCGATGGCGGCGCGGGCCGCGGGCGGCAGGTCGTCGAGCATGCCGAGCACCCGCTCCCGGCGCCGGGCGACGGCGGCGCGCGGCCCGAGCCCGGGGGAGGGGGCGAGCTGCGGCACCAGCGACCGGGCCGAACTCCGCGCGCTCTGCGGGGAGTCGGCGGCCTCGGCGGCGAGCGTCGCGGCGTCCTTCTCCTCCGACATGCCGATCGGGCCGTGCCTGCTGGCCGTGAGGAACTGCGCGATCACCGGGTCCTCGCTGGTCAGCAGCGCCTCGCGGGGGCCGAACGTGACGAGGCCGCGGCGGTACAGCATCCCCATGTTGTCCGGCACGGTCGCCGCGATGTCCAGGTTGTGGGTGACGATCAGCATCGTCGCGTCGATCTGCGTGTTCAGGTCGATGAGCAGTTGGGAGAGGTACGCCGTACGCACCGGGTCGAGGCCCGAGTCCGGCTCGTCGCACAGGATGATCTGCGGGTCGAGGACGAGGGCGCGGGCCAGCCCGGCGCGTTTGCGCATACCGCCGCTGATCTCGCCGGGCAGCTTTCCCTCGGCGCCGAGGAGGCCGACGACCTCGATCCGCTCCATGACGATCCGGCGGATCTCCGACTCCTTCTTGCGGGTGTGCTCGCGCAGCGGAAAGGCGATGTTGTCGAAGAGGGACATGGAGCCGAACAAGGCGCCGTCCTGGAACATCAGGCCGAACAATTTCCGGGTCTCCATGATGTCCCGCTCGCGGCTGTTCACCATGTCGACGCCGTCGATGAGGACCCGCCCCTGCTCGGGCCGCAGCAATCCGATCAGCGATTTCAGAAATACGGTCTTTCCCGTCCCGGAAGGCCCGAGCAGCACGCTCACCTCACCGGCCGGAAGGGTCAGGGTGACGTCCTGCCAGATCTTCTGGCTGCCGAAGGACTTCGTCAGCCCCTCGACCTTCACTTCGATTCCCAACTCGTCTCACCTCCTTTGTGCGGAAGCCGCCCGGGTCGCGTTTCTCAGCGCACGGCCGAGTGCCAGTACCGGGAGAGGAGCCGCCCCTGCTCGGGCGCGACGCTGCCGGGTGCGGCGAAGGCGGCGACGGAGGTGGAAGCGCTGTCCAGGCGGACCGCGTTGGCGCCCGCGGCGGCCGGCAGGCCGGTCTTGAGGTTCACGGCCCAGTCGAGGGTGCCGAGCAGTCCGCAGCCGCTCGCGCCGGGCACCGCGTACGTCGTGTCCTGCTGGTCGGCGCCGCTCGCCGAGAGGCGGTTGAGGGGCCCGGCCGGGTCGGCGGTGCCGTCGCCGGCGAAGCGGGCGGTGCGCACGGTGGGGGCGGTGGCGTTCTGCGGCCGGAGCAGGATCGGCTCGGACGCGGACCCGATGTAGCAGCGGTCGCCGAGGAACGGGTTGTCCAGCTTGATCCGCACCGGCACCGTCAGGATCGGCCGGCCCGCGACCACTCCGGCGAGCAGGTTGAAGTCGGTGGGGCGGCCGACGGACTCCACGGTGGCCGTGACCCGGTTGAGCCTGCCGTCGGTGAGCTGCCGGCAGATGTCGCTGACCAGCGGGATGTCGCTCGGGCACATCAACCCGAGCAGTCCGCCCGGCAGTTGGGCCGGGTCGGCGACGAGCGCACCCCCGGCGGGCGGCACCACCGTGGACGTCGCGCCGGGGTGGGTGACGACGCCGGCCTGGAGGTCGGTCGCGCCGGTCGGCACGGTCTGGTTGCCGATCTTGATGCTGCCGGAGGCGGAGCGGGACGCGATGCACAGGGCCGTGTCGGTGGCGCCGTCGGCGGCGAGCATCGCCGGGTCGTCCACGGGGCAGCGGGTGAACGGGCCCCACTCGCCGTTGAGTTGCACGTCCTCGGCGGCTTCCGACGCGGCCCCCGTGGCCCCTGCGGACCCTGCGGGCGTCGTGGCCGTCGCGGGCGGCGCGGCGGCGAGCAGCGCGAGCGCGGTCGAGGCGGCGGCCGCGGCGGCGGCGCGCGCGGCCCGGGACGGAGCGCGTCTGAGAGAAGGCATGGCGGAATTCCCTTCGCAGTCGAGGGGGAGCGGACCGAACTCGGGGTCGGTGCACGCGAATCGCGACGTTACTCACGGGAAACCGGCTACGGCAATGGCCTTGCTGACGGTTATTACATTACTCGGCTGTTTGTCGCGCAGTGAGCAAATCCCTTTCCTGGATGCTCACTTGGTGAGTGTTCGCGCGACGCTCCGGAAATTCACTCACCCGCTGACAAGCCAGGAACGGCGCACTGCGTCACCGCCGACAAACAATTCGACGATTTCTCCGGACGCCCCGGAATTTGGCCTTCTGGCATTGCGGTGCCCGGTTACTTGCTCGTAACGTCGCGTTTCGGCAGGCCTGTCCGCCGCCGGCCGGCGACCTCTCTCCGTACGACCTCTCTCCCGTACGTCCCGTACGGCCCCGTACGACACCCCATGGAGGAATCACCGTGCGCAAGATCGCCAGAAACACCGCTGTCGCGGCTGCCGCGTTCGCCGCGGCGCTCGGCATGACCGTCACCTCGGCCTCGGCCACCGCGCAGGCCACGTACACCGTCACGCCCGGCGGCGCCTTCACCGGCACGGCCACCGCGCCGACCCTGACCGTGCCCAACGCCGTTCTGGAATGCACCAGTTCGACGGCCACGGGCACCCTGAAGAGCGGCTCGGGTCTCGCCGGCGAGGGCATCGGCGACATCGACGGCATCACGTTCGAGGGCTGCCAGGTGGGCGGCATCGACTTCCAGGTCACCCCGGACGCGGCCAGCCTCCCGTGGAAGATCAACGTCACGGGCATGAGCGGCACCGACCGCGCCGACGGCACGATCACCGGCATCCGGGCCCGTATCGAGGGCTTCTCCTGCACGGCGACGTTCTCGGGCAGCGTCGGCGGCTGGTTCCAGAACAGCACCGACACCCTGCACGTCACCGGCGGCGGCACCCTCGCCGCCGAGGACGACGCCAACTGCCTCGGCCTGATCAATCCCGGCGACCACGCGGACTTCGTGGGCGACTACGTCCTGAACTCCCCGCAGGAGATCACCTCGCCGTGACCCACCCGCACGACCGGGCCGCAGGCCCGCCCCTCCGCCGCCGGGCCCGCGCCCGGCGGCGGACCCGAGCCGTACGCCCGAGCCGTGCACCCGCTCCGTGCTGTGCACGCCGAGCCGTACGCCCCCACGACCACCCCGCTCCGACGGCGAAAGGCGGACCGCGATGAGCCCGCAACCAGGGAGGGCGACGAGGCCGAGCAGCCCCGTCCGGCCCCGACGCGCCCTGCGCGCCCGGCGGTTGTCGGTCGTCGCCGCGACCGTCCTGGTCGCCGGGCTCGCCTCCGGCGCCGGCTCGCGCGCCGACGAGGCCCGCCCCCCGGTCGCCCTCGCCTACGACTGCCCCCTCCCCGAGGGCGCGCCGTCGGGGAGCACGCGGGCGACGGTCGAGGTGGGCACACGGGCGCCCGCCGCCGTCGACCCGGGCGAGCCGATCGCGCCGGGCCCGGTCGACCTGAGCGCGACCCTCCCGTACGACGAGCTGGAGCCTCTCCTTCCCGAGGGCACGACGGCGGTGACCGGGGAAGCCGCGCTCGCCGTGCGCGTCCGGCAGAACGACGAGAGCGCGCAGACGAGTTGGGCGCCGCTGACCACCCCTGACGCCACCCCCGTGCCGGCCGAGGGCGGGGAGCTGCGGCTCGACCACACCGGGCAGGTGCCGTCCGTGACGGTCGGCGCACCGGGCGAGGTCGCCTTCACGGCGGGTGAACTCGCCCTGGCCGTCGGCCCGTCGGGGGACGCCGGTGCCGGGGACGGGGCCGGATCCGTCACCCTCACCTGCGCCCTCGCCGAAGGGCAGGACGGGCTGCTCGCCGAGGTGACGGCACGACCCGGCCCGGGCGACGGCGGCCCGGGCGGCCCCGGCACGGAAGAGCCGGGGGAGGAGCCGAACCCCGACGAGCCCGGTGCCGGGATCGACGTGGGCGGGCGAGGAAAGGCGGCCGCTCCCGTCGACGGCTGCCCCGACGAGTGGCCCGAGGGCGAGGTCGACCTCACGGACGCGCCGCCTCCGCTCCCCGGCACGGTCTTGCGCCCGCCGGTCGGCTCCCAGGCCCCGGTGTGCGCGTACGCCGTGGGCTTCGGCACCGTGCGCAAGCTCGACGGGTCGATGATCATCAACGATCCGGGGCGGGAGCCCGCGCTCATGAACATCTGGGCCAACAAGCGGATCGTGACGTCCGTCGGCAAGCCGCTCTACACCAGCTTCGGCTCGCTCGGCACGCTCGAACTCCCGGACGCCGAGACCGCGTTCCTCGCCTTCGGCTTCACCCCGGTCACCGCGAAGGTCCGATTCGAGACCGGACCCATCAGCATCGGCACCGGAACGGTCGGTTCCCCGCCCAGCAGCCAGAACTACGCCTTCGCGAGCTTCGAGCAGCGGCTGCGCATCCATGACGTGAAAGTGAACGGAACACCCCTTGACGTCGGCTCGAAGTGCGGCACAGCCAAGCCCTACCGCGTCACCCTGCGCGGCTCCTTCGGCCCGGGCGGAACGGGCAGCTACAAGAACGTCCTCCAGGGCGGCCTGCTCACCGCGAAGGTCGACATCCCCCGCTTCTCCGGCTGCGGCTCCGCGGGCGAGGACCTGGACGCCCTGTTCACCGCGGCCATCAGCGGACCCGGCAACAGCATCGCCATGAACCAGGCCCAGGTCTGCTCGCCCGCGGGCGTCGGCAGGCCCGGCTGCCCCGCCGTCGTACCGCCCCTGCCGAGCCTGACCCTGCCCCCCGACTGACGCGCCCCGCCCCGGCCT
The DNA here is from genome assembly GCF_046098215.1 of Streptomyces sp. Da 82-17. Classification (NCBI taxonomy): domain Bacteria; kingdom Bacillati; phylum Actinomycetota; class Actinomycetes; order Kitasatosporales; family Streptomycetaceae; genus Streptomyces; species Streptomyces sp. Da 82-17. The sequence goes on from NZ_JBJURH010000037.1 coordinate 18,585, forward strand.
TCGGGAACCTGCGCATTACAGCCATCTCCAGGAACTGTGGTGTACACCACACACCCGGTGCTCTAGCGTCAGGACGTAGCCATCGGTTCGCACCTGACGGCGTACGAGGGGGCCACCCAGCCGCCCCCGTGGGCCGTGTCCCCCCACCGGGAGCCCTGACAGCAAGGACCGGATCATGTCCCTGCCAGCTCAGTCGTCGGACGTGGACGATTCCATGGGGCACCTGCCCAGGGAGTTCGCGGCCATCATGCGGCCCGAACTGCCCAGTCTCGTCCACGAGATCGGTGTCGACGTCATCCGCGCCTTCCCCGAGTACGCGCAACTCCTCAACGGGCCCAACGCCGGCTCGATCCGGCTCGGCGTGGAGCGCAGCCTCACCGCGTTCGTGGACCGCATCGCCGACCCCACGTCGTCCACCGCGGCCCGCGACGAGATCCTGCGCACCTTCGGCCGCGTCGAGGCGTACGAGGGCCGCGACATCGAAACCCTCCAGGGCGCCTACCGGCTCGGCGCCCGCGTCGCCCTGCGCCGCGCCAAGTCCGTGGGCCACCGCTACGACCTCTCCCCGACACTCCTCCTCACCTTCGCCGACGCGCTGTTCACCTACGTCGACGAGCTGGCGGCGCTCTCCCGCGAGGGCTACACGGAGGCCCTCGCCCGGGTCGGCTCGCCCGCCGACGTGCACCGAAGACGGCTCCTGCACCTGCTGCTCGCCGGCACGCCGCTCACCCACTCGACCATTGGCGAACTCTGCGAGCAGGGCGGCTGGCCGCTGCCCGACCGAGTCACGCTCGTCGCCCTGCGGGACCCCGTCCCCGAACAGGTGAGCGCGGGCCTCGCGCCCGACGTCCTCGCCGACCTCGGCGCCCCGCAGCCCCACCTCCTCCTGCCCGGCCCGTTCACCGCCGAACGGCAGGCCGCCCTCGACGTGGTCGCCGCCGCCGTCCCGCTGGTCGTCGGGCTCACCGTGCCGACCGCGCAGGCGGCCGACTCGCTGCGCTGGGCACGGCAGTTGCTGCAGCTCGTCGACGAGGGCGCGGTGCCCTCCGCCCGGTACCTGGACTGCGCCGACCACCTGCTCACCCTGTGGCTGCTGTCCGACCCGGCGCTCGTCGCGGAGCTCGCCGCACGCGAACTCGCCCCGCTCGACCAGGCGTCGGGCACCCGCCGCGCCCGCCTCGCGGAGACGCTGCACGCGTGGCTCACGACCCGCGGCACGGCGGAACAGGTGGGCGAGACCCTGGGCGTCCACGCCCAGACGGTCCGCTACCGCCTCCGCACCCTGACGACCCTGTTCCCGGGCCAACTCGACGACCCGACCCACCGCTTCGCGATCGAGGCGGCGTTGCGGGCACGACATGTGCAGGGCGGTGCGGACAAAGGGCCCCGTTAGGGGTGCGGGGCTGTGACATCAGCGGCTCCGCCGCGGGGCGCGAGCAACCACGACGGCGGGAAGGCCGAAATGACGCGCAGCCCGACCGCACGCCGCCCCATCCGTGTCGCAGTTGGGCCGAACGGGTGAGTTGGCGTAAGAATTGGCCGGTACAGACAACGAGTGCGAGCCCGGACGGGGTGGGGCAGTGAACAGCTACGGCCACGACGCCACTGATGAACAGTGGGAGGGGCTCGCCCAGGTCGTGCCGCTGCGCAGCAGCAACGAGTGGCCGTCCTGGCCTGGCCACCGGGCCATGCCGGAGGCGCAGCCCGACAACCGGCGCCAGTTCGTCGTCCACCGGGTCAACGTCTTCGCGGACGCCCGCGAGGTCGCCGAGACCCTGATGGCCGAGATCCCGGTGCTGCTCGACCTGTCCGGCGCGGAGAGCGAAGTCGCCAAGCGCGTACTGGACTTCAGCAGCGGCGTGGTCATGGGCCTCGGCAGCGGCATGCACCGCGTCGACCGGAACGTCTTCCTCCTCACCCCGCCCGGCACGGACGTGCAGGGCTCCGCCGAGGAGGGCGCGACGGCCCCCCGAGGCTGACGGAACCAGCCGCTCCGCGCCGGTACGAGCCGCGCCTGCCCCTTTCGTGCGAACCGTCTCCGGACGGAACGGTTCCGCACGAGCGGCCCTGCGTACCGTCCCCGCCATGACTGTGCTCCCCGAGCGCGAACCGGCCGAGGACGAGGCCGACCCCCACGAACCCGAACCCGAACCCGAACTCGCACCCGCCCCCGATCTCGGCCGGGAACGCCGCCCTGCCCTCACCGAACTGCGGCTCTCCGCCTTCCGCGCGCACCGCGGGCTCGCGCTCCCGCTCGCCCCCGTCACGCTCCTCCAAGGCCCCAGCGGCAGCGGCAAGTCCAGCGCTCTGGAGGCGTACGAGGCCCTCGCCCGGCTCGGCCGCGGCCGCAGCGTGTACGAGGCGTTCCCCGACGCCGCCGCCTGCGTACCGGAACGCGCCCGCCCAGACCGGCAGCGGCGCCGCGGATTCCGCATCGGCTGCACGACCGACGGCCCCGCGGGACCCGTACGCCTGGACCTCGCCGTACAGGCCGAACCCGATCTGCGGGTCGTCGGCGAGCGGCTGACCGCGCCGTGGGGCGTGCTCTTCGAGACCGCGCTGCGCGACCCCTCCACCCACGTCGTGCAGGCCGCCTGGCACACCGCCGGCAACAGCGCCGTGATCCGCGCCCCGCTCCCCGACGACCGCCTCGGCACGGCTCTCGTCCCGCTGCGCGTCGCGGGCAGTACGGCGGCGCAGCGCCGGGTGCTCGAGGCCGCAGAGCAGGTCGTCGTCGCCCTGCGCTCCGTCTTCCCCTGCGACCCGCTGCCCGAGCGGATGCGGGCCGCGGCCCCGGTCGGCGACGGCGTGCTGCGGTCCGGGTGCGACAACCTCGCGGAGGTGCTGCGGCGCACCCGCGCCGAGTGCGGGGCCCGGCACGCGGCGCTCGTGGCCGCCGTCGGGCCCGGCTGCGCGGGACCGGTCGCCGACGTGGTCCTGGAGGTGCTCGGCGACGGCACGGTGCGCGGCGTACTGGACCGCGGGCCCGGCCGCCCCGCGACGCCCCTCGCACGGCTCGGCGACGGCGAGTTGAGGTTCCTGGGCCTCGCCCTGGTCCTCGTCGCCGGGCGCGGCGTCCTCGCCCCCGCGCCTCCCGGGGAGCCGCACCCGGAGGCGCCCCTCACCGTCCTCGCCGACGGCTTCGCCCGCGCCCTCGACCCCGCCCAGTCCCGCCGCCTCACGGAACTCGCCGCGCGCGCCGGGGGCGTACGAGCGGGCGTACGAGGGGACGGGCGGGCGGACGTACGGCTCCTCGGGGCCGTGAGCGACGCCTCCTGGGCGTGCGGGGTCGACGGGGTGGAGGTGGTAGACCTGAGACGTGACTGACCTGGACGTGAAGCAATTGCAGCGCAGGCTCGCGGAGTTCGCCGCGGCGCGCGACTGGCAGCAGTACCACACCCCGAAGAACCTGGCGTCGGCGCTCAGCGTGGAGGCCGCCGAACTCGTCGAGATCTTCCAGTGGTTGACGCCCGAGCAGTCGGCGAACGTCATGGACGACACCGAGTACGCCCACCGCGTGACCGACGAGGTGGCCGACGTCCTCGCGTATCTGCTGCAGCTCTGCGAAGTGCTCGGGATCGACGCGCTGGCCGCGCTGGCCGCGAAGATCGAGCGCAACGAGCAGCGTTTTCCGGTGGGTTCGGCCGAGCCGAAGATCCCTCGTCGTCACTCTGCGGAGTGATCGACAGCGCTGGATTCGAGTTTCTGTCCAGAGATTTCCGTATTCCCCTGGTCTTTTGGTCTGATTACCTTCACTCTGGGTAGTGGACTGGAAGAGTGTGATGGAAGCTGACTGATCGACTGTCGGTACGCATCCGTACGATCCGGTCCAACGGACTTGCGGGGAGCGGCAGTTCGAGCAGGCGGGCGGTCACGCGCCACGGCGGAACGGGGACGGCAGATGGACGCGGTGCAACTCATCAGGGAGACCAGAGGGGCGCTCGCCCGCGGCCACGACGCGGCGTCCCTCATGACGGAGGCCTGGCAGGCAGAGGCGCTCGCCCAGGCGATCGGCAGCCGCCTCGCGGTGGGCGGACCGCCGCCCCTGCGCGGCGAAGGGCTCGCCCTGAGCGAGGTCAGCGGCCGCGGCTGCGGTGCCCTCGCGGCCGCCCACCCCGGTACGGCGGCGATACGCGCGGCCCACCTCACCGAGATCAGCGACCCGAGGGCCACGCTGACCGGGCTCGGCGGGCTGCTCGGGGAAGTGGGCATCGCGCTGGTCGGGGTGTGCTGCTCGGCCGAGGGGGAGGAGCACTACTGGAGCTGCGTCGAGGCGATCGATGCCGCGGACGAGTCGCGGGATCGGGTGCTGGAGATGTTGCGGCGGATCGCGTTGAGCGACGAGCGGGGCGAGGGCCTGTCGACCCCCGACACCCGGACCCCTCCCTGAACGCGGACGTTCCTCACGGGCCCTGGCCCGTCCCCCTTGCTCCGCACCTGCTGCCGGGCCTTCCGCCCTGGCCCCTTGCCTCACCCTTCGGGCTCGATCTTTTCCCCTCCCCGCCCCTTCCCGAAAGCCTGCGGCGCCGTCGTGGCCGCTCGCGCAGTTCCCCGCGCCCCTGTCGGGGCACGACATCCCTCCGGCCGCTGTGCCCACCCACGGCGGGTCGGTCGAAGATGGGAGCCTCTCCGGCGATTGAGGAGCCGGGGTTCGGGGGCGGAGCCCCCGAGCCGGGAGTGGTCAGGACTCCTCCGCCTCCACCGGCTTCGGGATCAGGAACGACGTCGCGAACGCCGCCGCGAGGAGGGCTACTCCGGCGAGCATCCCGGCCGTGTAGCCCGCCGGCGAGGCGGGATCGTCCGGCTGGAACGCCGTCTGGACCGCGTACAGGACCGCGAAGCTCAACCCCGCGCCCAGGTTGAACGCCCCCGCGTTCAGACCCGGCAGGAAGCCCGGGTTCGCACGCGGGGAGAGCACGATCCCGAGGCCGTTCAGGACGATGTTGCCGATGCCCGCGTACGTGACGCCGATCAGGATCGACGAGGCCAGAAGCAGCGCCCGCGACTCGCCCTGCAGCGTGACGATCATCAGGCCCACCATCGCCGCGGCCCCGATCAGCCCGATCCGCAGGATCCGCCCGTACCCGTACGTCGCGGCGAGCCGCCCGGCGAGCGGGCCCATCGCGAGGCCGGCGAGCGCGTACGGCGTGAGCGTCCACCACGCCGAGGCCTCCGCGGTCATGCCGAGGCCCGCGTCGGCGTCCTGCGCGAACGCCGGGATCAGGCCGTTCATCACGGCGAACACACCGGTCATGGTCAGGACCGTGGTCAGGAGCAGCGCCCACGTGGAGCGCCGCCGCAGGTGCCGGGTGGCGACCAGCGGGTGCGGGCTGCGGTTCTCCGTACGCCAGAACAGCGCGAAGGCGAGCGCCGAGAGCGCGAACAGCCCTGCCACGAGGCCCCAGTTGGCCGCGGCCAGCTTGCCCGCCTCGTTGAGGGCGATCAGGGCCGCGCCGACCGACACGACGAGCAGGGCGACGCCGGGCCAGTCCATCCGCGGCACGTCGACGTCGGCGCGGGACGCCACCGACTCCGGGGTGAGCGTGGCGACGAGCAGCGCGGCGAGCGCGGCGACGACGGCCATCGCCCAGAACACCGACTGGAAGCCGAAGTGGTCGGCGAGCCAGCCGCCCGCGATCGAGTCGACGCCCGCGATGCCGCCGTTGACGGCGGTGACGACGCCGAGCAGCAGCCCGTACCGCTTCGGGTCGTGCACCTCGTGACGGAGCATGATCAGGCAGAGCGGCACCGTCGGCCCGGACACGCCCTGCACGACCCGGCCGGCGAACAGCAGCGGCACGTTCGTCGCGAGCGCCGCGATCACGCAGCCGACGACCATCAGCGCCATCATCCCGGTGAGCACCTTGCGGCGGCCCACGAGGTCGCCGAGGCGCGGCAGGAAGAGGGAGAACAGTGCCGCCGACGTGAAGAACGCGGTCTGCGTCAGACCGACCTCGGCCGCGGTCGCGCCCAGCGACTCCTCGACGTTCTTCAGGGCCGGGCTGAGCATGCTCGCGTTCAGCTGGAACGCGAAGCACGCCGCGAGCAGGGCCGTCATCAGTACGGCGATGCGGCGGCCGCTCCCGTTCCGGCCGGGCGTCTCGTCCGAAGTGGGGCTCGTGGCGGGGGAGTTCACGCGTCCACCTCGCCGATCCGCTGCAGGGCGTCCACGACCAGGTCCCAGAACCGCTGGTGGTCCAGGTCCACGGCGACCTGCGTACGGCAGTCGGCCGGGGCCGGGGCGCGGAAGTCCGTGACCGTCATGCCGAGCGTGAGCGAACCGGTCAGCTCGATGTCGACGGGCGCCTTGCGGACCGTCATCACGTCCGGGTCGATGACGTACGCGACCGCGCACGGGTCGTGCACCGGCGGCGCGGTGAAGCCCTGCGCCTCCAGGTACATCGCGCCGAAGAAGTCCAGGAGTTCGGTCACGAACACGGCGGGCTTCGTGCCGACCTTCGCGATCCGCTCGACCACCTCGGGCGTGGCCAGGGCCTGGTGGGTGAGGTCGAGGCCGACCATCGTCACGGGCCAGCGCTCGTTGAAGACGATGTGCGCCGCCTCCGGGTCGATCTTGATGTTGAACTCGGCGACCGGGCTCCAGTTGCCCTGGTGGAAGCCGCCGCCCATCAGGACGACCTCGCGCACCCGCTCCGCGATCCGCGGCTCCTTGCGCACGGCGAGCGCGATGTTGGTGAGGCCCGCGGTCGGTACGAGGGTGATCTCGCCGGGCTCGTGGCTCATCACCGTGTCGATGATGAGGTCCACGGCGTGCCGCTCGTCGAGTGCGAGCGTCGGCTCCGGCATCACCGGGCCGTCGATGCCGGACTCGCCGTGGATGTCCGGCGCCGTCTCCACCGCGCGGACCAGCGGACGGGGGCAGCCGGCGGCGAACGGCACGCCGGTGATGTTCGCGATGCGGGCCACCGAGAGGGCGTTGCGGGTGACCTTCTCCAGGGTCTGGTTGCCGACGACGGTGGTGACGGCGACGAGCTCGACGTCCGGGTTGCCGTGCGCGAGCAGCAGGGCGATGGCGTCGTCGTGCCCGGGGTCGCAGTCGAGGATGATCTTTCGGGGCATCGCGGAACCTCTTTGTCCACCGGCGGAAAACGTTCTCCGGGGAGGATGGCCAGGGGTCCGAATTCTGTCAAAGCGAGACAGCGGAGACAGCGCTGAACGGCTGATAACGTTTTCCGGAACCTGCTGGACGAACGGACGGAGCCGGGCGTGACCGACGCGACGCTGCGCGACGTGGCCCGGGCCTCGGGCTGTTCCGTCGCCACGGTCTCCCGCGTCCTGGCCGGCACCCGCCCCGTCGGCGCCGAGACCGCCGCACGCGTCCGCGCCGCCGCCGAACGCCTCGGCTACCGCCCCAACCACGCCGCCCGCGCGCTCCGCAGCCGCGCCACCGGCACCGTCGGCCTGGTCCTGCCGCAGATCACCAACCCCTTCTACCCGGCCCTGGTCCGCGAGCTGACCCACGCCCTGCACGCCGACGGCCGTGCCGTCCTGCTCGCCGACTGCGACGACGACCCGAAGGCCGAGGCCGAGCACATCGCCGACCTGCTCGCCCGCCGCGTCGACGCCCTCCTCGTCATCCCGGCGCACGAGCGGCGCAGCCGTACCGCCGTGGCCGCCGCGGCCGAACGGGTCCCGCTCGTCCTCATGGACCGCGGCTGCGGCACCGGCCTCGCCGACTCGGTCGCCGTCGACAACACCGCGGGCACGGCCCTCGTCCTCGACCACCTCGCCGCGACCGGCCGCCGCCGCGTCTGCTTCGTCGGCGCCGACGGCACGGCCTCCGCGGCCGCCGAGCGCAGGCTCGCGTACGAGAACGGGGCGGGCGCGCTCGACCCGGACGCGCCGGGCCGGGTGCTGCTCGGCGACTTCTCCGTGGAGTGGGGCCGGGCCGCCGTCGACGAGCTCTGGGAGCGGCGCCCGGACGCTCGCCCGGACGCGCTGGTCTGCGCGAACGACCTGATCGCGGTCGGCGCCCTGCAGCGGTTGCAGCAGCGCGGCGTGGACGTGCCCGGCCGGGTCGCGGTCACCGGCTTCGACGACATCCCGATGGCCGCCCTGTCCGCCCCCGGCGTCACCACGGTCCGTCAGCCCGTGGCCGAACTCGCCGCCGAGGCGGCCCGGTTGCTGCGCCGCCCACCCGACGCGGGCCCCCGCAGACACCGCTCCATACGGCTCGCCCCGGACCTCGTCGTACGGGAGTCCAGCGCCCCGCCGTCCGAGGGGGACGGGCCGGGCGCAGGGCAGGACAGTGCAGGGCAGGACAGTGCCGGGCAGCGCAGTGCAGCAGGCAAGAACGTGACCGCAAGGCTGGAGGAGGCGCAGTGATCGCCGTCATCGGAAGTCTCAATCTGGATCTCGTGGCCCCGGTGCCGCACCACCCCGTCCCCGGGGAGACCGTCCTCGGCGGGGACATCGTGCAGCACCCCGGCGGCAAGGGCGCCAACCAGGCCGTGGCCGCGGCCCGGCTCGGCGGCGAGGTCGCCTTCGTGGGACGCGTGGGCGACGACGCCGCCGCCGACGTGCTGGTGGACGCCGCCCGCGCGCAGGGTGTGGACACCACCCACATCCAGCGCACCGAGAGTGTGCCCACCGGCCGTGCGTTGATCGCCGTGAACCCGGACGGCGAGAACTCCATCATCGTCAGCCCCGGCGCCAACTCCCGCCTCACGGCCGCCGATTGCGAGCACGCGGCGGCCTCGCTCGCCGCGGCCAAGGTGACCGTGCTCCAGCAGGAGGTCCCGGACGCCGCCAACCACGCCGCCGCGCGCCTGGCCGGCGGGCTCGTCCTCTACAACCCGGCCCCCGCCGTCGAGGGCGCCGTGCCGCCCGCGAAGGTCGACCTGCTCGTCCCGAACCGCACCGAGCTGGCCGCGCTCACCGGCACCCCGGAGGCCCGTACGGTCGACGAGATCGTGGCCGCCGCACGGAAGTTGAGCGGTGCGGGCGCCGTCGTCGTCACCCTCGGCGGGGACGGCGTGCTGCTCCTCGAAGGCACGGCGAGCCTGCACATCCCCGCGTTCCGGGTGACCCCGACCGACACGACCGGCGCGGGCGACTCCTTCTGCGGCGCCCTGGCCGTCGCCCTCGCCGAGGACCGCACGCTGGAGCAGGCCGCCCGCTGGGCCTGCGCGTCGGCGGCCATCAGCACGACCCGTACCGGAGCGCAGCCGTCGTCGCCGTCCCGCGACGAGGTGGAGGCGTTCCTGGCCGCACAGGGCTGACGGCCTGCAGGGTCGAGGGACCGTGCAGCGCTGGGCCTCGGCGTCGGGCGGGCCGGTGCAGGCACCATGCAGGATGGACTCCATGGATCTGCGTATCTTCACCGAGCCCCAGCAGGGGGCCACCTACGACACTCTGCTCACCGTCGCCAAGGCCACCGAGGACCTGGGCTTCGACGCCTTCTTCCGCTCCGACCACTACCTGCGGATGGGAGCGAGCGACGGCCTGCCCGGGCCGACCGACGCCTGGATCACCCTGGCCGGCCTGGCCCGGGAGACCCGCCGCATCCGGCTCGGCACGCTGATGACGGCCGGCACGTTCCGGCTGCCCGGCGTGCTCGCCATCCAGGTCGCGCAGGTCGACCAGATGTCCGGCGGCCGCGTCGAACTCGGCCTGGGCGCAGGGTGGTTCGAGGAGGAGCACACCGCGTACGGCATTCCCTTCCCGAAGGAGAAGTTCGCCCGGCTCGAGGAGCAGCTGGAGATCGTCACCGGACTGTGGGGCACCAAGGTCGGCGAGACCTTCGACTTCGACGGCAAGCACTACCGGCTCGCCGACTCGCCCGCGCTGCCCAAGCCCGCCCAGGACAAGATCCCGGTTCTCGTCGGCGGCCACGGCGCGCAGCGCACCCCGCGCCTCGCCGCCCGGTACGCGGACGAGTTCAACATTCCCTTCGCGTCGGTCGAGGACAGCGAGCGCCAGTTCGGCCGGGTCCGCGCCGCCGCCGAGGAGATCGGCCGGCGGCCCGACGAGCTGGTGTACTCCAACGCCCTGGTCGTCTGCGTCGGCAAGGACGAGGCCGAGGTGGCCCGCCGGGCCCGGGCCATCGGCCGCGATGTCACGGAGCTGCGCGCCAACGGCCTGGCCGGCTCGCCCGCGGAGGTCGTCGACAAGCTCGGCCGGTACGCCGAGACCGGATCGAGCCGCGTCTACCTGCAGATGCTCGACCTGGACGATTTGGACCACCTGGAGCTGATCTCCTCGCAGGTGCAGTCGCAGCTGTCCTGAGCCCGGCGGCCCCCGAGCCCGAGCCCGGTCCCGGCCCTCGCCGCCCCGTTCGCTAGGGTGTCGCGCCGTACGCGCCCGGCGTTCGCGGGCGGCGAGGGCGAGGGGGACCCATGAACAAGGTGCGCAGCGGCGGTGCCACGCACTGGATACACGCGGGGTGCAGCCTCGCCGTCGGGGCGGCCTCGCTCCTGGTGCTCGCCGTGAACTGGTTCGACGCGACCACCGCGGGCGCCGTCGCCGCCGCCGTGGCCCTGGTCGGGCTGGTCCGCGAGGCACAGCACGGCGACGTGTCCCGCCGCCGCGTCCTGCATCTGGCGGGCCTGCTGATGGGCCTCGCAGCGGCCTGCGCCGGCCAACTCGCGCCCGGACTCCTCGGGTTGCTCGCACGCTGAGCGCCACCCCGCGTCCGTACGGCGGCGGATCTCCCGTACGGCCGGGGCTCTTCCGTACGATCGCGCGCCGCGTCCCGGGTCCTTAGGATTCGGGTGTGGCTGACATTCCGGATGAACTGATCAAGCTGGAACGCTTCGCGGACGAGGAGCGGGCGAAGCTCGCGGGTCTCTCCGGCGCGGACTACGAGGCGCAGCGCGAGCGATGGCGGCAGGCCGTCGAGAAGGCGCAGGCCGCGATCGGCCGGCACGCGGAGGCGACGGGCCGGAGCCGGAAGTCGGTCGAGGAGGACGTCCAGAAGGCCTCCCGCGAGGTGGAAGAGGACCCGGCGGAGTAGCGGCTCAGCCGGCCGCGGGCGGCTGCTCCCTCCGTACGGGCGTCAGCTGCGGGCGTTTCGCCGTGTGGCCGTCGCCCGAGGAGTGGCCGGTGAGGCGGCGGCGGAGCCACGGGCCGAGGAAGTCCGCGGTCCAGCGGACCTCGGCGGCGAGGACGCGCACCGCCGAGGGGCGTTCGGCGGGCTCCAGCGGATGCGTCCAGGTGGCGTCGCTGCCCGGCAGGGCGAGGGCGTGCGCGACGGCGGCGGCGATGCGCAGATGGCCGAGCGGGCTCGCGTGCAGCCGGTCGGGGCTCCACAGGCGCGGGTCGGCGACGACCGGGTGGCGGTGGGTCTCGGCGACGACGACGCCGTGCCGGTGCGCGGCCGTGCGGATGCGGTCGTTGAGCGCGGCCACGCGCGGGCTCAGCGGCCGGGCGAGCGGGGTGAGGCCGGCCGGGTCGGGGAACGTCAGGGTCGCGACGCGGGCTCCCTGCGCGGTGAGCGCGGCGAACATCGCCTCCAGGTGGCCGGCCACCGCGTCCACGTCGCACCGCGGCCGCAGCACGTCGTTCACGCCCGCGACCACCGTCGCCAGGTCGGGCCGCAGCGCGAGCGCCGCGTCCAGCTGCTCCGCGCGCACCTGCCCGGCGAGCCGTCCGCGCACGGCCAGGTTCGCGTACGTCAACTCCGGGCTGTGGGCGGCCAGTTGCTCGGCGAGGCGGTCGGCCCAGCCGCGCAGGCCGACGGTCTCGTCGCCGTCGCCGAGCCCTTCGGTCTGACTGTCGCCGAGGGCCACGTACCGCACGTACGGCTGGGGTGCCGCGGGGTCAGTCATCGGTGGTCGTCCCCTTCCGGGAGGCTGCTCCGGGAGGCCGCCTCGTCCTGGTCACGGCGGGCGCGCAGGACCGCGACGGCGCGCTCGCACCACTCCACGTTGCCGCGCTCGAACGCGAGGCCGCGCAGGCAGGTGAGATACGGGCCGATCGGGCTGCCGTCGCGCAGGAACTCCTCCTCCGTGCGGTCGCCGCGCATGGTGCGCAGCAGGCGCTCGAAGAGCTCGACCTTGGCCTCCGCGAAGCCGATGCGCTCGGTGAGCTGCGCGATCAGGGTGCCGGTGTCGACGCGGCCGGCGGCCTGCACCTTGACCATCAGGTCGTCGCGCAGGACGGACGGCTTGGCGGCGGCGGCCGTGAACTTCTCCAGCTCGGCGAGCCCCGCGCCGGTGACGGTGAACAGCCGCTTGTTGGGCCGGCCGGTCTGGACGACCTCGCGTCCGGAGATCAGCCCGCCCTGTTCGAGCCGGGCCAGCTCGGCGTACAGCTGCTGCGGCTTCGCGTACCAGAAGTTGGCCACGCCCAGGTCGAAGGCCTTGGCCAGCTGGTACCCGCTCCGCTCCTCGTCGAGCAGCGCCGCGAGCACGGCATGGCGCAACGTCATGGGCTCGGCTCCTTCGTGTCCGTACGGGCCTGTGGCCTGTGGTGGCTCTGGCTCTGGTCAGAGGTGAGACCGTCATGATACTCAAGAAACTGACTAGTCACATTCATGACTATGACGATGGCCATGGCTATGGCTATGGCCAGTGAGGAGCAGCCACAGTGACGACGACGCTGACGCCCGAGCGCACCACGGACCGCTTCCAGGAGGCCGTCCACAAGCGCGAACTCGGCGCCCTGGACGAGCTGTTCACCGAGGACGTACGCCTCTACAGCCCGGTGAAGTTCACGCCGTTCGAGGGCCGGTCCGCGGTCCGCGGCCTCTTCGGTGTGCTGATCCGCACGTTCGAGGACTTCCGGTACGTGGGCCGGTACGCGGGGGCGGCCGAGACCAGTGCGGACGGGGTGGAGTGCCCGTCGACGGTGCTGCTGTTCCGGGCGACCGTGAACGGCCGGGAGATCCACGGCATCGACCTGCTGCACTTCGCGCCCGACGGCCGCGTCAAGGAGTTCACGGTGATGGTGCGCCCGCAGTCCGCCGTACAGACCCTCGGAGAGGCGGTGCTGGCGGGCCTCGTGGCGGACGGGCTCGCCCCGGCCCGGACGGCCTGAGTGGCGGGCGGCTCGGGCCGGGCGAACACTGGCTGGAAGGACTGCCTCCGCCTCTGTAAGGACCATGACATGGGCTGCCTCAACCGCAAAGACCTCGGACTCCTCGCCATCCGCCTGGGCACGGGCGGAGTGCTCGCCGCACACGGCGCGCAGAAGCTCTTCGGCTGGTTCGGGGGCGGCGGGCTCGACGGTACGGCGCAGGCCATGGAGGCCATGGGGTTCAGCCCCGGCCGGCAGAGCGCGATCGCGGCGGGCCTCGGCGAGGCGGGCGGCGGGGCGCTGCTCGCGATCGGCGCGGCCACACCCGCGGCGGGCGCGGCGGCCGCGGGCGCGATGGCGGGCGCAGTTGCGGTGCACCGGCCGGCCGGGTTCTTCGCGATGCAGGGTGGCTACGAGTACCCGGCCTACCTGGGCCTCGTCGCCGCGGGCGTCGGCCTCGCCGGGCCGGGCCGCTACTCCTTCGACCACCTCACCGGCCACCGCCTCGACCGCCCCGCCACCCTCCTCCTCGCCTTCGCGGGCAGCGCCCTGGCGGCGGCGGTGGTCGTCGCCCGCAGAGAACGCGCGCTGCCGGCTCAGGGGGAGGGGGAGCAGGAGGGGGAGGGGAAGCAGGAAGGCGAGGGGTAGGACGGCTGGGGCAGGGCGGGGCGCGGGGTCGGGCTCATCGCGGGGGATGCGGGGCGGAGGGGGCGCGTGTCTCGTCCCTCCGCTTCGACTCGAAGGCGTCGCACATCAGCGTCACGGCGAAGGACCCCGGCTGCACACCCGTACGTACGGCCCGGAGGTCGGTCGTCACCGTCCAGTTGCCCTTGCGGTGCGTGAGCGCCGAGCCGGAGACGGGGCGGACACGGCGCCAGCCGTCGTCGGAGCGGACGCGGGCGAACGCGGCCTTCACGTCGGACTCCGCGGTCGCGGGGTCTGCCCGGCCGAACAGATGCTCCGTGCAGGTGGTGGAGATCTCCTCCGCCGACCGACGCCGCACCGCGACACCCTCCGCGGCCAGAGCGGACGTCAGGTCGGCGACGACACGCTCCGCCGAGGGCGCGGGCGCGGTCGGGCGCGGCGGCAACGGACCGAGGTCCTGAAAGGGGTGGGCGCAGGCGGACAGAGCCAGCCCCGCCGCCGTCACCGGCAGGAGGCCCCGCAAGACCGCCGCTCCTCGTGCCGCACGTCCTTCTCCCCGCGTCCGCATGACGACTTCCCCCGAAACGTGAACTCCGCAGTCCGGCGTGGTGCGGCTGCCGGGCCAGTGTCGCACTCCCTTGCAGGTCAAGGGAGTTGGGCGGCCGCATTCATGGCGGACGCCGGTGCTCGCGCGGTGGGCGGCAACTCGGGTGCCGATTTGTCATCGGGCTGCGAGTATCCGGCGCGTGGAGATGCAGCAGGGCAAGATCGTGAAGCGGTGCGGGCCGGAGGTCGGCTCACTTGTGATTCGGCGGGCCGTCGGCGGTGATGCGGACGGGCTGGCCGAGGTCTGGCTGCGCTCGTTCGCCGCCGCGTTGCCCGGGGTGCGGCGGGCGCACGCCGACGAGCAGGTGCGGGCCTGGTTCCGGGCGGTGGTCGTACCGGAACTGGAGACCTGGGCGGCGGTCGTCGACGGTGCGCCGGTCGGGCTGCTCGTCCTGGACGGCGACGAGGTGGACCAGCTGTACCTCGACCCGCCCTGGCGTGGGCGCGGCATCGGGGACCGGCTCGTCGAGCTCGCCAAGGAACGGCGTACGGGCGGGCTCGCGCTGTGGACGTTCCAGGTCAACGCGCCCGCGCGGCGCTTCTACGAGCGGCACGGCTTCGTCGCCGTGGAGTGGACCGACGGCCACCGCAACGAGGAACGGGAGCCGGACGTCCGCTACGTCTGGCAACCGGAACGGCCGCTGCCGCCTGGAGGCTCAACTGTCAGTGGCGGCACGTAGGTTGGGGGCATGTCGATCTCAGTGGGACTCAGTATGGAAATGTCCGGGTTGCGGCCGGGCGAGGAGACGCAGCGGGTGTCCGCGGCCGTGAGCCGGTTCGCGGCCGAGCACGACCTGGACAGAGACGTGGCCGTCTCGGAGGACGTCGCCGGGGGCCGGGTCTTCGTGGAGAGCGACTACCCCATCATCGTGACCGGCTTCGGCGAGTGGTCCGAGCGCATCGAGAACGCCGCCCGCCGGACCGTGCACGCCCTCGCCCCCACCGCGGAGGTCTCCGTGCGCTGGAGCTTCGACGACGAGGACGACTGAGGCCGACGAGACCGACGAAGCCGACGAGACCGAATTAGAGGATGCCCGCACCGAACGGAAGGGACAGGGCACGTGGGGCGTGATGAGCGGGAGGTCGTCGCGAGGGCGGCGCGGCTGCGCGCGGCGGCGCAGTCGCTGCTCGCCGACCACACCCGTGCGGTCGACACCGTGCGCACGGCACTCGCGCCGCTCCACGACGAGGAAGTCGCCCGCGAGCTGGGCACCATCCCCGTCGCCCGGCTCCAGGAGCTCACCGAGGGCAGACTCCGCCTCGGCAGCGTGGAGAACGGCGGCTTCCGCACGGTCGGGCAGATCGTCGAGGCGGGCCCGTACCGCCTGCGGCAACTCCCCGGGGTCGGGCAGCGCACCGTCGAGCAGATCTTCGCCGCCGTACGCCGCCTCACCGAGGCCGCGCGGGAAACCGTCGCCGTGCACATCGACGTCGACCGCCCCGAGCCCCGTACGACCGAGCTCGTCCGCGCGCTGCACGTCCTGGTCGAGGCCGGACCCGAAGCCCGGCGTGCCGTGGACGCCGCGGGCGCACTCGACGCCCGGCTCGGCCCGCTGCTCGACGACGCCCGGCCCGCCGCCGGACGGCTGCGGATGCTGCTCGCCGGGCGGGAGAAGAAGAGCCGCGCGCTCACAGCCGTCGCCGAGCTGCGCACGCTCGTCGACGAGGCCGAACAGGCCGGTGTGCACGAGCAGTTGGCGCAGGCCTCCGTCGACCTGCTGCGCGGCCCCGGCACGGACATCGCCGCCTGGGTCGACTTCGAGCTGCGCTCCGCCGAGTACTACAGCCTGCTCGCCGAGATCACCGGCCGCGCCCCCGACGCGGCCGCCGCCGAGGGCTTCCTGCCGGACGAGATCGCCGACCAGGTCCGGGCGCAGGGCCTTGACGACACCCACCGGAGGGTCTCCCTCCGCGGCTATCAGGCCTTCGGCGCCCGCTTCGCCCTCGCCCGCCGCAAGGTGATCCTCGGGGACGAGATGGGCCTCGGCAAGACCATCCAGGCCATCGCCGCCCTCGCCCACCTCGCCGCCGACGGCCGGTCCCGCTTCCTGGTCGTCTGCCCCGCCAGCGTCCTCGTCAACTGGACCCGCGAGATCGAGGCCCGCTCCACGCTCCGCCCCACGGTCCTGCACGGCCCCGACCGGCAGGAGGCGTTCGACGACTGGCAGGGCCGCGGCGGCGTCGCCGTGACGACCTTCGACGCGCTGCGCGGCTTCCCCGTGCCGGGCGGCGACGAGGTCGCGCTGCTCGTCGTCGACGAGGCGCACACCGTCAAGAACCCCAAGGCCCTGCGCTCCCAGTCCGTCGCCCGCTGGGCCGAACGCTGCGAGCGCGTGCTGTTCATGACGGGCACGCCGATGGAGAACCGCCCCGCCGAATTCCGCAACCTGGTCCGGATGCTCGACGGCGACGTCGCGGACGCCCTCGGCGACAAGGACGCGCTGGTCGGCTCGGTCGCCTTCCGCCGCGCCGTCGCCCCGGTCTACCTGCGCCGCAACCAGGACGACGTCCTCACCGAACTCCCCAGCCTCCAGCACACCGACGAGTGGGAGACGCCCAGCGCCGCCGACGAGGACGCGTACCGCGAGGCCGTCATCGACGGCAACTTCATGGCGATGCGCAGAGCCGCGTACGCCCGTCCGGAGAAATCCGCCAAGCTCGGCCGGCTCCGCGAGATCGTCGAGGAGGCCGAGGCCAACGGGCAGAAGACGGTGGTCTTCTCGTACTTCAAGGACGTCCTCGCCGCCGTCGAGGAGGCGCTCGCCGCGGACCCGGAGGCCGACGCGCCCGTGTTCGGCCCGCTCTCCGGGAGCGTCCCGCCCGGCCGCCGCCAGCAGACCGTCGACGCGTTCGCGGCCGTACGCGGGCCCGCGGTGCTGCTCGCGCAGATCCAGGCGGCGGGCGTCGGCCTGAACATGCAGGCCGCGTCGGTCGTCGTCCTCTGCGAACCCCAGATCAAACCGACCATCGAGCACCAGGCCGTCGCCCGCGCCCACCGCATGGGCCAGGCCCGGCCCGTCCACGTGCACCGCCTGCTCACCACGGGCGGCGTCGACGAGCGCATGGTCCGGATGCTCGCCGACAAGACCCGCCTCTTCGACGCCTACGCCCGCCGCAGCACGGTCGCCGAATCCACCCCAGCCGCGACGGACACCACGGCCGCCCCCGCCACGGAAACAGACCTCACGGACGCGGAGTTGGCCCGCCGAATCGTGGAGGAGGAGCAGGCACGGCTGGGCGTCGCGGCGAACGGCGGTGCACCGAAACCACCCACAACGCAAGCCGAGCCGGCCGCGCAGCGCGACGCGAGCGAGGCCCCCGAGCCCTCCGCAGAACCGGCTGACAAGGCACCTCCGGCACCGGCCACCGGTACGACTGCAGGACCGGCTGCCGGGCCGATTGCCGGACCGGCCGCCGGGCCGACTGCAGAACCGGCTGCAGGACTGGCCGCCGAGCCGACCGCAGGACCGATTGCCGAGTCGACCGCAAGACCGGCCCCCCAGCAGCCCCGCGAGTAACCCTCAACAGGCCCCGCCCACCCCGGGGTGGCCCGAGCACCGCGCCGCGCCCGCCCCAAAAGGTGGCCCGAGCAGCACGCCCCGCCCCGGGGGCCCGAGCACCGCGTCTCGCCTGCCCTGGAGTAGCCCTCAACAGGCCACGCCCGCCCTCGGGGGCAGCCCGAGCAGCACACCCCACCCGCCCCGCAGCTCCCCGGCGTTCGCCAAGCTCGACCCCACGCGGGCGTGCCGTGTCGAGCAGAGGGGAAGGTGCCCGGCCGGGCCTCGCACCGCCAGCGAGGAGCAGCGAACAGCCCCGCGGCAGACGCGCGTTCAGCCCTGGCCGCGGTGTGTGATGTGCCCGCCCGTCATCGTCAACGCGACCGGCCCCTCGGCCAGTTCGTCCGCCGGGGCGTCGACCGGGTCGACGGTGAAGGCCGTCAGGTCCGCGCGGCAGCCCGGCGCGATCCGGCCCGCGATGTCCTGCTCGCCGGTCGCCCGTGCGGCGTGGGACGTGTAGCCCTCCAGGGCCATCAGGGCCGTCAACGCCTGTTCCGCCAGGACCGGTTCCACCTCCGGGCGGCCGGGGAGGCGGCGGAGGCGGGCCGTGGCGAGGACCTCGCGCGGGTCGTAGTGGGCGATCGGCCAGTCCGAGCCGAGGACGAGCGTCGCCCCGGCGTCCCGCAGGTCGCGGCAGCGCCACGCCCGCCCGGCCCGCTTCTCGCCGACCCGCAGGGACCACTCGTCGGTGTGGTCGGCACGGGTGTACGCGGTGTGCGTGGGCTGCATGGACGCGGCCACGCCGAGCCGCGCGAACCGCTCCAGCTGGCTGGTGGGCACGGTCTCGATGTGCTCGATCCGGTGCAGCGACCGCGCCCCGGGGTCCGTCAACTCCTCGACGGTGTCGAGGACATGGCGTACGGCCGCGTCCCCGATGGCGTGCGTCGCCGTGCGCACCCCGGCCCGCGCGAGGTGGTGGACGGCGGCGGTGTACGCGGCCGGGTCGGGCCAGAACGCGTCCGTGCCCTGGCCGTGGCAGTCGGCGTGCTCCAGCCAGGCCGTGCCGCCCTCGACGGTGCCGTCCATGAAGAACTTCACGCCGCCGACCCGCCAGTGCAGTCCCCGTTCGCGCTGCAGCTCGACCAGGTGGTCCAGGCCCGCCCGGTCCGTGCCGGGCATGCACCACGGGTGGATCCGCAGCCGCAGCGGCAGCGCGCCCGCCTCCTCCTCGCAGCCCGCGAGCAGGTCGAGCACGCCGACGCCCTGCAGGTCCATGACGTGCGCGCCGGTCAGTCCGGTCGCGGCCATGTCGTGCAGCAGCTTCAGGAGCCGGGTCCGGCGCACGGACGGGTCCTCGGCCGGGAGCACCGGCTGCATCAGGTCCATCGCGGCCATCTCGACCAGGTGCCCCGTCGGCCGCCCCGACGGGTCGCACACCACCTGCGCGCGCTGCGCGAACTCCCGTGGCCCGTCGATCCCCGCCGCCGCGAGTGCCGGGCCGCTGGCGAGCGCCGAGTGGCCGTCGTACAGGCGCAGGAACGCCGGTACGCCGCCGAGGGCCGGGTCGATCAGGTCGTGGTGGACGGGGCGCCCGCCGAACGTGTTGTGGTCGAGGCCGTACCCGAGGACCCATTCGCCGGGCGCGGCCGTGCGGGCGGCGTCGGCGAGCGTGGCGCGCAGGGCGTCCAGGTCGCGGCAGCCCGACAGGTCGAGGCCGGTCGCCATCTCCAGGCCGAGGACGGGGTGGCTGTGCCCGTCGACGAGTCCGGGCGTCAGCGTGGCGCCGCCCAGGTCGACGACCTCGGTGTGCGCGCCGCGCCAGTCCTGTACGTCCGCGGCGTCCCCGACGGCGGTGATCCGGCCGTCCTTGACCGCGACCGCGGTGGCCGACGGCCGCTCGGGGTCGAGGGTGCGGACGCGGGCGCCGGTCAGGACGGTGTCGGCGGCGGCGGACAGCGGGCGGGCGGGCGGCTGGGGCACGGTGCTCGGTTCCTTGCGTGAGGGGTGCGGATGGTGCGGACGTACGAGGGG
>NZ_JBJURH010000038.1:0-31478 GCF_046098215.1 Streptomyces sp. Da 82-17
CCCGTACCCCCCGAAACATCGCACCCCCTCCAGAAGGAACCCTCATGAGCACCACCACCGCACCGGCCGCCACCGCCCCGCTCACCACGCAGGACGCCGAGACGCTGATCGCCGCCGCCCGTCGCGCCGCGGAGGCCGCCGGGGTCACGGTCAGCGTCACCGTCCTCGACGCGGGCGGCCACCTGCTCGCCTTCCGTCGCGACGACCGGGCCGTGCTGATCTCCGGCGAGACCAGCACCCGCAAGGCGTACACCGCGCTGCAGCTGAACGCGCCCACCGCCGACCTTGTCGACCTGGTGAAGCCCGACGGGCCGTTCCACTCGCTGCCCACCGCGCTCGACAAGCCGCTGCTCTTCATCGCGGGCGGCATCCCCGTCCACCGCGACGGCCTCCTGATCGGTGCGATCGGCGTCGGCGGCGGCGCCCCCGAGCAGGACCACGGCTTCGCCACCGCGGCGCTCGCCGAGCTGGCCGAGTCCGTCCGATGAGCCGTACACCGCAGGAGGTCTTCGCCGACCACGGCGAGCGGCTCGGCACCGGCGACCTCGACCTCATCAGCCAGAACTACACCGAGGACGCCGTCTTCCTCACCCCCGAGGGCACACTCACGGGACACGCGGGAGTACGGCGGGGCATCGGCCGGCTGCTCGCCGAACTCCCTGACGCGGACTGGCAGTTGACCCCGCGATTCGCCGGAGACGTGCTGTTCCTGCAGTGGAGCGCCGCCACCGACACCCACGAGGTCACCGACGGCGTCGACACGTTCGTCTTCCGCGACGGACTCATCAGCGCCCAGACCGTCCGCTACACCCTGACCAACCGCACGACCCGCACGACCCGCACGACCCGTACGGCTCGCACCACCGGTACGACCCGCACCACCGACTGAAAGGCCACCGCACCATGGCAAGCAACAGCAGCATCCCCACCGTCACCCTCAACAACGGCGTCGAGATCCCGCAGCTCGGCTTCGGCGTCTTCCAGGTGCCGGACGAGGAGACCACCGCCGCCGTCTCCTCCGCCCTGGAGGCCGGCTACCGCTCCATCGACACCGCCGCGATCTACGGCAACGAGGCGGGCGTCGGCAAGGCCCTCGCCACCTCCGGGGTCGCCCGCGAGGACCTGTTCGTCACCACCAAGCTGTGGAACGCCGACCAGGGCTACGACTCCACGCTCCGCGCCTTCGACGACAGCCTGGCGAAGCTGGGCCTGGACTACGTCGACATGTACCTGATCCACTGGCCCACCCCGGCCCGTGACCTGTACAAGGACACCTGGAAGGCCATCGAGAAGCTGGTCGCCGACGGCCGGGTCCGCACCGCGGGCGTCTCCAACTTCCAGCCCGACCACCTCAAGCGGCTGATCGACGGCGCCGAGCTCGTCCCGGCCGTCAACCAGGTCGAGCTGCACCCGGGCCTGCAGCAGAGCGAACTGCGCGCCGTGCACGCCGAGTTGGGCATCGCCACGGAGGCGTGGAGCCCGCTCGCCCAGGGCGCCGTCCTCAAGGACGAGGCGATCACCACGGTCGCCGACCGGCACGGCAAGTCCCCGGCCCAGGTGGTGCTGCGCTGGCACCTGCAGCTCGGCAACATCGTCATCCCCAAGTCGGTGACGCCCGAGCGCATCCAGCAGAACCTCGACGTCTTCGACTTCACCCTCACCGACGACGAGATGGCCGCGATCGCCGGCCTCGACCGCGACCTGCGCACCGGCCCGCACCCGGACCAGTTCAACTGATCCCCCTTGACCGACCAGCCCCGCACGGGCGCCGGTCGAGCCCCTGACGAGCGCGGGCGGACGGACACGTCCCGCCCGCGCTCGCCCCGTACCTGAACCCCCTCCGCCGTACCGACCCTCGAAAGCCGTGCCTCTCATGTCCGACTCCCCCACCGCACTCGACCGGCTCGTGCACCCCGCGGGCCTGCCGACCCTGGGTCTCGAACTGCCCCTCGACAACGACTGGGGCAGCGCCCGGATCCGTGCCCTGCGCGCCGACCCGTCCGGCGGCGGCCGCCCCTTCGGCGTCGCCGACCTGACCCGGCACGCCGAACTCGCCCGCCTCGCCGACCAGTCGGGCTTCGCGGGACTGTGGGTGCGGGACGTACCGCTGTACGACCCCGAGCAGTTCGGCGACGCCGGTTCCGTCTTCGAGACGTTCACGCACCTGGGCCACCTCGCCGCCGTCACCGAGCACGCCGTCCTCGGCACCGCGGCCGTCGTCCTTCCGCTGCGGCAGCCGCTGCTCGTCGCGAAGGCCGCCGCGACCGTCGACGTCCTCTCCGGCGGGCGCTTCGTCCTGGGCCTGGCCAGCGGCGACAGGCCCGTCGAGTACCCGCTGTTCGGCGCGGACTTCCCCGCGCGCGGCGCCACCTTCCGTACGGGGGTGGAGACGCTGCGGGCGGCCTGGGCCGCGCGGGACGGGAGCGAGGGCATGAGCCTGCCCGGGCTCGGCCTCGACGCCGACCGCCGCCTGGACGTCCTGCCCAAGCCGGTCGGCCGCACCGTGCCGATCGCGATCGCCGGGCACGCCCAGCAGTCCGCCGAGTGGATCGCCCACAACGCCGACGCATCCCTCAACTACCCGCGCCCGCTGGGGGCGTTGAAGCTCCGGACGCGGGAGTGGCAGGACCTGACGGCCGCGTCGCCGAAGCCGAAGCCGTATCTCACGCCGATGCAGCTGGACCTCACCGAGGATCCGGCCACCCCGGCGACCGCCATCCGCCTCGGCCTGCGCACCGGCGCCGAGGCGCTGGTCGAGCACCTCCGCACGATGGGCGAACTCGGCGTCGCCCACGTCTCCTTCAACCTCCGCCCCGGCGACCGCCCGGTCGACGAGGTCCTCCACGAACTCGCCGAGACGGTGCTCCCGCACTTCCCGTCCCGGACGACGGAGGCCCGGGCGGCGGCCTGACCGCGGGAACGGACGTACGGGCGGCCGCGGCGTGGCTCAACAGGCCCTTGGGCGGGGCTTGTCGAGCCACCTTGCGCGGGCTGGCGGCTGCTGCCCCTCGGCCTTCACTGCCCGGACCTGCTACTGCTGCCCGGCGAAGCGGGCCGGTCGGAGGGGTGGGAGGTGGGTACGGCCGTGGAGGCGGGCCGGGCGGAAGTCCGTGAGGAGCTCGTCGGGCTCGCCGGTGAGGAGTTCCCGGGCGGCGAGCCTGCCGAGCAACGGGCCCAGGGTGATGCCGCTGTGGGTGGCCAGGGCGTACACCCGAGTGCTGTCGCCGAGGAAGCCCGCGACCGTGAGCCCGTCCGCCGGGAGCGCCCGTTGGCCCACGCGCAGCGATGCGAGGCGAGCCCCCGCGGTTCCGGCGAGGAGGGATTCCAGCCGACGGCAGAGCTCTGCGGCGAGGTGGCCGTCGGGGGCGGGCGGGGCGGCGTGCGCGTCCGGGGTCGAGGCCGTTCTATGCAGTCGGTTCGCCATACCCCGGCGGCGAGTTGAGGCCAAGCCGTCAGCGCAGCGGGTCGTAGGCGTCGAGGTTCAGGCCCGGGTCGGTGCCGTGGGCGAGGTGGGCGGCGAGGGTGCCGACGTACGGGCCCGCCATCAGGCCGTTGGCGCCGAGGCCGTTGGCGACGATCAGGCCGGGGAGGTGCGGGACCGGGCCGAGGAGGGGGCGGGCGTCGGGGCCGGTGGGGCGGAAGCCGACGCGGGTCTCGACGTGGGTGGCGTCGGCGAGTCCGGGGGCCACGGCGAGGGCTTCGTTCAGGACCTCGGCGAGTCCGGCGGCGGTCACACGGTGGTCGAAGCCGGTGCCGTCCTCGCGGGTGGCGCCGACGACGACGCGGGAGTCGTCGAAGGCGAGGAGGTAGTGGCGGGACTGCGGGAGGACGACAGGCCAGTCCGCGGTGGCCGCGCCGGGCAGGCGCAGGTGCACGATCTGGCCGCGCTGGGCGGTGACGCGTACGTGGACGCCGTGCGGGGCGAGGAGGTTCGGGGACCATGCGCCGGCGGCGGCGATCACGGCGTCCGCGCCGTGGAAGCGGTCGGCGACGCGCACCCCGCTCACGGCGCCGTTCGCGACCAACTCGGCTTCGCCTTCGACGAGTTGAGCGCCTCGGCGGGCGGCGGCGCGGAGCAGGGCGTCGCGGACGGCGCGGCCGTCGAGGCGGGCGGCGCCCGGGATGCGGATGGCGGGGCCGGTGTGGCCGAGGGGTGGGAAGAGGGCGCGGGCGCGGCGGGCGTCGATCAGCTCGACCTCGCCCGCCGCCGGGGACTTCGCGGCGCGCTCCGCGACGGTCAGCAGCCGCTGTTCGGCCTCGTCCGCGCCGACCAGGCACAGGGCGCCGACGCGGCGGTGGCCGAGGTCGGTCTCGCCGTCGGCGGCCAAGTGGGCGAGGAGTTCCGGGTAGTGCTCGGCGCCCGCGACGGCCATCCGGTACCAGTCCGGGTCATCCGAGCGGGACGACCAGGGGCAGACGATGCCCGCCCCGGCGGACGTGGCGCGGCCCGGGGCGCCCGAGTCGACCAGGACGACGTCCGCTCCGGCGCGGGCAAGGGCGTACCCGGCTGCCGCCCCGACGATGCCGCTGCCGACGACCACGACTCGCATGCGTACCTCCTGACGGTGTGGATCCTCCGGACGCGGCGACGCCCGGAGTCCAGCGGATCCTTCCCCGGAGCGGGAGACGGCAGCGGGGGGGCGGGCGAGCGGGAGTGGCGCACGGCGTACGGCGTACTGCGCGGCGCCGGCTGTCAGAAACCCGTCGGTCCCTCCGGGCTCTCCCACGTGCCGTCGACGCGGCGGACGATGCGCCACGGGTTGTCGTCCCGCAGCGGGGGCGGCAGTTGTTCCGCAGGGAAGGAGTCGTACGCGACGGGCCGCATGAACCGTGCGATCGACGCCGTGCCGACCGAGGTGGTGCCGGGTGCGGTGGTGGCGGGGTAGGGGCCGCCGTGCTGCTGGGCGTGGGTGACGGTGACGCCGGTCGGCCAGGCGTTCCAGACCAGCCGCCCGGCCCGCTCCCCCAGCGCGGCGAGGAGGTCGGCGACGTCCTCGTGCGGCTCGGCGTGCACGGTCGCGGTGAGCTGGCCGCCGAACAGGGCGGCCAGGTCCGGGAGTCGGTCGTCCGGGCGGTAGGTGACGACGACCGCGGCCGGGCCGAACATCTCGTGCTCCAGGAGGTCCGGGTGGTCGCGTACGGACTCGGCCGTGGTGGTGAGGACGGTGGGCCGGGGCGCTTCGGCCTCGTCCCCGGGGACGGCGACCTCGATGCCGGTCACGTTCCGGGCGGCGGCGAGTGCCTGCCCGTACCCCTCGCGGAGCCGGGGGTTGAGGAGCGGGGCGACGGGCTGGTCGCCGAGGGTGCGGGCGAGGTGGTCGAGGGCGGGGCGCATACCGTCCTCGGGGACGAAGAGGAGGCCGGGCTTGGTGCAGAACTGGCCCATGCCGAGGGTGAAGGAGGCGGCGAAGCCGTCGAGGATCTCCTCGCGGCGGGCCTTCCACGCGGCCTCGGTGACGAACACCGGGTTGACGCTGCCGAGTTCGCCGTAGAACGGGATGGGCTGCGGGCGTCGGCCGGCGCTGTCGAAGAGGGCGCGGCCGCCGGCCGTGGAGCCGGTGAAGCCGATGGCCCGGACGAGCGGGTGGTCGACGAGCGCCTCACCCGCGGGTCGGCCGGTGACCGTGCTGAACAGCCCGTCGGGTGCGCCCGCCGCTGCGAGCGCCGCCTTGACCAACTCGCCGATGCGCAGGCCGAGTCGGGGGTGTCCTTCGTGGATCTTGTGGACGACGGCGCAGCCCGCGGCGAGGGCCGATGCGGTGTCGCCGCCGACGACGCCGAAGGCGAAGGGGAAGTTGGAGGCGCCGAAGACGCCGACGACGCCCAGGGGGACGTTGTGCCGCCGGATGTCCGGGCGGGGGCCCATGCCCCAGTCGGGGTCGTGGTGGTCGACGGTCGCGGCCAGGTGTTCGCCGCGTTCGATCTCGGCGGCGAACAGCTCCAACTGGAAGGCGGTACGGCGGAGTTCACCGTTCAGGCGGGCCTCGCCGAGGTGGGTCTCCTGGCGGGCGAGCGCGACGAGTTCGGCCCGGTTCTCCTCCAGTGCGTCCGCGATCGTCCGGAGCCAGTCGGCGCGGCGGGCGGGGGCGAGGGCGCACGTGTCACGGTGGGCGCGGTGCGCCGCCACGATCTGTGCGTCGACCTGCTCGGTGGTGCTGTCCATCGTGCTGTCCATCGGAGGGGGCCTCCCTGTGGCATACGTTCGAAATTTCGGACGTCATTCGACATAACAGACCGCTGCCCGCACCGTACCGAATCCCCGTGCGACCCCTCAATCGACCGTTGTCCGGGGTGCCGAACGACTCCGTGGAGCTACCCCGTACGTCGCTCCGGAAGGCCCATCGGGTTGGGGAAGGGGATGGTGTCCGAGGCCAGCACCGCGTCGGCCAACTCACCGAGTTCTGCCAGGAGTTGGGCGGTCTCGGGCGCGGTCAGTTCGCGGTACGGGCGTACGGCGAGGGCGTCGGTGCGATGTTCGGCGTGGGTGCGCAGCGCGCGACCCTCGGCGGTGGGTGTGCCGGTTCCGTCGAGCAGCCCGCGCGCGGTCAGGCGGTCCGCCGCCGCCCGCCAGTCCCCTTCGGACCAGCCGCGGTTGTCGCGCAGGGTGGCGACGGGCACGCCTTCGGACGCGGCGAACAGCACGTGGGCCTCGCAGCCGTCGAGGCCTTCGGCGGTCAGCACGGCGACGTGGCCGTCCCCGCGCTGCTCGCGCAGTGAGGTGGCGGCCTGCCAGAGTGCGGCCACGGGGTCGTCGGGTGCGGGCAGGTCGCGATTGGCGGCGAACAGCGGGCGGCCGGCGGCGTCCGCGGCGGAGACGACGCGCCGCAGCAACGGCGCGACGGCGTCCGCCCCTCGGGCCGCCGACGGAGCCGTGCGACGCAGGGCCGCGGCGGCGGCTTCGGCGCGGGCCCGGAGTACGGCCTCGGGGCGGGCGAAGCCCCAGGCGTCGGGGAGGGCCCGACGCACCACCGCCGGATGGAAGTTGAAGAACGCCGCCTCCACCGGACCCGCCGTCACGGCCCCCAGAGGTGCGGCCCGCGACGCGAAGTAGCCCATCCAGAACCCGCGCAGACCCGCAGCGCGGTTGGCCTCGCGGGCCTCGGGTGCGAAGTAGGTGACCGCGTGCAGCGGCTCCAGGAGGTGCCAGACCGTACGGGCGAAGGCTGCTTCCACGGTGCCATCCTCACCCCCGACACCCTTGCGGACAAGGGTGGTTGAGGGTGTACGGCGTCACTCGGGCGACGGTTCCAGGCGGACGCAGCAGCGGTCCGCGCCGGGCGCCAGGCACGCCCGCACCCCGTCCTCGGCCAGCCCTTCCAGTACGCCCTCGACGAGGTGCAGGTTCATGCCGCAGACCGTCTCCGTGTGCTCGCGGGCGAGGGCGTGGAAGGGGCAGTTGCCGAGCACCACGGCGTCGCCGTCCTCGCGGGGCTCGAAGCCGTTGCGTTCGAGTACGGCGATCACGCCGCCGTCTTCCGCGCCCTGTGCGGCGAGCCGTGCGCCCAGGTCGTGGGCGTTGCGGTGCAGGACCGACCGGACCGGTTCGCCGGAGGCCTCCGACTCCTCCACGGCACGGGCGAGGAGGTGCCCGGCCAGTTCGTAGTGCCGCTCCGGGAGGTTGACGGTGACCTGCCCTGCGGAGCGCCGGTACAGCTTGGCGGGGCGGCCGGCGCCGGGGCCGGTGCGTCCGGTGCGCCGCTCGTAGACCACGTCGAGCAGGGCCGCGGCGGCGAGGCGGTCCAGATGGAAGGCGGCGGTCCGGCGGGCGAGGCCGAGCGCCTCGGCGGCCTCGTCACGGCTGACCGGCGCGGACTGGCGCACGACGTGCTCGTACAGGCGCCGACGGTTCGGTTCGTCCAGGGCGGCGACGGCGGAGACGCCGGAGACCACGGGGGTCGCGGAGTTCGCGAAGACCGCGGGAGCCTCGGAGTTCACGGCGGTCCGGGGGGTCTCGGGCACGGCCGGGGCGTCGTCGTCGGGGCGGGGTGCTTCGTTCGTGCGGTCCACGCACCCAGTGTAAAACCCATAACCATTGACTAAAGAAGAATTCCGCGCTTCTATCAACAGTGAGAGTTGTTGATAGAAGGAGGGCGTCATGTCGTCCCCGATCACCTCAACCACCGCGTCCGCCGGGTCCCGGCGGGCCGCGCTCACCGATCCCGGCTATCAGGCGTTCGTGATCCTGCGCGCCGGATTCACGGTGGCGCCGATCCTGTTCGGGTTGGACAAGTTCGCCAACCTGCTCGTGGACTGGCCCACCTATCTCGCCCCCTGGGTCGACGACATCCTTCCGGGCAGCGCCCAGGACGTGATGTACGCGGTCGGCGTGATCGAGATCCTCGCCGGACTCGTCGTCGCGGTCGCCCCGAGGTTCGGGGGCTGGCTCGTCGCCGCGTGGCTCGGCGGCATCATCGTCAACCTGCTGACCATCCCCGGCCACTACGACATCGCGCTGCGCGACTTCGGCCTGCTGCTCGGCGCCGTCGCCCTGGCCCGGCTGGCCCAGCACTACCGCAGTGCGCGATCACCGCGTTGACGCGGACGGAAGGACGCGACACCGACTCCCGCCCGCACGCCGTTGACCGACCTGCCGTGCGGGCGGGTCCCTGCCGGGCGGGCCCCTCCGGCCCCGGGAACGCAGGCGAAGGTGCGTCGGAACGCGGAGGCGCCCGGCCGGACCGTCAGCCGGCCGGGCGCGCCCACGCAACGTACGCCGGAGGGGGGCAACTCGCCCCCGCCTTCGGGGAGTTACTTCTTCTCGACCGCGTGCCCGCCGAACTGGTTGCGGAGCGCGGCGATCATCTTCATCTGCGGCGAGTCCTCCTGGCGGGAGGCGAAGCGCGCGAAGAGGGACGCGGTGATCGCCGGGAGCGGCACCGCGTTGTCGATGGCCGCCTCGACGGTCCAGCGGCCCTCGCCCGAGTCCTGGGCGAAGCCGCGCAGCTGCTCCAGGTGCTCGTCGTCGTCCAGGGCGTTGACGGCCAGGTCGAGGAGCCAGGAGCGGATGACCGTGCCCTCCTGCCAGGAGCGGAACACCTCGCGGACGTCGGTGACCGAGTCGACCGCTTCGAGGAGCTCCCAGCCCTCGGCGTAGGCCTGCATCATGGCGTACTCGATGCCGTTGTGGACCATCTTCGAGAAGTGGCCGGCGCCGACCTTGCCCGCGTGGACGTAGCCGTGGTCGCCTTCGGGCTTGAGGGCGTCGAAGACCGGCTTGACGCGGGCCACGTGCTCGTCGGCGCCGCCGACCATCAGGGCGTAGCCGTTCTCCAGGCCCCAGACGCCGCCGGAGACGCCGGCGTCGACGAAGCCGATGCCGCGCTCGGCGAGCTCCGCGGCGTGCTTCTCGTCGTCCGTCCAGCGGGAGTTGCCGCCGTCGACGACGATGTCGCCCTCGGAGAGCAGTCCCTTCAGTTCGTCGACGGTCGACTGGGTGGCGGCGCCGGCCGGGACCATGACCCAGACGACACGGGGGCCTTCGAGCTTGTCGACGAGTTCGGCGAGGGACGCCACGTCGGAGACCTCGGGGTTGCGGTCGTAGCCGATGACGTCGTGGCCCGCGCGGCGGATGCGCTCGCGCATGTTGCCGCCCATCTTGCCGAGGCCGATCAGTCCGAGCTGCATGTCAGTTCACTGCTTTCCGTGCTAGTTGCGGCCGCGCAGGGCGCGGTACGTGTCGACGAGGAAGCGGGTGGAGGCGTCGAGGCCGGGGACGTCCGCGCCTTCGGTGAGGGCGGGTTCGACCCGCTTGGCGAGGACCTTGCCGAGCTCCACGCCCCACTGGTCGAAGGAGTCGATGTGCCAGATCGCGCCCTGGACGAAGACCTTGTGCTCGTAGAGGGCGATGAGCTGGCCGAGGACCGACGGGGTCAGTTCCTTGGCCAGGATGGTGGTCGTCGGGTGGTTGCCCTGGAACGTCCTGTGGGCGACCAGGTCCTCGGCGACGCCCTCCGCGCGCACCTCGTCCGGCGTCTTGCCGAAGGCGAGGGCCTGGCCCTGGGCGAACAGGTTGGCCATCAACAGGTCGTGCTGGTCGGCGAGTTGGGCGGACAGCTCCTCGACCGGCTTCGCGAAACCGATGAGGTCCGCCGGGATCACCTTCGTGCCCTGGTGGATGAGCTGGTAGTAGGCGTGCTGGCCGTTGGTGCCCGGGGTGCCCCAGACGACCGGGCCCGTCTGCCACTGCACCGGCCGGCCCTCGCGGTCCACGGACTTGCCGTTGGACTCCATGTCGAGCTGCTGGAGGTACGCGGTGAACTTCGACAGGTAGTGGCTGTACGGCAGCACCGCGTGCGACTGGGCGCCGTGGAAGTTGCCGTACCAGATGCCCAGCAGGCCGAGCAGCAGAGGCGCGTTGGCCTCTGCGGGGGCCGTGCGGAAGTGGTCGTCGACCAGGCGGAAGCCGTCGAGGAGCTCGCGGAAGCGGTCCGGGCCGATGGCGATCATCAGGGACAGGCCGATGGCCGAGTCGAAGGAGTAACGGCCGCCGACCCAGTCCCAGAACTCGAACATGTTGGCCGTGTCGATGCCGAAGTCCGCGACCTTCTCGGCGTTGGTCGACAGGGCGACGAAGTGCTTCGCCACCGCCGCCTCGTCGCCGCCGAGCCCGTCGAGCAGCCAGGTGCGGGCGGCCTGGGCGTTGGTGATCGTCTCGATGGTGGTGAAGGTCTTCGAGGCGATGACGAACAGCGTCTCGGCCGGGTCGAGGTCGCGTACCGCCTCGTGCAGGTCGGCGCCGTCGACGTTGGAGACGAAGCGGACCGTCAACTCCCGTGCGGTGTACGGGCGGAGGGCCTCGTACGCCATGGCGGGGCCGAGGTCGGAGCCGCCGATGCCGACGTTGACGACGTTGCGGATCCGCTTGCCGGTGTGGCCGGTCCACTCCCCCGCACGGACCTTGTCGGCGAAGGCGGTCATCTTGTCGAGGACGGCGTGCACCTTCGGGACGACGTTCTCGCCGTCGACCTCGATGACCGCGTCGGCGGGGGCGCGCAGCGCGGTGTGCAGGACGGCGCGGTCCTCGGTCGTGTTGATCTTCTCGCCGCGGAACATGGCGTCGCGCAGGCCGAACACGTCGGTGGCCGCGGCGAGTTCCTGGAGCAGGGCGAGGGTCTCGTCCGTGACCAGGTGCTTCGAGTAGTCGATGTGCAGGTCGCCGACCTGGACGGTGTACCGCTCGGCGCGGGCCGGGTCGGCGGCGAACAGCTCGCGCAGATGCGTGCCGTTGACCTTGGCGCGGTGGTCCTCGAGGGCGGTCCACTCGGGGCGGCGCTTCAACAGGGGTGCGGTGTCAGGCATGTTGAACGGACTCCTTGGAGCCGGAGGGGCCCGCCTGCAGGGCGACGGCGTACATGTCGTCGGCGTCCAGGCGGCGCAGCTCCTCCGCGATCAGCTCGGCGGTCGAGCGGACCTTCAGGGCGAGGGTGCGCTCCGGCTGGCCGGGCAGGGTGAGGGTGGCGAGGGGGCCCTCGGGGCGGTCGATGCGGATGTCTCCGCGGGCCGTGCCGAGGCTGACGGCGGTGACGACCGGACCGGCGGTGGTGATCCGCTCGACCGGGACGCCGAGCCGGGCGCCGAGCCAGCGCGCGAGGAGTTCGGCGCTGGGGTTCTCGGCCTCGGACTCGACGGCGGCCGACGTGACCTGCACGGGGGCCTGGTCGAGGGCCGCGGCCAGCATGGAGCGCCACGGGGTGAGGCGCGTCCAGGCCAGGTCGGTGTCGCCGGGCGCGTACGAGGCGGCGCGCTGGTCGAGGGCCGCGAGCGGGTCCTCCACCGCGTACGCGTCGGTGATGCGGCGGGCGGCGAGTGCGCCGAGCGGGTCCTTGGCGGGCACGTCCGGGGCGTCGACCGGCCACCACACGACGACCGGGGCGTCCGGAAGCAGCAGCGGCAGCACGACCGAGTCGGCGTGCCGGCCGACCTCGCCGTAGAACCGCAGGATCACCGTCTCGCCGGTGCCGGCGTCGGTGCCGACGCGGACCTCGGCGTCGAGGCGGTTGCCCTGGCGGTCGCGGGGCGAGCGGGCGGTGCGCTTGATGACGACGAGGGTGCGCGAGGGGTGCTCGCGGGACGCCTCCTGGGCGGCCCGGGTCGCGTCGTACGCGTTCTCCTCGTCGGTGACGATCACCATCGTGAGGACCATGCCCACGGCGGGCGTCCCGATGGCCCGGCGCCCGTCCACGAGCGCCTTGTTGATCTTGCTTGCCGTGGTGTCGGTCAGATCGATCTTCATGGCCTGCGCCAGCTCCGTCCGTCTCGTGCGAGCATCTCGTCCGCCTCCTTCGGCCCCCAGCTGCCCGAGGCGTACTGGGCGGGCTTGCCGTGGGTGTCCCAGTGCTGCTCGACGGGGTCGAGGATGCGCCAGGACTCCTCCACCTCCTCCGTGCGGGGGAACAGGTTGGCGTCGCCCAACAGCACGTCCAGGATGAGCCGTTCGTACGCCTCGGGGCTGGACTCGGTGAAGGACTCGCCGTACGCGAAGTCCATGGAGACGTCGCGGATCTCCATCGACGTGCCGGGCACCTTGGAGCCGAAGCGGACCGTCATGCCCTCGTCGGGCTGGACGCGGATGACGATCGCGTTCTGGCCGAGCTCCTCGGTGGCGGTCTGGTCGAACGGCGAGTGCGGGGCGCGCTGGAACACCACCGCGATCTCCGTGACGCGCCGGCCGAGCCGCTTGCCGGTGCGCAGGTAGAACGGCACGCCCGCCCAGCGGCGGTTGTCGATCTCCAGCTTGACGGCGGCGTAGGTGTCGGTCTTCGACTGCGGGTCGATGCCGTCCTCCTGCAGGTAGCCCTTGACCTGCTCGCCGCCCTGCCAGCCCCCGGCGTACTGCGCGCGGACCGTGGACTTCTCCAGGTCCTCGGGCAGCCGTACGGACTTGAGGACCTTCAGCTTCTCGTTGACGAGCGACTCGGCGTCGAAGGAGGCGGGCTCCTCCATGGCCGTGAGCGCGAGGAGCTGCAGGAGGTGGTTCTGGATGACGTCACGGGCGGCGCCGATGCCGTCGTAGTACCCGGCGCGGCCGCCGATGCCGATGTCCTCGGCCATCGTGATCTGCACGTGGTCGACGTAACTGCGGTTCCAGACGGGCTCGTACGTCTGGTTGGCGAAGCGGAGCGCCAGGATGTTCTGGACGGTCTCCTTGCCGAGGTAGTGGTCGATGCGGAAGACCTGCTCGGGTGCGAAGACCTCGTGCACGATCGCGTTCAGCTCGCGGGCCGACTCGATGTCGTGGCCGAAGGGCTTCTCGATGACGGCACGCCGCCAGGATCCCTCGGGGCCGTCGGCGAGGCCGTGCTTCTTCAGCTGCTGGACGACCTTCGGGAAGAACTTCGGCGGCACCGACAGGTAGAAGGCGTAGTTGCCGCTGGTGCCGCGCTTCTCGTCCAACTCGTCGACGGCGGACCGAAGTTGCTCGAACGCGGTGTCGTCGTCGAAGTCGCCGGGGATGAAGCGCATGCCCTCGGCGAGCTGCTGCCAGACCTCCTCGCGGAAGGGGGTGCGGGCGTGCTCGCGGACCGAGTCGTGGACGACCTGCGCGAAGTCCTGGTCCTCCCACTCGCGGCGGGCGAAGCCGAGGAGGGAGAAGCCCGGCGGCAGCAGACCCCGGTTGGCGAGGTCGTACACGGCCGGCATGAGCTTCTTGCGGGACAGGTCGCCGGTGACGCCGAAGATGACGAGCCCGGAGGGGCCCGCGATGCGCGGCAGTCGCCGGTCGCGGGGGTCCCTCAGCGGGTTCTGCCGGGCGGTGCCGCTCACTTGACCTCAGCTCCCTGGAGGCGGGTGGTGACGGTGGCGAGGAGATCGTTCCACGCCACCTCGAACTTGGCGACGCCCTCGTCCTCCAGCTTGGTGACGACCTCGTCGTAGGAGATGCCGAGCGCGTCGACGGCCTTGAGGTCGGCGCGGGCCTGCTCGTAGCCGCCGGTGACGGTGTCGCCGGTGATCTCGCCGTGGTCGGCGGTGGCCTGCAGCGTGGCCTCGGGCATGGTGTTGACGGTGCCGGGGGCGACGAGCTCGTCGACGTACAGGGTGTCCTTGTACGCGGGGTCCTTCACGCCGGTCGAGGCCCAGAGCGGGCGCTGCTTGTGGGCGCCGGCCTGCGCGAGGGCGCTCCAGCGCTCGGTGGCGAAGACCTGCTCGTACGCCTCGTACGCGAGCCGGGCGTTGGCGAGGGCGGCCCTGCCCTTGAGCGCGGCGGCATCCGCGGTGCCGATGCCGTCGAGGCGCTTGTCGATCTCGGCGTCGACGCGGGAGATGAAGAAGGACGCCACGGAGTGGATCGTGGCCAGGTCGATGCCCCGCTCGCGGGCCTTCTCCAGACCGGCCAGGTAGGCGTCCATGACGGCCTTGTAGCGGTCGAGGGAGAAGATCAGCGTGACGTTGACGGAGATGCCGAGGCCGATGACCTCGGTGATCGCCGGGAGGCCCGCGAGGGTCGCCGGGATCTTGATCATCACGTTGGGCCGGTCGACGAGCCAGGCCAGCTGCTTGGCCTCGGCGATCGTGGCCTCGGTGGCGTTGGCCAGGCGCGGGTCGACCTCGATGGAGACGCGGCCGTCGCGGCCCTCGGTGGCGTCGTACACGGGGCGCAGGATGTCGGCGGCGGCGCGGACGTCGGCGGTGGTCATCATGCGGACGGCCTCGTCGACGGTGACGCCACGGACGGCCAGGTCGGCGAGCTGCTCCTCGTAGCCCTCGCCCTTGCCGATGGCGGCCTGGAAGATCGAGGGGTTGGTGGTGACGCCGACGACGTGGCTGTTCTCGACGAGCTCGGCGAGGTTGCCGGACTCGATGCGGGTGCGGGACAGGTCGTCGAGCCAGATGGAAACGCCCGCGTCGGAGAGGGTCTTGAGGGGTGCGGAGGCGTTGCTCATGCTCTTCATCTTCTTTCGGTGCGGCTCGTGCGGTACGGGGAGGCGGGTACGGGCCTCGGTGCGGCCGGGCCCGTACGGATCAGGGTGTACGGGTCAGGCGCGGGCGGCGGTCAGGGACGCGCGGGCGTTCGCGGCGACGTTCTCGGCGGTGAAGCCGAACTCGGCGAACAGGGTCCCGGCGTCGGCGGAGGCGCCGAAGTGCTCCAGGGAGACGATCCGGCCGGCGTCGCCCACGTACTTGTGCCAGGTCAGGCCGATGCCGGCCTCGACGGCGACGCGGGCCTTGACCGACGGGGGCAGGACGCTGTCCCGGTACGCCTGGTCCTGCTCCTCGAACCACTCGACGGACGGCATCGACACGACCCGCGTGGCGATCCCTTCGGCTTCGAGGGTTTCGCGGGCGGCGACGGCGAGCTGCACCTCGGAGCCGGTGGCGATCAGGACGACGTCCGGGGTCTCCTTCGAGGCCTCGGCGAGGACGTAACCGCCCTTGGCGGCCTCGGAGTTGGCCTCGTACACCGGCAGGCCCTGGCGGCTCAGGGCGAGGCCGTGCGGGGCGGGCTTGGCCGTGCCGCGGCGCAGGATCTCGCGCCAGGCGACGGCGGTCTCGTTGGCGTCGGCCGGGCGGACGATGTTCAGGCCGGGGATGGCGCGCAGCGAAGCGAGGTGCTCGACCGGCTGGTGGGTGGGTCCGTCCTCGCCGAGGCCGACGGAGTCGTGCGTCCACACGTACGTGACGGGGAGCTGCATGAGGGCCGACATGCGGACGGCGTTGCGCATGTAGTCGGAGAACACCAGGAACGTGCCGCCGTAGATGCGGGTGTTGCCGTGCAGGGCGATGCCGTTCATCTCGGCGGCCATCGAGAACTCACGGATGCCGAAGTGCACGGTGCGGCCGTACGGGTCGGCCTCCGAGAGCGGGTTGCCCTTCGGGAGGAACGAGCTGGTCTTGTCGATGGTCGTGTTGTTGGAGCCCGCCAGGTCCGCGGAGCCGCCCCACAGTTCGGGCAGGACCGGGCCGAGGGCCTGGAGGACCTTGCCGGACGCGGCGCGGGTGGCGACCTTCGTACCGGCCTCGAAGACCGGCAGGGCGTCCTCCCAGCCCTCGGGGAGGCGGCCGGAGACGATCCGGTCGAGGAGGGCTGCGCGCTCGGGGTTGTCGGTGCGCCAGGCGCCGAGCTGCTTGTCCCAGGCGGCGTGCGCCTCGGCGCCGCGGTCCAGGGCCTTGCGGCTGTGCGCGATGACCTGGTCCTCGACGGCGAAGGTCTGCTCGGGGTCGAAGCCGAGGACGCGCTTGGTCGCGGCGATCTCGTCGGCGCCGAGGGCGGAGCCGTGCGAGGCCTCGGTGTTCTGGGCGTTGGGGGCGGGCCAGGCGATGATCGTGCGCATCGCGATGATGGACGGGTGCTCCGTCTCGGCCTTGGCGGCGGCGAGCGCCGCGTGCAGGGCGCGAACGTCGACGTCGCCGTTCTCCTGGGGCTCGATGCGCTGCACGTGCCAGCCGTACGCCTCGTACCGCTTCAGGACGTCCTCGGAGAAGGCAGTCTCGGTGTCGCCCTCGATGGAGATGTGGTTGTCGTCGTAGACGAAGACGAGGTTGCCGAGCTTCTGGTGGCCGGCGAGGGAGCTGGCCTCGGCGGAGACGCCCTCCTCCAGGTCTCCGTCGGAGACGATCGCCCAGATGGTGTGGTCGAAGGGGCTCGTGCCCTCGGGGGCCTCGGGGTCGAAGAGGCCGCGCTCGTAGCGGGCGGCCATGGCCATGCCGACGGCGTTGGCGACGCCCTGGCCGAGCGGTCCTGTGGTGGTCTCGACGCCGGCGGTGTGCCCGTACTCGGGGTGGCCGGGGGTCTTGGAGCCCTGGGTGCGGAACGCCTTCAGGTCGTCCAGGTCCAGCTCGTAGCCGGCGAGGAAGAGCTGGGTGTAGAGGGTGAGGCTGGTGTGGCCGGGCGACAGGACGAAGCGGTCGCGGCCGGTCCACTCCGGGTCGGCGGGGTCGTGCCGCATGGCCTTCTGGAACAGGGTGTACGCGGCCGGGGCGAGGCTCATGGCCGTGCCGGGGTGGCCGTTGCCGACCTTCTGCACCGCGTCGGCCGCCAGCAGGCGGGCGGTGTCGACGGCACGCTGGTCGAGTTCGGTCCACTCGAAGGGGCGCTCGAAGGGGTCGAGGGCGTTCGGTGTCTGCGTGCTCATCTGTGGGACTTCCTTCGCATCCGTTGTCTGTCCTTGGTGCCGGAGGGCACGGTCCGCCGAGGACCAAAGCCCCTGGTGGAACCACTGGTGAGATTAAAGGTCATACTTTTGGAGAGCGAGGTGCCCCCGCGCCACGCTTGGGTGAAACTGGGACACCGGAAGCCCGCGGAGACGAGGAGTGGTCACCATGGAGCGCGACGCTGCGCATCCGAGCGCGGATGCGGGCGCACCTGCGACCCCGGGCGCTCACACGGGCGCCGCGGGCGGCCTCGGCACCGACCCGGGCGCGGCCGCGGCCACGCATCCGATCGTGCGGCCGGACTCCGGCGAGCCGATCCGCACGTACCCCTTCGACCGGAGCGCGAGCGTGTCCGGGGTGGGGATGCACATCGGGCCGATGGAGGCCGACTCCCCTGCCTGGCCCGACGGGTTCGGCCTGTCCCGGCGGCTGCACCGCATCGACTTCCACGTGCTGCTGTTCTTCCGCGAGGGCCCGGTCCACCACATGGTCGACTTCATGGACTACGAGGCCGGAGCCGGGGACGTGCTGTGGATCAGACCCGGCCAGGTGCACGGCTTCTCGACGACGGACCGGTACGTGGGCACGGCGCTGACGATGCAGCCCGGTTTCCTGCCGCGCGCGACGGTCGAGGCGACCGGCCTGTACCGCTACGACCGGCCGCCGCTGCTGCACCCGGACGCGGCCCAACTCGCGGCGCTGCGGGCCTCGTTGGAGCAGTTGGAGCGGGAGTACTGCGACACCGAGACGCTGCCGCAGAGCCTGCACACGAACGTCCTTCGGCACTCGCTCACGGCGTTCATGCTGCGCGTCGCGCACGTCTCGGCCCTCGCGGCGGCCGACGAGTGCGAGCCGCCGCCGGACACGACGTTCACGCGGTTCCGTACGGCGGTCGAGCAGGGCTTCACCACCAACCACAGCGTCAGCGCGTACGCGGAACAGTTGGGTTACTCGCGCCGCACCCTGGTCCGCGCGGTGCGCTCCGCGACGGGCCAGACGCCGAAGGCGTTCATCGACCGGCGGGTGATCCTGGAGGCGAAGCGGCTGCTCGCGCACACGGAGCTGCCGGTGGGCCGGATCGGGGTGGCCGTCGGGTTCACGGACTCGGCGAACTTCTCCAAGTTCTTCCAGCTGCACACCGGGTTGACGCCGATGGCGTTCCGGGCGGAGCAGGTGTAGCCGGGCACGGCATGGGCCGCCCCGGCGGGTGGTTCCGCATGCGATCGCCCTGAGCTGCAGCGGCCCACCGGCCTCAGCGGGCCAGGAGCACCAGCGCGAGTACGGCGAGGGCAGGGGCGGTCTGCACGAAGAGAATCTTCCGGGACGACGTGAGTCCCGCGGCCAGGAACCCGTTGTACAAGCCCTGGTTGGCGGCCATCGCTCTGGTCGAGACCGCGAACTCCTCCGTCGTACCGAAAGCGGCGCGGGCCCGGGAGACCCAGCGGTTCGCCCTACGCCCAGCCGATGAGCAGGGTCGCACCCACCGTCTCGACCCAGAAGGAGAACCAGGACGGGTAGAAGCCCGCGGGCCGTTCGGCCGCGCGGGCGGCCAGCCGTCCCGCCGCCATGCCCGCGATCCGAAGGGGCGTACGAGGGCGGCGGGGGCGGCGAGGCCGTAGCCGCCCATGCCGAGGAAGAAGAGCGCGGCGGCGGCGATGACGAGTGGGGACATGGCGGGGAGTGTTCCGGGCGGGGGTACGGGGGCTCAATTACGTGACGGGTAAGGCCCCGTGCGTTGCACCTCTGGGGGCCAACTTCCGTCTGTTCAGGGTTGGTTGGGGAAACGGCCATCTGGTGTTGAGCCGTGCATGTCACTAAGGTCCTGCCTTCCCCCACACCCGAATCGGGAGACCTCAGTGAAGCTGAGCCGAACCATGCGCAGGACCGGTCTCGCCACGAGCGGGGCGCTCGCCCTCGTCGTCACGTTCGCGGGCAGCGCCCTGGCCGAGCCGCCCGCGGCGCTGCCCGCGAACGCCGACGGCACGGAGCAGACGTACCAGCCCGCGTACGACTACGACACCGACGGCTGCTATCCGACGCCCGCGATCGGCCCGGACGGGACGGTCAACGGCGGGCTGCAGCCGGGCGGCGCGGTGAACGGGCAGTGCCATGACGCGAGCGACCTGGACAACACCAACGGGTACGCCCGCGCCAAGTGCAACAACGGCTGGTGCGCGATCCTCTACGGGCTGTACTTCGAGAAGGACCAGGCCGTCGCCGGCAGCGGGCTCGGCGGGCACCGGCACGACTGGGAGCACGTCGCGGTCTGGGTGAAGGACGGGCGGGCCGAGTACGTGTCGACGTCCGCGCACGGCAAGTTCGACGTGTACCCGCGGGACCAGATCCAGTGGGACGGCACCCACCCGAAGATCGTCTACCACAAGGACGGCATCGGCACGCACGCGTTCCGCCCGGCGGGCGGCAACGACGAGCCGCCGGAGAACCACCACGGCACCTGGCAGTTCCCGGCCCTCGTCGGCTGGAACGGCTACCCTCCGGGCCTGCGCGACAAGTTGAGCGCCCACGACTTCGGCAGCGCCAACTTCGGCCTGAAGGACGCGAGTTACGCGGACCACCTGGCGGCAGCCCTCCCGCCGGGGGTGCCGTTCGACCCGCACGCCTGAGAGGGGCGGTCACTCACCTCGCATCCGGATGTCCGAGGATGAACGGATGGACTCGGACGACCAGTTGCTCGGCCACTGGAGCAGCCTCCCGCTCTCGTACGGCGTCATGGAGGCCTCGGAGCTCGGGTTCCTGCCCGACGGGTGGGGCTGGAGCGCGTGGTTCGACGTCGGCGGCATGTCCGTCACCCGCTTCCGGTGGGGGTGTCCCGCGCCCGGAGTCCTGGAGCTGCGCGAGCAGTGGACGGTTCAGGGGACTCCGGGCCCGGGGGCCGGGCCCTCGACGTTCGCGTCCACGGAGCCGCCCCGGCAGGCCGACGGCGTCACCCGCCACCCCTACGCCTTCGGCCTCGCAGTCCCGTACCCCGGCGCCGAAGGCATACCCGCCGTGCTCTTCACGGACGAACCCGTGGAGTTCTGCCACGAGTTCGCGCGCGGGCCGATCGGCATCCGGCGCGAGGACGACCCCTCCCACCTCGTCCTTCCGTACGCGTAGGGCTACTCCTCCGCCCCCGTCAGCGGCTCGTTCGACGGGGCGATCAGGCGGGCCCGCAGGTCCGGGGCGGGCATGTCCGGGTCGAAGGGGAACGTCGGGCGGCGGATGCGGCGGTGGCCGAGGCGGGGCAGGTCCTGGTCGACGCCGCCGGGCGTGAGGGCCATCTTCCAGTCGGCGGCCATGGCGAACAGCTCCGGCTCCAGGTAGCCGATCTTCACGATCACCACGTCGGCTTGACGTGGCGTCAAGTCCAGGTCGGTGAAGTCGTGTTCATGGTGGTACGGCTTGCGCAGCCGCGTGAGGATCACGTACACGCTGCCCACCCGCAGGACGACCTCCGTCTCCGCGTCCCGGTCGCCGTGCCGGATCGCGTGGACGGTGCCGGTGAGGGTGAGCGGGCCCGCGTGCCGGTCGTCGACCTCCGCGCCCGCCGTGACGGTGACCGTCGCGCCGACGCCCGCCCGGACCGCCTCGGCGACCGCCGACGGTCCCGGGAGCGACGCGTAGATCACCGTCGGCCCGGACTCGTCCTTCAACTCCGGCCGGGCCAGGACCCGTTCGAGGCTCCACGTCACGTCACCGGCGCCGCCCGCCGTCGGGTTGTCGCCGGTGTCGCTGACGAAGTACGGGCGGGCGTCCGACGCGAGCGCCTCGTCGAGGCAGGCGTCCAGCGTGCCGGTGGGCGCGACGAACGCGAAGTCGTGCCGCGCCTCCCAGAATCCGCGGGCGAGCCGCTCCGCACCTGCCGTGACCGCGGCCTGATCGTGCCCGGTCACGACGACCGCGGCCCGGTTGCGCGGCTCGTCCGCCCACGCGTAGCCGACCCAGATCGCCGCGTCCGTCACGCCCTGCTCCGCCTCGACCTCGGCGACGGCCGCGTACACGCTCTTCGCGGGCTCGATCCGGGTCGAGGTCTGCTCCCCCGCCAGGAGCACCGGCACCGGGATCCACGCCTTCAGCGGGCGCGGTCGGCCGCTCGCGAGGTGGTCGACGAGGTTGCGGGCGGCGCGTTCCTTGGTCTCCATGGCGTCCTCGTGCGGGGCCATGCGGTAACAGGTGATCAGGTCGCTGCCGTGGACGAGGGCGCGGGAGACGTTGCCGTGCAGGTCCATCGACGTCGACACCACCGTGTCCGGGCCGACGACCTGCCGTACCCGGGCGAGGAGTTCGGCCTCCGCGTCGTCCATCCCTTCCACGGTCATGGCGCCGTGGATGTCGAACCAGAGGCCGTCGAGCGGGCCCGACTCCCGCAGCCGGTCCAGGAGTTCGGCGGACAGGGACGCGTACGCCGCCGCCGTGACCGTGCCGCCGGGCAACGCCTTGCCGACGAGGGCGCCGCGCCACTCGGCGGCCTCGCGCAGCGGCTCGCCGGGGGCGAGGAACGGGTAGCGGGTCAGGACGTCGGCGCCGCGCTGCGGGTGGAAGGCCGCGGCGGCGGTCCGGGCCGGGGAGAACGTGGACGACTCGATGCCGAGCCCGGCGATCGCGATGACGGGGCGGGACGTGCCGGAACGGGGTGCTGGCATGGCGGGCGGCTCCTCGCAGGGGACGAAGGGTCAGACGTGGACGCTTCCGGTGACGGACTGCAGGGCCTGCGCGAGCGCCCGCTGCAGGGCGAACTGGCCCGCGCCGACCAGCCCGGCGTCGGCGCCGAGTGAGGTGCGCTCGATCACCAGGTGTTCGGTGACGAGGGGATGGCAGTCCTCGTACAGGCGGCTGCGGACGGCCGCGACGAAGGGTTCGAGGGTGGAGAGGATGCCGCCGAGGTAGACGGCGTCGGGGTTGAAGAAGTTGACGTTGGCGGCGAGGACCTGGCCGAGGTAGCGGCCGGCCTGCCGGACGGCGCGGGTCGCCTCGGGGTCGGCGTCGGAGGAGAGGCGTACGACGTCCTCGGTGGTGGTGACGTCGAGGCCGCGCTCGCGGAGGATGCGGACGAGCGCGGCGCCGGACGCGACGGTCTCCAGGCAGCCGGTGTTGCCGCAGGAGCAGGGGATGTCCTGGGCGGCCTCGACGCGCACGTGGGTGATCTCGCCGGCCGCGCCGGTGCCGCCGCGGTAGAGGCGGCCGTCGGTGACGATGCCCGCGCCGATGCCGGTGCCGGTCTTCACCATGATCGACTGGCGCCGTTCCGGCGGCTTGACGGTGTGCTCCCCGACGGCCATGCAGTTGGCGTCGTTGTCGATCGCGACGGGCGCCCCGAACCGTTCCTCCAGCCAGCCGCGGACGGGGAACCGGTTCCAGCCGGGCATGCGGGCGGGCAGTGTGACGACGCCCGCGTCCACGTCGACCGGCCCCGGCAGGCACAGGCCGACGCCGCGGAGGCGTTCGCGTCCGTGCTGGTCGGCGAGGGCTTCGAGGGTTTCGGCCAGGGCGAGCAGGGCGGCGTCGGGGCCGTCGGCGGTGGCGAACGGCACGGTCGACACGTCGGACAGGGCGCCGCCCGGCCGGACGACGCCGACGCGGGCGTGCCGGCCGCCGATGTCCGCGGCGAGGGCGAAGCCGTCGCTGCCGCCGAGCCGCAGCAGCTTGCGCGGGCGGCCACCGGCGGAGGACACGGTGCCTTCCTCGGCGAGCAGGCCGTGCGTCATGAGCCGCCCGACGGTGAACGAGATCGTCGAGGGCGCGGCGCCGAGCAGCCCGGCGAGTTCGGTGCGGGTGGTCGCCCGGCCGGAGGCGAGGAGTTCCAGGACGGGTTCGGCAAGCGAGGAGAAGGCCGCGGCGTTCCTTCGGTGCGGTGCACTTTTTTCAGGCATGTACGAAGTAACTTCCGACGTCGCCGGTGGGAGCACCGAGCGTAAGCCCAGGTCCGCGGCCGGAG
Source organism: Streptomyces sp. Da 82-17 (assembly GCF_046098215.1). NCBI lineage: Bacteria > Bacillati > Actinomycetota > Actinomycetes > Kitasatosporales > Streptomycetaceae > Streptomyces > Streptomyces sp. Da 82-17. The sequence goes on from NZ_JBJURH010000038.1 coordinate 23,024, forward strand.
GCTTTTTCCAGAACAGCAGAAACAATTTGTTTACCAACTGACCGCTGTTTCCGTGCCGGTTGGGGTCGTTGACTGTCCCTCGCTTCGCTCCCGTCCCGACTTTTTTCAAGGAGAGCCATGAGAGGCCTGTCCCCCGCCCGCACGAGGCTGGCCGCCGGTGCCGCGCTGTCCGTGGGTGTGCTGCTGCTCGCGGGCTGCTCCGGGTCGAGCGGCGCGTCGTCCGGTGCGCGCGACTCGATCGACTACGCGCTGCCCGCGAACTTCACGCCGAACTGGATCCTGCCGATCGGCACGGCGGCGCATCTCAACACCAACAACTCGTCAATATCGGACACCCTTTGGGAGCCGCTGATCGCGTACGACGGGTCGACCGGGAAGATCGACTGGAACAAGAAGGGGTCCGTCGCGACCGCCGCCGAATTCGCCGACGACGGGAAGAGCGTGCGGATCACGCTCGGCGACCGGCACTGGAGCGACGGAAAGCCGATCACCACCCGGGACGTCGAGTTCTGGTTCAACCTCATCAAGGCGAACAAGGCGAAGTGGGCGGGCTACAACCCCGGCCAGGCGCCCGACAACTGGACGTCGTTCAAGGCCGAGGACGACCGGCATTTCACGCTGACCTTCGACCGGGCGTACAACGCGGACTGGATGCTGGCGAACCAGCTGAGCTACATCCGGCCGCTCCCCCGGCACGTGTGGGACAAGACCGGCGATTCCGCGGCCGTGTCCGACGCGGACCGTTCCACGGCGGGCGCCAAGAAGGTGTGGGCGTATCTCAACGACGCGGCCGAGCGCATCGCCGACTACGAGACGAATCCGCTGTGGAAGACCATCAGCGGGCCCTATGGGGTGAAGTCGTTCTCGACGGCCGGGAAAGTGGTGCTCACCGCCAACAAGAAGTACGACGGCCGGGAGAAGCCGCAGATCCGTACCGTGAATCTGCTGCCGTTCACGACCGCCGACGCGGAGAAGAACGCGCTGCGGTCCGGGACCCTCGACTACGGCTACATCGAGGCGACGGACCTCGACCAGAAGGAGCAGTTCGCCGCGCAGGGCTACACGGTCAAGCCGTGGTCGGGCTGGGCGATCACGTACATGCCGTACAACTTCAACAACCCCGAAATGGGCGCGGTGTTCCGGCAGTTGTACGCGCGGCAGGCGGTGCAGCACTCCATCGATCAGGAGCAGCTCGCGAAGGTCGTGTTCAACGGCACGGCGATTCCCGGGTACGGGCCCGTGCCGCAGGGGCAGCGCTCGGACTTCCTGTCGCCGGAGCAGGAGAAGAACCCGTATCCGTTCTCCACGTCGACCGCGCGGAGGATTCTGTCCGAGCACGGCTGGACGGAAAAGGGCGGCGTGATGACCTGCACGAAGCCGGGCGACGGGAAGGACGAATGCGGCGCCGGGGTCGACAAGGGCACGAAGTTCGAGATGCGGGTCCTATCGCAGTCCGGGTCGACGGTGACGGACAACATGATGAGCGCGATCCAGTCCTCGCTGGCGAAGACGGGCATCAAGTTCTCCATCAGGACGGCGCCGGTGAACTCGGTGCTGTCGCAGACCCCGCAGTGCACGGCGAAGCAGGACATCTGCAAGTGGCAGCTGTCGTTCTTCGGCACGGCCGGCAGCTGGTACTTCCCGGCGTTCCCGACCGGTGACGCGCTGTTCCAGACCAAGGGCGGCTCGAACTTCGGGAATTACTCCGACAAGGACGTCGACAAGCTCATCTCCCGTTCCACGACGTCGAGTTCGAACGAGCCGATCCGGGAGTACAGCGCGGCGCTCGCGAAGGATCTCCCGGTGATCTGGCTGCCGGAGCCCGTGTACCAGGTGTCCGTCGTCAGGAACGGTCTCGGCGGTTTCTCCCAGGACTCGCTGGCGAACTTCCACCCGGCGCAGTGGAAGTGGACGGACTGAGCCCCATGGACATCGTGTGGTTTCTCGCCCGCCGGTTCCTCCAGGCCCTCGCCGTGATCCTGATCGTCACGGTCGTGGTGTTCTGCCTGCTGCACGCGCTGCCCGGCGGCCCCGCGCGGGGGATCCTCGGCCCGCAGGCGACGGCCCAGCAGATCGCCGCGTTCAACCAGGAACAGGGCCTGGACCGGCCGCTCCCCGTCCAGTACGTGTACTACCTGCACACCCTCCTGCAGGGCGACCTCGGCACCTCGTACGCCCTCAACGAGGGTGTGGCCGAGCTGATCGGGCAGCGGCTGCCGAAGACGCTCGTCCTGACCGTGCTGTCGGCGCTGGCGGGGCTGCTGCTCGCGGTCCCGCTCGGCATGTGGCAGGCGGTGCGGCGCAACAAGCCGGTGGACTACGTGCTCACGGGGCTGAGCTTCGTCGCGTACTCGACGCCGGTGTACTTCCTGGGACTCGTGCTCGTGCTCGTGTTCACGCAGGTCCTGCGGTGGTTCCCGTCGCAGGCGCCGCAGGGCGACAGCCTGGCGCAGGTGTTCGCCGACCCGGCGGCGCTGGTGCTGCCGGTGGTGGCGGGGGCCGCGTCGATGGTGGCGGTGTTCAGCCGGTACATGCGGGCCTCGACGCTGGAGAACCTGTCCGAGGACTACGTCCGCACCGCGCGCGCCGGCGGCTCCCGCCCGCGGGCGATCCTGTGGCGGCACGTGTTCCGCAACTCCCTGACCCCGGTGACGGCCATGCTCGGCTACTACGTGCCCGTCCTCTTCGGCGGCACCCTCGTCGTCGAGCAGCTCTTCAACTACCCGGGGATGGGGCTGCTGTTCTGGAGCGCGGCCCAGTCGTCCGACTATCCGGTGCTGCTCGGCTGCGTCCTGGTCGTCTCCGTGGCGACGGTGGTGGGCACGCTGCTCGCCGACCTCGTCCAGCGCGTCATCGATCCCCGAGTGAAGGCGGGCCGGGCATGAGTGCCGTACTGCAGACAGCGCAGGCCGAGCCGAAGGAGGCGGTCACCGGGTACCGCCTGTCCGTACGCCGCTTCGCGCGCAACAAGCTGGCCGTCGCCGGTCTGGCGGTCGTCGTGCTGTTCTTCCTGTTCTGCTTCGTCGGCCCGCTGCTCTGGCCCACGGACCAGACGCACACCGACCTGTCGCAGGTCAACCTCCCGCCCGGCGGCGCCCACCCGCTCGGCACGGACGCGGTGGGCCACGACGAGCTGGGGCGGCTGATGTTCGGCGGCAAGGTGTCGCTCCTCGTCGGGCTCGCCGCGGGTCTCCTCGCGACGGTGGTCGGCACGCTGTGGGGCGCGGTCGCCGGGTACGCGGGCGGCTGGGTGGACGCGGTGATGATGCGGGTCGTCGACGCGGGCATCGCCATTCCCGCCCTGTTCATCCTGCTCGTCGTGTCCGCGATCACCACGCCCGACCCGCTCGGCCTGGTGGTGATCCTCGGCCTGGTCTCGTGGCTGGTGCCGTCGCGACTCGTGCGGGCGGAGACGCTGACGCTGAAGAGCCGCGACTACGTCCTGACGCTCCGCGCCGTCGGCGGCACCCACGGCCGGGCGATCGCCCGGCACATCCTGCCCAACTCGGTGTCGACGATCGTGGTCGCCGCGACGTTCCAGGTCGCCGACGCGATCCTGCTCGTCGCGTACGTCTCGTACCTCGGCCTGGGCGTGCAGCCGCCGGCGACGGACTGGGGCGGCATGCTGTCGGCCGGGCTGACGGCCGCGTACTCGGAACGCTGGTGGCTGATCCTGCCGGCCGGCCTCGCGATCATCCTCGTCGTCTGCGCGTTCAACGCGGTCGGCGACGGGCTCCGCGACGCCTTCGACGTGAAGGGACGCGCATGACCCGCAATCCGACGACCGACCGCATCCTCGACGTGGACGGCCTCGGCGTGACGTTCACGACGGACAGCGGCGACGTGCCCGCCGTACGCGACGTGTCCCTGCACGTCCGGCCCGGCGAGACGCTGGCCCTGGTCGGCGAGTCCGGCTCCGGCAAGTCGACGGTCGCGCTGGCCGCGATGGGCCTGCTGCCCGGCAACGCCCGTGCGCGCGGGCGCATTTCGGTCGGCGGCACGGAGGTCGTCGGCGCCCCGGAGGAACGGCTGGCGCGGCTGCGCGGCCGTACGGCGTCGATGGTGTTCCAGGAGCCCGCCACGGCCCTCGACCCGCTGACCCGGATCGGCCGGCAGATCGCCGAGGTCGTCCGCAACCACCGGCCGGTCTCCGCGCGGGAGGCCGCCGCCGAGGCGGTCGAGCTGCTGCGCCGGGTCGGCATCCCGGAGCCGGAGCGGCGGGCCGCGGCGTTCCCGTTCCAGCTGTCGGGCGGGCAGCGGCAGCGCGTCGTGATCGCCATGGCCATCGCGAACTCCCCGGACCTGCTCGTCGCCGACGAGCCGACGACCGCGCTCGACGTCACCGTTCAGGCCGAAATCCTGGACCTGCTGCGGGAGTTGGCGGCCGACTCGGGCACCGGCGTCCTCCTCGTCACCCACAACATGGGCGTGGTCGCCGACTTCGCGGACCGGGTCGCCGTCATGCTGCGCGGCGAGATCGTGGAGACGGGACCGGTGGAGGAGGTGCTGCTGCGGCCGACGCACGCCTACACCCGGCAACTCCTCGCGGCGGTCCCCCGCCTCGCCGTGACGGGAACGCCGAGCACACCGGAAGCCCCGCCCGCGCCCCCGGAATCCCAGCAACCCGTGGTCCGACTCCGCGATGTGAGCGTGCAGTTCGGGCGGCGCGGGAACGCCGTACGGGCCCTGGACGGGGTGTCGCTCAGCGTGCACGCCGGGGAGACCGTCGGGCTCGTCGGCGAGTCCGGGTCCGGCAAGTCGACGGCGGCCCGGGTCGCGCTCGGCCTGGTCCGGCCGGACGGCGGCACGGTGTCGCTGTTCGGCGCCGACCTGCGGACGACCAGGGGGCGGGCCCGGCGGCGGCTGCTCTCCGGGGTCGGCGTGGTGCTGCAGGACCCGGTGGCCTCGCTCGACGCGCGGATGAGCGTGGCGCAGTGCGTGGCCGAACCGCTGCTCGTGCACCGGCGCGGCATGCCGGCCGCCGAACGCCGGGAGAGGGTGGCCGAGGCACTCGAACGGGTGGGCCTGGCCCGGGAGTTGGCGGCACGCGGGCCGCGCGAGCTGTCCGGGGGCCAGCGGCAGCGGGTGAGCCTGGCCCGCGCCCTGGTCCTCGAACCCCGGCTCCTCGTCGCGGACGAGCCGACGAGCGCGCTCGACGTACGCGTGCAGCAGACGGTGCTCGACGTGATCGGCGAGCTGCAGCGGGAGCTGGGCTTCGCCTGCCTGTTCGTGTCCCACGACCTGGCCGTGGTGCAGCAGTTCGCGCAACGCGTGGTCGTCCTGCGCGCGGGCCGCGTGGTGGAGCAGGGCCCGACCGGCAGAACCCTCCTGGAGCCCGCCTCGGAGTACACGCGCCGCCTGATCGCGGCCGTCCCCGTGCCGGACCCGGTGGTGCAACGGCGGCGGCGCGCAGACCGGCTCGCGTCGACTGCCGTGGCAGCGAAGGGAGTTGTCGCGTGACGGGGAGTAGCGGCGGGGTGCGGCCGGTCGACGTGGTCGCGGGCGTCGACATCGGCGGGACGACCACCCAGGCCGTCCTGTGCACCGCCGGCCTCGCCGTTCTCGACCGCGCGGAGGCGCCGACCCCGGCGGCCGAGGGTGGCCGGGCGATGGTCGACGCCGCGCTGTCCGCCGTACGCCTGCTGCTCGGGCGTACGTCCGCGCGGCTGCTCGGCGTCGGGGTCGGGGCCGCGGGGGTGGTGGACGCGGGGGCGGGGCGAGTCCTGGTGGCCAGCGACTCGTTCCGGGACTGGGCGGGGTTCCCGGTGGCGGCGGCCGTCGAGCGGGAGCTCGGCGTGCCCGCGTTCCTCGACAACGACGTGAACGCCTTCCTGCGGGGCGAGGCCGTACGGGGTGCGGCCGCCGGGGAGCGGCATGTGCTCGGCATGACGCTGGGCACGGGCGTGGGCGGTGCGCTGTGGCTCGACGGGGCGCTGTACGACGGCCCGCACGGCGCGGCCGGGGAGATCGGGCACGTGCCGGGGTTCGGTCGGCTGCCGTGCACCTGCGGCGGGTTCGGGCATCTGGAGACGGTGGCGTCCGGCCGTGCGATCGCCGCGCGCCACCGGGAGCTGACGGGCCGGGACCTGGGCGCCCTGGAGGTCGCCGAGGCGGCGGAGCGCGGCGACGCGGACGCGGCCGAGGTGTTCGCGGGGGCCGGGGCGGCGGTGGCGCGGGCGCTGCTGATCACGGCGGGCCTGCTGGACGTCACGACGTGCGTGCTCGGCGGCGGCGTCGCCCGCGCCTGGCGCCTCCTGGAACCCGCCGTCCACGGCGCCCTGGCCGCCGAACCCCCGGTCAGCGGGCACCAGTTACGGGTGCTGCCCGCGCTCCTGGGCGCGGAGGCGGTCCCGGTCGGCGCGGCGGCGCGGGCGGCGGCGGAGGTCGGCGTGCTCGAAGGTTCCTCGTACGCGAAGGGTTGACCGGGGTCGGTCGCGCCCTTACGGTCTCGACCGAAAACATTGCTGAAACTTTCGGCAAAAGTCTTCAGCACTGTTGTCCCACCTCTCCAACGGCCTGACGAGCAAGGCGCGTTGCCGGACATGGCCACCCTTCGCCCCCGTCCAGGAGGACCCATGACCGGTCGGACCAGCACAACCCGCGGCAGAACCCGCAGGAGCCGTAGCGCCCGTAGCGCCCGCAGAGCCCTCGCGACCGCCGGTGCGCTCACGGCGCTGCTCGCGGGCGGCGTCGTCGGCACGGCCCCGCAGGCACAGGCCGCCCCGCCCGGCGGCAAGGACGTGACGGCCGTGCTCTTCGAGTGGAACTTCGCCTCGGTCGCCAAGGCCTGCACGGAGCGGCTCGGCCCGGACGGGTACGGCTACGTGCAGGTGTCGCCGCCGCAGGAGCGGATCCAGGGCGACGCGTGGTGGGCCGGGTACCAGCCGGTCAGCTACAAGATCGCAAGCCGCCTCGGCGACCGGACCGCGTTCAAGAACATGGTCGACACCTGCCACGGCGCGGGTGTCAAGGTCGTCGCGGACGCGGTGATCAACCACATGACGAACGCGTCCGGCACGGGCTCGGCGGGCTCGTCGTTCACCAAGTACGACTACCCGGGCACGTACTCGGTGTTCGACATGAACGACTGCCAGGGCTCCATCAGCAACTACCAGGACCGCTGGAACGTCCAGCACTGCGAGCTGGGCGGCCTCGCCGACCTCGACACCGGCGAGGAGTACGTCCGGGGCCGGATCGCCGCGTACCTGAACGACCTGCTCTCCCTCGGCGTGGACGGCTTCCGGATCGACGCGGCCAAGCACATCCCGGCCGACGACCTGAAGAACATCAAGTCCCGGCTGAGCAACCCGGGCGTCCACTGGAAGCAGGAGACGCTGTACGGGGCGGGCGAGGCGGTCTCGCCGAGCGAGTACACCGGCACCGGGGACGCGCAGGAGTTCCGGTACGCGTGGGACCTCAAGCGGGTCTTCAACAGCGAGAAGCTGGCGTACCTCAAGAACTACGGGGAGGGCTGGGGGTACATGCCGAGCGGCAGTTCGGCGGTGCTCGTCACCAACCACGACACGGAGCGGCACGGCCAGACCCTCAACTACAAGGACGGCGCGAACTACACGCTCGCGCACGTCTTCATGCTGGCCTGGCCCTACGGCTCCCCGGACGTGCACTCCGGCTACGAGTTCACGGACAACGACGCCGGATCGCCCAACGGCGGCCAGGTGAAGGCCTGTTACAGCGACGGCTGGAAGTGCCAGCACGCCTGGCCGGAGATCCGCAGCATGGTCGGGTTCCGCAACACGGCGCGCGGCACGGGCGTGACGAACTGGTGGGACAACGGCAACAACGCGATCGCGTTCGGCCGCGGCGACAAGGCGTACGTCGTGATCAACCACGAGGGGTCCCCCGTGAGCGGGACCTTCCAGACGTCCCTGCCGGCGGGCGGCTACTGCGACGTGCAGAGCGGCCGGAGCGTCACCGTGGACGGCGCGGGCCGCTTCACGGCGACGCTCGGCTCGAACACGGCCCTGGCCCTGCACGCGGGCGCCCGGAGCTGCTGAGCCCGGACCGACCGGACCGTTTGCACACGTCTCGCCCTGCTCGCCCGGAATGCGGGCAGGGCGAGCGGCCTTCCCGTACGGGGAACTCTCGGGGCGGGGAGACGCGGCGCCTCCGGACGTGAGAACCTTGCCCGCGTATTCGGGTCGGAGCGGAAAGTTCGGGGGCTGTACGCCATGAGCGTCGGCGAGCGGGACGAGTCGGTCGGCAGGGGTCGCACAGCGGCCGAAGAGGCACAGCCTCAGGTGCCGAAACAGCGGGGCGAGGGCTCCGTCGAACCCCAGGACCCCGGCGGGCGGGAGCACGGCCAGGGCCTCGGCGCGCAGGACCTCGACGCCGCCGAGGACGAACTGCTCGCCGCCGACGAAGGCCCCTCGTCCGACGCCGAGTTGATCACTGCGATGCGTGCGGGTGAGGACTCGGCGTACGAGGAGCTGTACCA
>NZ_JBJURH010000039.1:0-28356 GCF_046098215.1 Streptomyces sp. Da 82-17
ATTCAGCAGAACAGCCCTACGAACCCACAACAGCCACACACGTCAACCACGTAGCCGCATCGGTCTCAGCAGAAAACCAACCCGCACCCAAAGACCGTGCGACCTAACCTGCAGGCATGTCACCCTCACTCGAGCGTCCCCCACGCCAGGCCGACGAACGAACCGCGCTCATCGGCTGGTTGAACCTGCAGCGGCAGATCCTGCGATGGAAGTGCGAGGGCCTCAGCGAAGCTGACGCGCACCGCTCCGTCGTACCGACCTCCCCGGCGATGACGATGGCCGGGCTCATCAGCCATATGCGGTGGGTCGAACACGCCTGGCTCGAGGTGCTGTTCCTGGGCGGCGACAAGACGCAGAACCCATCCCTGGCCGCGCCGGGCGACGAAGCCGACTGGCGTACGGACGGCGTCTCGTTGCGGCAGCTGCTCGACGCATACGAGGCCCAATGCGTCCGCAGCAACGAGATCACGGCCGGCGCTTCCCTGGACGACATCGGACGCCACCCCGATTACCGGGACAGCAAGGCCAACCTCCGCTGGATGCTCATCCATCTCATCGAAGAGACCGGACGGCACGCAGGCCACGCCGACATCCTGCGCGAGATACTCGACGGGACCAAGGGATACTTCTAAACCGCCACCTCAGCCACCCCTCCGGTGGTTCATCTCCCCCAGCACCAACGCCAGTTGATCCGCCGTCAACGGATCCGTCGGCAACGGATGAGCCCCCTCCGCCCGCAGGCCGTCCACCAGCAGAGCCAATGGACGGCGCCACGAACCCGGCACCGCCGCCTCCAACGCCGGAGCCGCCCGGCCGATCGCAGCAAGACTGACCAGCAGATCCTCCGTGACGACATCCGCCCGCACCAGGCCCGCCCGGCGGCAGCGGTCGAGGAGAGCGGCGAACGTCTCCGCGTTGTGGACGTGCAACCGCTCCAGCGTCGGAACACCCCCGATACCCGTCGTCATCAGGTCGTTCGCACCCCGATCCGCGGCCAGAACCGCGAAGACGTGGTCCAGGTAACCATTCAGGGCCGCCCACGGGTCGTCGGCCTTGCGGGCCTCCTCGCCCGCCTCGATCACCCCGGCCAGCGTCGCGTGGAAGACCTCCTCGATCAGCGCCGCACGGTTCGGGAAGCGGCGGTACAGCGTCGCGTTGCCGACTCCGGCCCGGCGGGCGATCACGTCGAGGGGAGCCTCGACGCCCTGCTCGGCGTAGATCTCGCGGGCGGCGGCGAGCACGAGCTCGCGGTTGCGCTGTGCGTCCTTTCTCACGTATCGCACCGTACAGGATCTGTGGAGCACTCCCCAGTTCCTGTTAGGGTCGCCGAGAACAGGAAACGGGGAGCCTTCCCCACTTCTTCCCTCCTTCACTGGGAGTCCGCCATGCCCGCACAGCACACCGAGGATCAGTACGCGGAGGAACCGCACACCGAAGAACTCGCCGCTCTGGCACGGGACTTCGGGGTCGACCCCTATCCGGCGTTCCGGGCCCTGCGCGAGCGGGGGCCCGTCCACCATGTCCGCTTCCCCACCGGGGACACCGCCTGGATGATCGTCGGTCACGCCGAGGCCCGCGCGGCGCTGGCCGACCCGCGGATGCGGCACGACGTACGGCACTCCGCCGAGTACGACAGCGACGGGCTGTACTCCATCGGTCGCAACATGCTGCAGACCGATCCACCCGACCACACCCGGCTGCGGTCGCTGGTCGCCCGCGAGTTCACAGCCCGCCGGATCAAGGCGCTGCGGGCACGCGTCGAGGAGGCGGCCGGTCAACTCCTCGACGCCATGGGGCCGTTGGGGCGCGTCGAGCTGATCGACGCGTTCGCGTTCCCGCTGCCGTTGACCGTGATCTGCGAACTGCTCGGCGTGCCCGGCGTCGACCACGACACGTTCCGGGCGTGGACCGCGAAGATCCTCACCATCGGCGAACCGGAAGCCTCCACCCGGGCCGCCCAGGAGATGACGGTGTACCTCGCCGGTCTCATCGAGGAGAAGCGGAACGTCGACGAGGCCGCCGAGGGCGATCTGCTGCACGCGCTCGTACGGGCCCACGACGAGGACGGCGACCACCTCACCGACGAGGAACTCCTCGGCATGGCCTTCCTGTTGCTCGTCGCCGGGCACGAGACGACGGTCAACCTCATCGCCAACGCCGTACATCTGCTGCTCACGCATCCCGACCAGCTCGCCGCACTGCGGGCAGACAGCGGGTTGCTCGAGAACGCCGTGGAGGAGGCCCTGCGGTACGAGCCGCCGACGCCGGCCGGCACCTACCGCTACACCTCCGAGGCCCTCACCGTCGCCGGGACCCTCCTGCCGCGGGGCGCGCGCGTCGTCGTCTCCCTGGCCTCCGCCAACCGCGACCCCGCGCACTTCCCGGACCCCGAGCGCTTCGACATCCGCCGCGACCCCGCCCGTACCCGCGGCCATCTCGCGTTCGGGCACGGCATCCACCACTGCCTCGGCGCGCCGCTCGCCCGGCTCGAGGCGAACATCGCCCTGCGCGCGCTGCTCGACCGCTTCCCCGACCTCGCGATCGACGGAGACCCCGCGCCCGTGTGGCGGCCGAGTCTGCTGCGTGGGCTGGACCGCCTGCCTGTGCGTTGGTGACTCGCGTACCTGGTCCGGAAGAGCCCAACTGCCTTACTCGTACGGCTAGTTGACGGTGGCCGGTTCGGTCATGACCTCGCGGGCCGCGTCGAGGAAGGTGAGGCGGTTGTCCTCCAGATAGTCCCGTACGCTCTCGCCCTCGGGCAGGCCGTGCCACACCGTGCGATTGAGGTCGAGGAAGTACGCGCGGGCCGCGTCGTGCACCGGGAGGGGGAACTGGACGCGGATGAGCCGCTCGGCGACCCACAGGCGGTTCATGACGTCCTGGGTCTTGAGGTACCAGGGGTGGTTGTCGTCGAAGTCGGCGGGGCGGCTGAAGGCTGAGCGTTCGGCCTCGGCCGCCACCTCGATGAACCGCTCCAGCAGCGCGTGCCGTTCCGCGCGCCGGGCCTCGGAGAGGGTGTGCTGTTGCCGTTGCTGTTCAGCGCGTTCCGCCGACAGTTGGGTTCTGTGCTGGACGAGGTAGGACAGCATGCCGCCGAGGACGACGCCGCCCAACGATATGAGGGACACCCAGACCTGACCTGACATGGGGGCATCGTGCCATGCGGTCGATCTTCGCGACGGGCCCGTGCGGACGGTGCTCACGCGAGGGTCCTCAGTTGGTGCTCGCACGAGGGCCGCCGGTTGCTGCTCATGCGAGGGCCTTCACTTGCTGCATCGCCTCGCGCTCCAGGCGGGCGACGTCGGTCAGGAGTGTGCCTGCCCGGGTGAGGAGTTGCTCGTCGTCAAAGGTGCCGGCGCGGGTGAGCAGGGACGCCACTTCGGTCCAGAGGGTCGCTGCCTCCGCGTACCGGTGGTGGGCGGTGCGCAGGTGGGGGCTGTCGACGTGTGCGGCGGCCTCGGCCAGGAAGTCGCGGTAGAGGTTGCGGAACAGGGCTCCGCCGGTGCCGGCCTTCTCCATGAGGAGGGCGGCCTGTGGGAGGTCGTGGCGGGGGTTGTCGGTGCGGCGGAGCCAGGTGGGTACGAGGGTGGCGGCCTTCTCGATGCCTCGGACGCCGAGGTTGGCGATGGGCGGGGCGAGGAACGCGTCGGCGCAGGCGGTGAGGGCGGGGACGAGGTGCTGTTGCGGGGAGGGGAGGCCGGCCGGGGCGGTGAGGGTGAACGAGCGGTGCCGGGCGGTCATCGGGCCGCGCTCGGCTCGCGCGCGGGCGAGGCTCGTCCGGCTGGTCGTCACGGCGCCGCCCTGCTGGGCGGTGTCGACGAGGTGGGCGTCGTGGTCGTCGTAGCCGTACAGGGCGACGATGTGGCCGCCGAAGTGGACCTTCGAGGTGAAGTAGTCCAGGTGGTAGCTGTCGAGTTGGAGTCCGACGGGGCGGCCGGCGGCGAGGGGTGCGGCGACGTGGTCCCAGGCGCGGCGGGGCGAGGTCGTCTCCTCGACGTGGAGGTGCAGGCCGAGTCGGGCGGCGAGGTTGCGGGTGAGTTCGAAGGGTTTGACGCGGCCGCCGAGGAAGGGGAAGGGCAGGTTCTTGGCGTCCCAGTAGACGAAGGACAGTCCGGCGCCGAGGCCGAACAGCATCGGTTCGGACAGGTCGATGCCCTCGTGCCGCAGCAGCACGCCGAGGGTGGTCGTCTCGCAGTGCTGCATGCCGTACGGGGCGGGGTCGGTCGGCTTCGTCATGCGTCGTCGCTCTCGCCGTGGAGGTGCGGGCCAGGGCGTTCAGGTTCCCACGCGGCGGCGGCAACCTTTCCGGAGGCGGCGGCGACCACAGGGCGTACGCGTCCTCACGGACGCCTCCCCCACGAATGGAGAACCTGATGCGCAGGACGAGCACGGCACGGCACGGCAGGGCCGGGCACCGCAGGCTGAAGGTGGCTGCGGCGGCGGTCACCGCGGGCGCGGCGGTCGCTGCCCTCGGCACGGCGTACGCGTCGACGGACGCCGAACCGGAAGCGGCGTCGCAGGTGCGGGCGGCCGCCGGGCCGGTCGGCTACGGCGCGGGCACCACCGGAGGCGCGGGCGGTGAGACGGTCACCGTGGCGGACGCGGCGGCGTTCACCGAGGCCGTGCAGGGCGAGGGCGCCAAGGTGGTGCGGGTGGACGGCACGATCGAGCTGAGCGGGATGACGAAGGTCGCGGGCGACAAGTCCGTTGTCGGAGTGGGCAGTTCGGGCCGGATCACGGGCGGCGGGCTCGACGTGAGCGGCGTCAAGAACGTGATCATCCAGAACCTGACCTTCGTCGGGTCGAACGACGATGCCGTCAACGTGCAGGAGTCCACGCAGGTGTGGGTCGACCACAACGACATCTCGGGTGCGAAGGACGGTGCGCTCGACATCAAGCGGGGCTCCACCGACATCACCGTCTCCTGGAACCGCACCCACGACCAGGACAAGAACATGCTGCTCGGGCACTCCGACGACAACGGCTCGGAGGACACCGGGAAGTTGCGGGTGACGTACGACCACAACTGGTTCGACGGCACCAATCAGCGCAACCCGCGCGTCCGCTTCGGCAACCCGGTACACGTTCTGAACAACTACTTCAGCGACGTGAGTTCGTACGGGGTGGCCTCCACGCAGGACGCGGGGGTGCTGGTCGAGGGCAACTACTTCGAGAACACCGAGGACCCGTTCCACCTCGGCGAGGGCGACTCCAGCCCGGGTGCGCTCGCCGCGAAGGACAACCACTTCGTCGAGTCGGGCGAGGGGCAGACGGGCGGTGACGTCGCGGCGATCCCGTACGACTACGTCCCGGCGCCCGCGGCGGATGTGAAGGCGCAGGTCATGGAGGGTGCGGGGGTCGGCAAGCTCTGACGTCTGCCTGCCGTGGGGCGTGCGGCGCCGGGCGGGTCGCGATCCGTCCGGCGCCGCGCGCCCGCCTGTCACCGCCTGCGGCCGCCCGGTGCCGTGCCGCCGGCCGTCAGGGTCACCTGGTCGACGACCCAGTACCAGTTGTTGCCGCCGGTGTACCGGAAGCGGATCCGGGCGGTGCGGGCGCCGGCCGGGACGCGCAGGGTGAGGCGTTCGACGCGGGAGGGGACGGTCGTTTCGTACGTCTTGAGGAGCTGCGGCGCGCCGTCGTCGTACGCGACGGACACCTCGCCGCGCTGGCCGCCCTCCTGGCGGTAGTACGTGGTGTAGGTGAGGGTGGCGGGGGCGCCGCCGGTGACCGGGTGGGCGGGGCTGACCAGGGTGGAGTCGAAGGTGCCGGTGACGGCCTTGTCGTGCCATTCGTCGCCGTCGGCCACCGCGAAGACGCCGCGGGCGCGGAGGTTGGACTCGCGTTCCTGGTCGGGCTGTGCCTTGGTCCAGAACTCGTCGGTGGTGAAGGTCCAGCCGCGCCATTCGGTGACGCCGCCGGAGCCCATGGCGGAGTTGTCGACGCTCCATCCGTTGGGCGGGGTGTGGGTGAAGCCGATGACGCCGGCGCCGATGCCCGTCTCGTCGACCGGGGGCTTCAGTTGGCCGCGCAGCGCGTCGAACGCGTCGGGCGTGGGTTGTTGCAGGGGTCGGCCGTCGAGGTCCCAGGCCGGGTCGAGCGGGATGCCGAGGTGGGCGAGGGCGGTGGCGGCCACGTCGGGCATTCTGACGTCGTGGCGTACGGTGCCCGCGCCGAGGCCGGAGCCGGCGGCGATGAGGAAGGTGTGGCGCTCGGCCCAGCTGGAGCCGCCGTGGCCGCCCGCGTCGGTGTGGCCGTGGTCGGTGGTGACGAGGATCAGCCAGTCCTCCTCGGCGTACGTGGCACGGGATGTGACGGCCTGGAGGATGCGGCCGACCTGTGCGTCGGCGCCCTCGATCGCGTCGAGGTACTGGCGGCTGGCCGCGCCGTGGTCGTGGCCGGCGTGGTCGACGTTGTCGAGGTGGACGAAGACCGCGTCGGGGTCGGTGGTGGTGAGCTTGTCGACGGTGCGCCGGGTGGTGCCCTCGTCGTACTCGGCGGGCGGGGTGGAGATGCGGGTGTCCGCCTTGGAGCTGATGACGGTGTCGGTGATCGGGTTCCAGGAGCAGACGGCGAGGGTGCCGAGTTCGGGCTTGGCGGTCTCGACGCGGGTCAGGAAGTCCGGGTACCGGTCGAAGCGGTGGCCGGTGAACGCGTTGTCCTTGGCGTTGTGTTTGTCCGGCCAGACGCCGGTGAGGACCGTGGCCCAGCCGGGGCCGGACATGGTGGGGGCGAGCGGGTTGGCGTAGATGCTGCTCGGTGCGGTGACACCGGCTGCCATCAGGCCTTTCAGGGCGGGTGAGGCGGCGTCCTCGATGCGGTTGAGGAGGGCGCCGTCGATGCCGATGACGAGGACCTTCGGCGTCTTGGCCGCGGCGCGGGCGGCGCCGGAGAGGGGCCCGGCCGCGGTGGCCAGGGCGGCGGTGCCGAGCAGGACGGAGCGACGGGACAGGGAGCGCACTCGAATCTCCAAGGTGTGAGCGAGGCATACGCACGTACGCGCCGCTCCAACTCCCCTGGGTGTACGGCGGGTTGGGGCGGCGGACGGACCGCTACAGGTGTAGCGGGCGCACGGCGACGGGTCTAGACCCGTTACCTTTTCGCGATCCTTGAGGGTGACTGCCACGCGGGGTGCGCGCCGTGGTGAAGTCGAGGCGAACTGTTCCGGAAGACGCGGCGGCCCAGCCGGGCCTGCCAACTGCCGTCAGTCGGCGGGCCGTTCGGTTCCTTCGTCGAGGCGGGCCAGGACCTTGTCGAGCACGGCGCCGAGCGCGGCCAGCTCGTCCTCCTCGACGGCGTCGAAGATGAGGCTGCGGACGTGTCGTACGTGCGCGGGGGCCGCCCGCTCGATGGTGCTGCGGCCTGCGGGGGTCAGCACGACGAAGGCGCCGCGGCCGTCCCCGGGAACGTCCTCGCGGCGTACGAGGCCGCGGCCCTCCATGCGCTTGATGTGGTGCGAGAGCCGGCTGCGCTCCCAGCGCAGGGCGCGCGCGAGGTCGAGGACGCGGACCCTCTCCTCCGCGGTGTCGGTGAGCTGGACCAGCACGTCGTAGTCCGGCAGGGACAGTTCGGAGTCGGCCTGCAGCTGACGGTGCAGTGCGGCGGGCAGTTCGGCGTTCATGCGCAGCCAGCTGCGCCAGATGTGCTGCTGCTGATCGGTCAGCCACGGTGCTTCGGGGTCCACGAGGCACAGCCTAGCCGGGAATTGGTGATACGTCACCTGCATAGTTGACGCATCACCTAAGAGCTGGTCGAATATGCGTGACGCGTCACGCACATGCCGTTCCGCAAGGGTGCCGCCACCCGCCGCAAAGCCGCCTCCGGGCGCAGAGGAGACCGAGAGATGACCATGTCGAGCGCGTGGCTGTGCACCACCCACCTGCTGCTGCACAAGGTCACGGCCAACGGGCAGTTCCCCGTTCCGGCCTGTCTGGCGTACTCCGCCGACGACCCGTTCACGGTCTACCTGGACAGCCACACCGACAGCGACCTGCCGGTGACCTGGGAGCTCTCCCGGGATCTGCTCACGCACGGCACCCGGGAGCGGGTCGGCCTCGGCGACGTCTCGGTGTACCCGGGGCACGGCCGGGACGCGGACAGCCTCTACCTCCTGCTCACCGGCCGCGACGAGGCGGGCGAGACGGAGACGGCGCTGCTGCGGGCCCAGGCCTCCGACGTGACCGCCTTCCTCCGCTGGACCGAGCACATCGTCCCGCCGGGCGAGGAGCCGGACCACGTCGACATCGACACGCTCGTACGGCAACTCCTCGGCCAGGACGTCGCCGACGGCTGACCGCCCCCCCTCTCTCGCCGACGGCTCCACATCGCCGGGCCCCGTCAGCGGCCGTACGTCGCCCCGGCGGGCCCCTCCCCCCTCACCTGCGCGCCGTTCACCACACGGGACAGCTCCACGCGGGAGCGGACGCCGAGGGTCGCGAAGATGTTGCGGAGGTGGTGGTCGACGGTGCGCGGGCTCACCGACAGCCTGCGGGCGACCTCGCGGTTGGTGGCTCCCTCCGCGACATGCCGGGCGATCCGCAACTGCTGCGGCGTCAACGCGCCCAGCTCACCTGAGAGTTGGGCGGTGGCGGTCTCGCCGGTGGCGCGGAGTTCGGCCGCCGTCTGGGCCGCCCAGGCCGTGGCGCCGCAGCGCTCGAACGCCACGAGCGCGTCGCGCAGACTGCCCCGGGCCAGTCCGGGGCGGCGCGTGCGGCGCAGCCACTTGCCGTGCACGAGGGCCGTGCGGGCCTGTTCGAAATCGCCGCCGCACCGGGCGTGCAGCGCGAGCGCCTCGGCGTAGTACGCGTCCGCGGCCTCCGGGTCGTCGGCCGCCAACAGGGCGCGGCAGCGGGCGAGTTGGGCCGGTGACTGCGGGTCGTGGCCGAGGCTCGCCCAGACCGCGAAGTCGTCGGCGGCGGGCACGGCCGCGCCCCGCTCGCCGCTCAGGACGGCCGCCTCGACGTAGCACGGCACCGCGAGCATACGGACCGCGAAGTGGCCTCGACGCGGCCCTGGCCGGACGAGCGGGCCCAGGCGGGCCGCCGCTTCCAGGACACGTCCCCGGGCCAAGTCGGCGCGGGCCAGGGCCCATTGGGCGAGCGTCTCCGCCTGGGCGAGGCCGTGCCGGGACGCGATCCGGGTCGCCGCCCCGGCGAGCCGGGCCACGGCGTCGGCGTCGGAGTCGAGCGAGGCGACGAGGGCGAGGACGGCCTGCTGGTGGGCCACGACGTTGCGCTGCCCCGTCTCCTCTGCCGTCCGCAGGCCCTCCTCGGCGTGCGCGCGGGCCCGCGCATGCCGTCCGGCGCGCAGCTCCCCGTACGCCAACTGCTCCAGGGCGCGCGGCAGTACGGTGACGCTGCCGTGGGCGCGGGCGACGGCCAGGGCCCGGCTGCCGAGTCTGCAGGCCACGGGCAGGTCGCCGAGGACGAGGGCGGCGGCGCCCGCGCGCAGCAGCCGCTCGGGGTCGCGCTCGCCCGCGGAGAGGTCGACGACGCGGCGGAGTGCGGTGAGGCCGGAGGCGAAGTCCCGGCCGAGGTCGCCCAGTACGGCGGCCATGCCGGTCTCGTAGGCGTCGCGCGGGTCGGCGGTGGTGCCGGAGGTGGGGGCGGCGAGGGCGCTGCGGTAGCCCTCGGGGTCGCCGAGGGACCAGGAGGCGTCGGCGGCGGCGAGGCGGGCGCGGGCCGCGTGGTCCGGGTCGTGGGGGGTGAGCAGGTCGGCGGCGAGGAGCAGGGACTCGCGGGCGTCGGCGACGGGGCCGGTGCGCAGCGCGAGCAGCCCGTGGACGAGTTCGGCCCGGCCGCGCACCGCGTCGGACGTCGTCAACTCCCTCACGGACGTGAGGAGTTCGGCGGCCTGTTCGGGTCGGCCCGCGCGGCGGGCGTGGTCGGCGGCGGCGCAGAGGTGCAGGGCGCGGGTGTCGCGGTGGTCGGTGAGTGCGGCGGCCCGGGTGAGCGCGAGGGCGCGTTCGTCGTGTGCGCCGGGACCGGGGGCCTGCGCGGCGGCGGCGAGCGCTTCGGCGAGCTGTTCGTCGGGGCCGGGTGCGGCGTACGCGCGGTGCAGGAGGTGCGGGATCCGCCCGGGGTGCGGCGGCTCGGGCGCGCCGTGTCGTGCGGCGCGGGCGAGGAGCAGGTGGGCGGCCCGGCGTGCGGTGGCGGGCGCGTCGGCGTAGGCGGTTTGCCGGGCCTGCGGCGCGCAGTGGACACGGCCCGGCTGTGTGCGTACGAGGCCTGCGCGTTCGGCGGGTTCCAGGGCGTCGGGGTCGAGTCCGGCCTCGGCGGACGCGCGCCGCAACAGGGCCGCGTCGACGCCCGGTTCGGTGCGGGGCTCGGGGAGCACGGCGTACGCGGTGGCCGTGAGGAGCAGCAGGGCGCAGGTGTCGACCGGCAGTCCGGGGAACCGCACGGCGGCGGCCCGCAGCGGATCCGGTGGGGGCGGTCCGGTCACGTCGGCCACGTTACTGCCGCGTAACGTGGGGCGGTAGAGGGCGTGTCGACCGCGTCCTCGCTGATCGCGTCGTATGCGTTCCGGGCGGCGTGCGGGCCGCGGCTCCGGTGGCCGGGCCCGCACGCGGTGGTCGGCGTCAGCCGGAGTGCGGGCAGTTGCCCCGGTACTCGGCGATCGTCGGGCCGGGCTGTGGCAGCGGGCAGAGGAACTGCTCGTAGCGGGTGTCGTTGTCGATGAACCGCTTCAGCCAGGAAATGCTGTACTTCGCGATCGTCGTGTTGGACGTGTTCGGCGTGAAGTGGGTGGCGTTGTTGAGCTCCAGGTAGGCGCGGTCCAGGGTGCCCGGCAGGCTCTCGTAGAACGGCTCGGAGTGCGAGGAGACCGGTGCGACGGAGTCGCCGTCGGCGCCGACGACGAGGGTGGGGGTCTGGATCTCGGGCCAGGTCTTGTCGAGGTTCCAGCCGGTCAGCGGGATCGCCGCTTGCAGGGACGGCCGGGACTTGGCGGCTTCGAGGCTGCCGCCGCCTCCCATCGAGTGCCCCATGACGCCGAGCCGACTGCTGTCCACCCGGCCGCGCACGGAGCTGCGCTGGGTCAAGTAGTCGAGGGCGGCGAGGAGTTGACGGCCTCGGCTGTCGGGCTGGTCGAGCGTGGTGAGGGTGTCGATGGTGAACACCACGAAGCCCTGGGAGGCGAGCCGCGGCCCGAGCCAGGCGATGGACGACTCGTACGCGGTGTAGCCGGGCGAGACGACGACCGCGCCGAAGGTGCCGTCGCTGGTGCTGGTCGGGTAGTACACGGTGCCGCCGCCGAAGCCGCTGACGCTCAGCCGCGAGACGCTGGTCTGCGACACGGCGTAGTGCCCGCGTACGGCCTCGATGCTGGACGGGGTGGGGTCGGGGCCGCGTTCGTACGGGTTCTCGGCGGCGGCCCGCGCGGTGGCGGCGTCGGCGGGCGGGGCCTCGGCGCCGAAGGCCTGGGTGGTGACGAGTCCGCCCGCGGCCAGGACCGCGGCGAGCCCGATCCGGACCAGCCGGCCGCGCGTGCCCTTGGCGCGGCGCGTACGGCCGCCGCTGTCGCTGTGGTCGAAGTGCTGCACGTCGAGGGGTTCCTCTCGCTGAGGGGACGGCGGGGCCGTACGGGCGTCCGCGGCTCACCGGCGCCGGAACCCGGACGCCGGGACGGGCCCGCGGGCTCCGCCGTTGCTGACGCCGGTCACTCTCGCGGCGCCCCGCAGGCCCGCGCATCGGCAGAATCACCGGTGTCCGCAAGGAAGTTGACGCCCCGTCGGTTGTGGCCCCTCCCGCTCACACGGGTCGCCCCGAGGCCTCCAGACGTGCGAGCACCTTCTCGACCGCCGTGGCGAGCGCGGCCAGTTCGTCGGGGTCGACGGAGTCGAAGACGAGGTCGCGGACGGTGCGTACGTGGGCGGGGGCGGCCTGTTCGACGGCGGTGCGGCCGTCGGGGGTGAGGACCACGTAGGCGCCGCGGCCGTCGCCGGGAACGTCCTCGCGGCGTACGAGGCCGCGGCCCTCCATGCGCCTGATGTGGTGCGAGAGCCGGCTGCGCTCCCAGCGCAGGGCGCGCGCGAGGTCGAGCACGCGGACCCGGGCCTCTGGAACGTCGGTGAGGTGGACCAGGACGTCGTAGTCCGACAGGGACAGGTGGGAGTCCGCCCGCAGCCGGCGGTGCAGCGCGGCCGGCAACTCGGCGTTCATCCTCAGCCAGTTGCGCCAGATGCGCTGTCGGCGCTCGCTCAGCCAGGGAGTGTCGGTGTCCATGCGGCGCAGCGTACCCAGAAATTGGTGACGCGTCACCAGAAGTGGTTGACGCGTCACGCACCCCTTGATGGAATGCGCGTGACGCATCACGCAACCCGTCGGCCTCGGGCGTCGGGAGAACGGCAGGAGGCTCATGGCCACGCACGCCGACGGAGGCGCCACGCACACCGAGAGGGGCGCCGCGAGCGCGGACCCTTGGGCCCCCGAGCACGGGGCCGACGCGCACGGCGCCCTCGGGCCCGCCGCCGAAACCGCGCCCACCCTGTCGACGCTGATCGGCCCGGCAGTGGCGGCGCTCATCAGCGATCCGGCCGCGCACCGGCAGGCCTGGCATCTGGACGTCACGGACCACACCGCTCGGCTCGCACGCCTCAACACCCGTCTGACGCCGGGTCTTTGGGGCCTGCCGGGGGACGTGACCGAGGAGGCGGAGCAGATCGTCGGCGACCTGGCCGGTCATGCCGTACGCCGCCCCGGCGGACCGGCGATCGCGCTCGGGCTGACGCTCGACGACGACGTGCTGACGTTGCGCGTGGCGGGGTCGGGCAACTTCGCCGGGGGCCGCGACTCCGACCTGGTGATCCTCGACGCCCTCGCCTCGCACTGGGGCCGGACCAGCACACCGCACGGCAGTGCCGTATGGGCGCAGCTGGACCTGACGGGCGGGACGCGCAGCCACGCCTGACCGCGTACGGCCATGCCTGACCACGTACGGCCATGCCTGAGCACACCCTGGTGCGGCATCCGGCGCAGTCGAGGAGGAGCTTGCATTAGCCCGCGCATGCAAGTATTGTCTCTGCATGTAAGGCGCGCTTGCAGGTAAATGCGGCGCGTGAGTGACCGGTGCGTCACCCGCACTCCCCCACACGCAAAGGCATGTCTCATGGCCCTCAAGAACCTCCTTCCCGGCAAGCTCGGCTTCGGTACCGCTCCGCTCGGCAACATGTTCCGGGCGATCCCCGAGGACGAGGCCCGCGCGACCGTCGAGGCCGCCTGGGAGCAGGGCATCCGCTTCTACGACACCGCCCCCTTCTACGGCGCGGGCCTGGCCGAGGAGCGCCTCGGCGAGGTGCTGTCCGGCAAGGAGCGGGATGCGTACGTGCTGTCCAGCAAGGTCGGCCGGGTCGTCCTGGACGAGCACGAGACCGACGTACCCGACTTCGGCGAGAAGGGTGGCCTGTTCGAGCACGGCAACCCGAACAAGATCCTCCACGAGTGGACCGCCGAGGCCACCGAGCGCTCCATCGAGGGCTCCCTCAAGCGCCTCGGGACCGACCGCCTGGACATCGTCTGGGTCCACGACATCGCCCAGGACTTCCACGGTGACGCCTGGCTGGCCAAGTTCGAGGAGGCCCGTACCGGCGCCTTCCGCGTCCTGTCCCGGCTGCGCGACGAGGGCGTCATCAAGGCTTGGGGCCTGGGCGTCAACAAGACCGAGCCGATCGAGCTGACCCTCGCCCTGGACGAGCCGCAGCCCGACGGCTTCCTCCTCGCCGGCCGCTACACCCTCCTCGACCACGACCACGCCCTGCAGCGCCTGCTGCCGATGGCGCAGGAGCAGAACGTGGACATGGTCGTCGGCGGCCCCTACAGCTCCGGCATCCTCGCGGGCGGCAGCCACTTCGAGTACCAGGAGGCGCCCGCCGAGATCGTCGAGCGCGTCGGCAAGCTGAAGGCGCTCGCGGCCGAGCACGGCGTCTCCATCAAGGCCGCGGCCCTGCAGTTCTCCCTCGCCCACCCGGCCGCCGCCGCGGTCATCCCCGGCGCCACCCGGCCCAGCCGCATCGCCGAGGACACCGCCGCCCTCGACGAGTCCGTCCCCGCCGCGTTCTGGACGGACCTGCGCGCCGCCGGCCTCGTCAGCCCGGCCGCCCCGCTCCCCCACGACGCGTGACCCCGCACTGCACGAAAGCACTGGAGCACCACCATGGCATCCACGTCCGTCAGCCGTGTCGTCCCCGCCTCCCCCGAGCAGGTCTGGAACCTCATCGGCGGGTTCGACGCCCTCCCCGACTGGCTCCCCTACATCCCCGAGTCCACCGCGCTCGAAGGCGGCCGGGTCCGCCGCCTCAGCAACCCCGACGGTGAGGTGATCGTCGAGCGGCTCGTCGGCTTCGACGAGGCCGAACGGCACTACAGCTACGCCATCCTCGAGGCCCCCTTCCCGGTCGACGGGTACGTGTCCACCCTTCGCGTCCACACGGTCCCCGGCCGCGACGACGTCGCCGAGGTCCAGTGGTCCGGCCGCTTCAACCCGGTCGACGCCACCGAGGCAGAGGTCGTCGACCTCTTCACCGGCATCTACCACGACGGCCTTGAAGCCCTCCACCAGAAGCTCGCCGCCTGACCTCGGGCAGCGGCGACCATCACCGCACGGCCCGGGTACGCGCTCCGCGTACCCGGGCCGGCCCTTGCCGTCCCCCCGGTTCACGCGTGCCGGGCTGTCGGGGGCCGGAGTCGCTGCTGAATCGGTTCTGCCGTCCGGGTTGCGTCGGGTTGTCGGCGTGTGTTGTTCAGCGGTTCCCCGCTCACCCGCGGCGATTCTTTCGGTGCTTTCGACTCCAACCCGTAGGAGATTCCATGAGTGTGCGTGGTCTGGCTCGTTGGGCGCCGGTGGCCGCTGCCGCCCTCGCCACGGTCGGTCTCGGCGCCTCGCCGGCGGCGGGCGCGGAAGGCCCGGAGTACGCCGGTTACACCCTGGACGGTGCGCCGCCCGCGTCGACCGGCACCGTGGACGTGGCGGCGACCGGCGGTCCGCAGGCGACATTCACCACGAACAGCACCCGGCCGCGCATCTCCGCCGGAACCTCGGCGTTCCTCAACGCGTCGACGCCGTTCGGTGCGGCCTTCGGCTCGTCGCAGGGCAAGCCGTATCTGAACCTGGCCACCGCCGAGGGCCGTACGCCGTCGACGACGACGTTCACGTTCGACCAGCCGCCGACGGCGGGGAGTTGGGGCCTGGCGCTCGGCGACATCGACGCGGACGACGTGCGGATCACGGCGACGGGCGCGGACGGAGAGCCGCTGACCGCCGAGGAGTTGGGCTTCCAGGGCACGTTCAACTACTGCGCGTCCTCGCCCCGCCCGTCCGGCTGCACCGGCGGCGGGCCGTTCGTCGACGAGCCGGCGTGGGACGCCGCGTCGGCGACGCTGCGCGGCAGCGGGCGCGACACGTACGGCGCGTCCGCGTGGCTGCGGCCGACCGCCGAAGTCCGCACGCTCACGCTGACGTTCAGCGTGCGGACCGGGATCCCCTCGTACCAGGCGTGGTTCGCGACCGAGACGAGCGACATCAGCGGCACGGTGACGGACGGGGACGGTGCGGCGCCACCCGAGGGGACGGTCGTCGAGCTGCAGCGTCCGGACGGGACGCCGGTCGTGGACGACGAGAACGAGCCGGTCACGACGACACCGGGCACGGACGGCTCGTACGCCTTCGAGGACGTGGCCGCCGGGGACTACACGGTCGGGGTGGAGCCCGCGGAGGGCGCCACCGTGGAGGGCGCGGACTCCCGGCCCGTCCAGGCCGGGGACGGCGACGTGACCGGCGTCGACTTCACCGTGCAACCCGCGAAGGACTGCGACTGCGAGCCGAAGAAGCCGCAGCCGAAGGGGTACGGCGGCTAGGGCGACCTGCCGTCACTCGTCCGTCCAGGCGTCCTCGGGCGGCCGTTGAAGCTGACCGGCGAGGGGCCTCGGCGATCGCGTCGGTGACGGCGTCCGGTCGCCAGGCCCCCTTGCCCGTCGGGGTTGCATCCGAGGAAGTACCGGTCGCCGGTCGGCGTGACCGCGAAGTCGGCAGCGCCGAAAGCGAGTTGGAGTGCGTCGGGGGAGGCGGCGACGGCGTGCGCAACCGGCCGGGGGCGGCGGTCGGGTCGCAGGCGCGGGCAGCATGCCCCCACGGCGTCGGTGATCCCGTACGGGCGCACCTCCCGCACGCATACCGGCCGGGCCTCGCCGTCGGCCGCGTACGTAACGGGCTCCGGGCAGTGCGGCCAGGATCCCGCCGACGCCCCGGAGGGCCGGCCACGGGCCCGGGCGGCGCCGACAGCTACGACACGGACGACTCCGCGGACGGGCTGGGCCTGTTGCTGCTGGTCCGGTGGTCGTGCGGGCGGAGTTGCTCCGTACGGCCGTGTGCACGGGAGTCGAGTGGAGCTGATCCGTGCGTGTGCGTCGAGGCGGTCAGTGGAGTGGGTGGGGCTGCTGTCGCTGTGGGTCGGGTGGGGTGCAGGTCAGGCCGTTCTCGTCGAGTGCGTTGAAGACGGTCAGCCTGCCCGCCGCGAAGACGAAGCTGAGGTCGACGTTTCCTTGCGCCAGGTCTCTGCCCGTCCACTCGAGGAGCTCGACCCGGTCGAGGGTTCGGCCTCGGAGCGGGCGCAGTTCGGGGAGCGGCTCGGGGCGCCAGGCGAGCTCGAAGCCGGGCCAGTCGACCGGGCGGTCGAGGTCGATGGTGTTCCACGTGAGGGAGAGGTCGTCGAACTTGTGGTGGTTGATCTCGACCCGTTCGCCTGCGAAGTCGAGCACGACCGGGCAGTCGGGGAACCACTCGTCGTCCTCGACGTCCCAGACCAGCCAGGCGTTGGTCAGCGGCCGGCCGGCGAGATTGCGCAGGCGGTCGGCGTGCTGCCGCAGCACCTCGTCGCGGCCGTGCGACCACGAAGGCCGGTAGCCGTCGATTCCGAATGCGAACATCGCGTCATCGTGTCATCGATGCCGCAGAGCGTGGGAGTTCAGCGTGTGAAGGCCGTCGCGTGGTGGGCCACCCAGTCGGCGTAGGTGTGGGCGGGGCGGCCGAGGGTGGTTCGGGTGGTGGGGAGGGTGGGGGTCGGTGTGGTGCGGGAGGCGGCGAGCTGGTCGAGGAGGAAGTCGGCTGCGGGGGCCGGGAGTCGGTCGAGGAGTCGGCGGCGGACGGTCTCGCGGGGGACCTCTTCGAAGCGGGTCGGGATGCCGAGGGTGGCGCCGATGACGCGGACGCGGTCGATCTGGCTGAGGGTCTCGGTGCCGGTGAGCTCGTACGTCTTGCCGGGGCTCGGGGCGAGCAGGGCGTGGGCGGCGACGGCGGCGATGTCGCGCTCGTCGACGGGGGCCGTCGCGCCGGTGCCGTAGACGCCTCGTACGGTTCCGCCGTTCCTGATCTGGTCGGCCCAGGCCAGGTCGTTGGCCATGAAGACGGTGGGGCGTACGAAGGTCCAGGGAATGCCGGAGTCGGCGACGGCCTGCTCGCAGGCGAGGTGCTGCTCGCCGATCCAGCCGGGCTCGGTGAACGTGACGGAGTCAGAGGAGAGCAGCACGATATGGCCCGTGCCGGCCTGCCGGGCGGCGGCGAGGAACGCGTCGAGGGCGCCGTGGACGGGGAACAGGAACGCGCGGTCGACGCCGTGCAGCGCGGCGGGCAGGGTCTCGGGGCGGGTGAGGTCGCCGGGCACGGCGTCCACTCCGTCGGGCAGGTCGGCGGTGGCCGGGTCGCGGGTGAGGGCCCGTACGTCCTCGCCTGCGGCGAGCAGTTCGCGTACGAGGTTGCGGCCGACGTTTCCGGTGGCGCCGGTGACCAGGATCATGCGGGTCTTCTCCCTGCATCGAGGTTTGTCGAAGGGTCGTTGCGGGTTGTGGGTGGGGCCAACATTATGTCGAGTGTGTTGGTGGCACCAACACTGTTACGGTGGTCGGCATGGACGAGATGCCCGAGCGCATGGCCGCGAAGCCGAGTTGGCTGATCACGCAACTGGCCGTGCACACCCGCCGCCTGGTGTTCGACGCGTTCGCCGACTCCGGGACGCGCGGGTACCACTACCGGATCCTGGCCGTGCTGCGCGAGTTCGGGGCCGTGAGCCAGGCCGAGTTGGGGCGCAGGTCCCGGATGGACCGCAGTGATGTGGTCGCGGCGGTGAACGACCTGGTCGAGCAGGGCTACGTGGACCGCGCGCCGGATCCGGACCACGGGCGGCGCAACAAGGTGAGCATCACGCGGAGCGGGGTCCGGCAGCTGCGGCGGATGGACGCGGTGGTCGACCGGGTGCAGGACGAGTTGCTGCAGTCGCTGTCGGGCGAGGAGCGGAAGGTGCTGACGGGGTTGCTGGGCCGAGTGCTGGCCGACCACGAGGCCGAGTGATCCGCCTGCTCGGAGCTATTGACTCCTCCTCCCGTCGACCAACTCTCCGCATACGCACGCGAGTTGGTCGACCAGATCCCCCGCCGCCGGGTGGCCCGCGCCTCGTGGAGTGATCGCGTAGACGCCTCGGGTCGGCGGGTCCGTCAGGTGGAGGGGCGTGACGTCGGGGCGGAGGGACGCGGTCAGCACTCCGGGGACGAGGGCTATCGCGTGGCCCGTCGCGACCAGGGCGAGTTTGCCGTGGAGGTCGGCCGCCGTGAGGTCGATGCGGGCGGTGACTCCGGCGCGGGCGGCGTGCTGGTGCAGGAGGGCCGCCGAGCCGTCGTTGTCCTCGGCCCAGACCTCCTCGGCCAGCTCCTGGATGCGTACCGGCCCGCGCCCGGCCCCGGGGTGGTCGGCGGGTACGACGACGACCATCGCGTCGAGGCCGAGGAAACGCCGTACGACCTGCGGGTCCTCGGGCAGGCCCGGAGGGGCGTCGGTGACTGCGGCCAGGTCGAGTTCGCCGTCGCGCACGCGCTGGTGGAGGTCGCCACTCAGCCCCGGCAGCAGGGACCAGCGGACCGGCCCCGACGGTCGCTGCAGGCGTTGGAGTCGTTGGAGACGTTGCACGGCCTCCGGGACGACGCCGGCGGCGAGGGACGGGGTCGCGCCGATGGTGAGAGGGCGGGTGCAGGAACCGTCGCGGTGCTCGCGGGCCGCCCGCACCGCCCGGTCGGCCTCCCTGAGGGTGGCGACGGCGTGGTGCAGGAACGCCTCTCCGGCGGGTGTGGGGCGTACGCCGCGCGCGTGCCGCTCCATGAGGGGGACGCCGAGTTCCCGCTCCAGTCCGGCGATCTGGCGGGACACGGCCGACTGGGTGTGGTGCAGTTCGGTCGCCGCCGCCGACAGCGAGCCGAGCTGACAGGCCGTCACGAAGGCGCGCCACACAGTCAGTTCCATGTCCGCAGTATGCCCGGCCTGCCGGTATGCGCAGCGGGCAGGGTTCGTATGCGAGATCTGCGCTTGTCGCAGACCGTACGGGCCCGGCACGCTCACGCGTATGACTCGTACGACTCGCCTGCCCACCGCCGTGTCCCCGTCGCTCCGTGAGCAGCCGCTCGACGTGCTCGAACCGCTGCACGCGTACGTCCGCGGGCACGCGACCGGCGATCCCGCCCACTTCAGGGCCGCGTTCCTGCCCACCGCGCACGTCGAGGGCGTACGGGACGGCGTGTTCGTCTCCTGGACGCTCGACGACTACTGCGCGCTGTTCCCCGGCAGGCCCGCCCCGGACGAGGCGGAGCGGACGCGCCGGATCGACGCCGTCGACGTCCACGGCACCGTCGCGACCGCGACGATGACGCTCGCGCACGGCGCCGACACGTTCACCGACGTCTTCCTGCTCGTGCGCGGCGCCGTTGCGGGCGAGGGCTGGCGGATCGCCAACAAGGCGTACCACCGCCACAGTTGACGGCGACGGCCGACGAGGCTCAGAGGCGCTTCTCCAGGAGCGTCACCGCGTACGGGGCGCCGAGCCCGCCGTCCTTCCCGGCCAGTTCCCCGGCGACGGTGTAGCCCGCGGCCTCGTAGTACGCGCGCAGCCGGGGGTTGTCGGCCAGGCAGTCGAGTCGGCACCAGGTGCGGCCGCGGGCGGCGATGCGGCGTTCGGCTTCGGCGAGCAGGTGGCGGCCGGTGCCGGGCGGGGCGGTGCGGCGGTCGGTCATCAGGCGGTGCACGTACCCGGCGTCCGGCGGCTGCGGGCCCCAGGCGGCCGGGTCGTCCCACCACAGCTCCCAGGCGCCGGCGGTCGGCCCGTCGGGGCCGAGGCTGGCGATCCACACCTCGCCCTCGTCGAGGCGTCGGCGGAAGTGGTCCTCTCCGAGTTGGCCGGGCTTCCACTGGTCGATGCCGTGGGCGAGCTGCCAGCGGGCGGCGTCGTCCCGCAGCCGCACCAGCTCGGCCAGGTCCGACGCGTCCGCCCGACGGTACGTCAACTCGACTGAGTCCAGCGGCGGTTGGAGGAGTCGGTGGTGCAGGGCTTCGATCAGCTCGTCGTCGACGCCGAGGGCCTTGCGGGCGTAGTCGTGGACGGAGCCGTACTGCCGGGTGAGGGCGTCGAGGAAGCGGCGCATGACATCGGCCGGGGCGCGGCCGTGGTCGGGCCAGGCGGGCTTCCGGCCCGCGCGCTCGGCGCTCCAGTCGGCGACGAGTCGGGCCGTGGCGTGTTCGGTGCGGGCGAAGTCGTCGACGATCTGCGTCTCGGGTACGCCGAGCAGGGCGAGGACGAGCGCGGCGACGAGGCCCGTGCGGTCCTTGCCGGAGGCACAGTGGAACACCAGCGGCTCGTCGCCGCCGTACGCGATCACGTCGAGGACCTGCCGGATCTCCTCGGCGCCGTCGTGCGCGACCTCCACGTACTTCTCCGCCAGGAACGGCCCGGCCGCCACGTCGGGGCCGAGTCCGGCCTGGTCGTACGGGCGGTGCTCGATGCTCAGGTTGTGGTACGCGAACGACGGGTGGTCCGGGACGCGTCCCTTGCCGTCGATCTCCCACGGGTACCGCAGGTCGACGACCGTGCCGATCCCGAGGGCGAGGAACCGCTCCCAGTCCGCGCTGTCGGCGGCGAGCTTGCCGAGGGAGTCGGAGCGGTAGAGCCGGCCCCAGCGCACCGTGTGCCCGTCGGGGGTCGTATATCCGCCCAGGTCACGGAAGTTGTGGAGGCGCTCGAAAGGTATGTGTCTGCTCACAGCTCCGGAGCCTATGCCGGGTCGATCTTGGCGCGGGCCATGAGGAGCGGCTGGAAGAAGCCCGTCTGTCGCGGCGTACGCCACTCGACTCCCGTGAATCCGGCCCGAGTTGCCCACTCCGTCAGACGTGCGCTGCCGAGCGCCCAGTACGTGGAGCGGCGGACGCGGACGCGCCAGTCGTCGTCGGGCGCGGTGGCGCGTGGCGCCGGGAGGAGCTGGAAGTGCTCCAGGTCGTAGTGCTCGCCGTCGTCGTGCCAGTTCCACAGCTGGAACGTGACGGTGCGCCCCCGCCCCTGGGCCGCCCCGCCCGTGTCCGGGTGGACCTGCGGCGGGGTGGAGGCGGGCCGGTCGCGCAGCAGCTCGTCGTACGGGCGGGTGCTGACCAGCAGCAGGCCGCCGGGGCGCAGCACGCGGTGCATCTCCGCGAGGGCCGCGTGCACGTCGTCGGCCGTCAGCAGGTGGGGCAGGGAGTTGTCCGCGCAGACGACGACATCGAACTGCCCGCTGTCGAACGGGAGTTGCCGCATGTCGGCGGCCGCCGTGCGGAGCGGCACCGTACGGCGTGCGGCCTCTCGGCTCGCGCGGGCCGCCGCGCGCGGGCTGAGGTCGGTGCCGGTGACGCGGTGGCCCCGCCCGGCGAGGCCGAGGGCCTGTGTGCCGATGCCGCAGGCGCAGTCCAGCACCGTCGCGGGCTCGGCCCCGGTGCCGCGGGCCTCGCGGACGAGGGCGTCGAGGGCCTCGCCCTGGCGGCGGATGCTCGCGTCCCAGTCGGCGTAGATCAGGTGGTAGTCGTCGGCCAACTCGTCGTAGAAGCGCGCCACAGGGGTGTCGGACATGGGGCGAGAGTACTGGCCGGCTGGCGGGCGGTTACGCGTCCGTGGGGCGACGTCACCGGGCCGGCGCATCGCTCCTCGCCCCGCCCGCTCTCACCGCAGGCCCAGCGCCCAGGCGTCGCGCTCCGGCCTGATCGCCGCGACCGCGAACAGCCCGCACGCCGCCATCACCAGCGCGGCCAGCGCGAACGCGTTGCCGTAGCCCGCCGCCGCGGTGTCCGCCGCGTCGACGAAGTGACCGGTCAGGGACGGCGCGACCAGACCTGCGAGGGTGCCGGTGCCCGCGACGATCCCGAAGAGGGCGCCCCGCTGCGCGGTGGGCACGACCTCGGCGACCGTCATGTAGTGCAACGGGACGGCCACGGCGACGGTGCCGAAGGCGAGGCCGATCAGCAGCAGCCGCGGCAGGTGCCCGTCCACGAACGGGAACGCAGCCATCGCGCAGCCCGCCACGCACACGGCGATCCCCTGCGTGGCGCCGGTCGACCAACGGCTGGTGACGCCACGGGACTTGAGGACGTCCATCAGCGGCGACACCGTGAGGAGCAGGACCAGACTGAACGCGGAGATCACGCTGATCGTGGTCGCCGCGGCGCCGGCGGTCAGGTCGAGCTCGGTGCGCAGATAGGCGGGCAGCCACGCGTGGCTGACGGACAGCGCCCAGCCCGCGCCGAATCCGCTGGCGACGGAGCCCAGGACGGTGCCGGTGAAGAGGAGTGTGCGGTACGGGAGCCGTTCGGGCGCGGTCGCCGGTGCGGTCGAGTCGGTCGGCCGTTTGTCGTCGAAGGGTCCGTCGTGGCCGACGCGCCACCACACCAGGGCCCAGCAGGCGCTGACGACGGCCAGTGCGGCATAGGCGGCGCGCCAGCCGTGGTCGGTGATGATCCAGGTCAGTACGGGCGCGGAGACCAGGGTGCCGATCGCGGCGCCACTGATCTGCAGCGCCGAGGGCAGCCCGCGCCGGCCCGGCGGAAACCACTTGTACAGGGCGTGCATCGACATCGACGCGGCCGGCCCCTCCGCCGCCCCGAGCAGCACACGCCCCGCGACGAGCGCGGGCACGGTCGCGACGACCAGGACGGGCAGTTGCGCGACGGCCCACAGCGACGTCATGGCGAACAGCAGCACACGGCTCGAGATCCGCGCGGACAGAAAGCCGACGACGAGCCCGGAGAGGCTGAACAGCAGCGAGAACGAGCTGGAGATCATGCCGTACGTGCTGTGGGAGATGTTCAGCTCGTCCATGATCGGGACGGCCGCGAGCCCGAGGACGGACTTGTCGGCGAAGTTCACGACCATGAAGGCCACGATCATGACGGTGATCAGCCGAGCCCGCCGCCGGTCGTACGCGGGCGGCGACGCCTCCCCCGCCTGCTGATCCGAGGCGTCGCCCGCGCCCTCGGACGGGGCGTCACCCGTGCCCTCGGACGAGGTTCGAGGGTGGTGTCCGGGCGGGCCGGTGGGGCCGGTCGGGGGCGCGGTCGGGTGGGTTGCCATGGGCGACTCCTGCGCGAGGGGCGGCACTGCCGCATTGCTGCCGAGTGGAGATTCCGAACCGAGGCTGTCGAATCGAGCTGTCGAACCGAGGTTGCGGACTGACGTTTCCGAACTGGTTGTCTCGTAACAAGACTGACGTCCGGCAACGTAAAGGCAGCGTCAGCGCACGGTCAATGCCCTGAAAGGCGCTTCCGAATCTCCGCCGACTCTGGTCGAGTTACGAGACAACCTGTACGGTAACGAGCCAGTCGGGGGAGGACCGGAAGAGCGGAGCGGAACGCATGGCAGGCATGCCCTCACTGGCCGATCTCGTCTGGGCGCGGGGTTACACCGATCCCGTCCGGGCCCGGTGTCACACGACCTCGGGCCGGGAACTCGTGCCGAGCCGACGCGTCTGGCGCGGCGCGGGCGGGCCCTCCCCACTCCCCGGCGCTTCCCCGACGCCCGAGCAGGCGACGGTCGGCGCGCTCGACGGCCTCACGTTCGCCGGGCCGCACCAACAGCCCGTCACGCTCCCGGAGTTGCTGGGCCTCGCCGAGTCCGACGCGCTGCTCGTCCTGCACCGCGGCCGCCTCGTGCACGAGCAGTACCTCCACGGGTACGAGCCGCACGTGCCGCACTTCAACGCCTCGGCCGCCAAGTCGTACCTCGGGCTCGTCGCGGCGGTGCTCGCCCACGAGGGGCAGCTGGACCGGGGCGCCCAGGTCGCCAAGTACGTGCCGGAGCTGGCCGGGACGGCGTTCGGGGACGCGCAGGTCGACCACCTCCTGCACATGGGCACGTCGATGAGTTACGCGGGCCGCCCGTACGACAAGGCCCTGGAGGCGCAGCGCTACTTCGCGGTCGTGGCCCCGCGGTTGCGCCCGTACGGCTACTCCGGGCCGGACAGCATCCGGGAGCACCTGGCGACGGCGCGGGCGACGGGTGCACCGGGGGTGGAGTTCCGGTACGAGAACGGCAACGTCGAGGCGCTCGCGGAAGTGCTGCGCCGGGTGACCGGTGTGACGACCTCCGAGCTGCTGTCCGAGGTGCTGTGGTCGCGGATCGGCGCGGAGGAGGACGCGTACTACCTCCTGGACCCGGAGGGCGCCGAGGCCGCTTGCGGGGGCTTCAGTGCGACCGCGCGGGACGTGGCGCGGCTCGGGGAGATGCTGCGCTGCGGCGGCGCGGCCGGCGGGCGTCAGATCGTGCCCGAGGCGGTGGCCTCGACCGTCGTCTCCGGTGCGCCGGACGGCTACGCGCGCCGCGTCCGCTTCCCCGCCGCGCCGCCCGACAGCCCCGCGTCCCTCTCGTACCACGACCTCTGGTGGATCCCCAACGATCCGTACGGCTCGTTCCTGGCGAGCGGGATCCACGGGCAGCGACTGTTCGTGTCACCCGGGCTCGATCTCGTGATCGTGCACTACGCGTCGCAGGTGGTGTCGCCCGCGGTGCCTCAAGTCCCGCTCGTTCAGGCGTTCTTGGCGATCGGCCGGCATCTGGGCGGGTGAAGTGGTCCGCCTGGCGGGTGGGGGCGGCCTCGCGTCAGGCCGTCATCGGGTTCCGTCTCAGGTGGGCATCGGGTTCCGTCGCAGGAAGTCGGCCACCGCGTGTGCCGTGGCGTCGGTGTGGGTGAGGGTGAACGAGTGGTTGGCGCCCGGGAGTTGGACGTCCTCGGCGTGCGGCAGCCATGCGTGGACGAGGGCGCGGGTCTCGGCGAACCAGGGGCCGCTGTCGGTGCCGCCGACGTGGAGTGCCGGGCAGGTGATGCGGCGGGCGTCGGCGGGGCCGAACCGCCAGGCGAGGAGTGCGGGCACGTCGGTGTCGAAGAAGGTGGCCGTGTCCCGCTCCATCTGCCGTACGGAGCCCGGGAGTCGGGCGTCGAACACCTCGCGCCAGTCCGGTCCCGTCACGAGGGTGAGGAGCTCGTCGAGCGCCGCCGCCGGGCCGTGTTCGCGGCGGGTGCGCCGCAGCCGGTCGTTGACCGCGCGGAACTCGGGCGCGCTCGCCGTGTGCACGGGCGGGGGTTCGAGGAGTACGAGGGTGTGCGTGCGGTGCGGTGCGTCGGCCGCGAGCTGGAGTGCGACGGCGGCGCTGTACGAGTAGCCGAGGACGTGGGCGCGCTCGACGCCCAGGGCGTCCAGGAGGGCGACGCAGTCGGCGGCGTCGCCGTTGACCGAGCCCGGGCCGTCGGCGGGGCTGCTGCCCGCGTAGCCGCGCCGGTGGCAGAGGATCGTGCGGTGGCCGGCCGCGAGCGCGGGGTGCTCGGCCAGCGGCTGCAGCTCGTCGGCGGTCAGGGCGGTCTGCACGAGGAGGACGGGCTCCCCCGCGCCCCGCTCGTCCACTTCGAGCTCGGCGCCCCGGACCGCGACGCGTCGTACCGGCATGAAGGCCATTGTCGGCGCCCGACCGGCACCGCGCAGCCGCAGTCACAGGCCCCCCGCCTCCGCCTCCGTGCGACAGGATGCGTACCGCCGCGACTTCGGAAGAATTGCCAGGGATGCCCTCGTACCACCGCATTCGAGAGGACTCCCATGACTGTCGCCGACACACCGATGCACCTCACGCAGGGTGCGCACGTAGGGATCTCGGTGTCCGATCTGGACGCCTCGATCGCGTTCTACTCGGCGCTGACCGGCCGTGAACCCGTCGCGCGGGGAACCATGGACAGCGAGCCGTTCGGCCGTACGCAAGGGCTGCCGAACGCGAAGCTGCGGTACGCGACGATCAACATCGACGGGCTCGGCATCGACCTGATCCAGTTCCAGGACCCGGTGGACGAGCGCACCAACGGCAAGGCGAACCGGCCCGGCTCCATGCACCTGTGCTTCAAGGTCGACGACTTCGAGGCCGTCCATCAGCGCATGAAGGACGCCGGTTACGACTTCCTGGGCGACGCCTACACGTTCATCGCGGGCGAGGTCACCCCGGAAGCCGCGCTCGACACGAAGGTGGCGTACTTCAACGACCCCGACGGCACCAATCTGGAGATCATCGAACCCAAGGGCGGGTTCGCCAACTAGCCCAGTTAGTACGGGCGTCGGGACCGCGCGGCCGACCGGGGACGTCAGGCAGCGGTGACGGCCGACGGCGCATCCGTCGCCTCGATCGTGCGCACGAGGGGTGCGAGCCGCGGGTCGGCGGCGGCCTCTGTGAGTGCCTCACGGAGGGCCGCCTCGTTGGTGGGGCGGGCCTCTGCGAGGAGCTTGAGGCCGGCGTCGGAGACGTTGGTGTAGATCCCGCGCCGGTCCGTGGGGCACAGGTAGCGGGAGAGCAGGCCGCGGTCCTCGAGGCGGGTGACCAGGCGGGTGGTGGCGCTCTGACTGAGGACGACGGCGTCGGCGACCTGCTTCATCTGCAGATGGCCGCCCTCCCCGTCGTGCTGGCGGCTGAGCACGTCAAGGAGGGAGTACTCACGCACGCTCAGGCCGTGCCCGGTCTGGAGGGCGTGCTCCAGGTGGGACTCGATCCGGCCGTGCAGCAGGGAGAGGGCGCACCAGCCGTGTGCCAGGGCGGTGAGTGCGGGGGCGGTGGCGGTCATCGGGGCTCCTTTGTCGGACCATCCCCTCAATAGTTGCACACGAGGACTAATGCATGCCAGGGTTGACCCCGCTTGCATTTATCCCGCGCTTGCAATTATTGTCTTTCGACGTAACCCCAGCGCACAATCACCTGGAAAGGTCCTCCCATGCCTCTCGCGCTCCTGGCCCTCGCCATCGGGGCCTTCGGGATCGGCACCACCGAGTTCGTGATCATGGGCGTGCTGCCCCAGGTCGCGGGAGACTTCGGCGTCAGCATCCCGACGGCCGGCTGGCTCGTCTCCGGCTACGCGCTCGGCGTCGTCATCGGCGCCCCGCTCCTGACCGTGCTCGGCACCCGGGTCTCCCGCAAGAAGATGCTCATGTTCCTCATGGGCCTGTTCATCGCCGGAAACGCCCTCTCGGCCGTCGCCCCCAGCTTCGGCCTCATGCTGACCGGCCGGATCGTGGCCTCCCTCGCGCACGGCGCGTTCTTCGGCATCGGCTCCGTCGTCGCCGCCGACCTGGTCGCCCCGCAGAAGAAGGCCTCCGCGATCTCCCTGATGTTCATGGGCCTGACCGTGGCCAACATCGTCGGCGTCCCCGGCGGCACGTACGTCGGCCAGGCCGCCGGCTGGCGCGTGACCTTCGCGATCGTCGCCGCCCTCGGCGTCGTAGGCCTCCTCGGCGTGGCCAAGCTCGTCCCCGAGACCGGCCGGCCGGAGTCGGTGAGCGTCCGCGGTGAGTTCGCCGCCTTCCGCAACGTCCAGGTCTGGCTCGCGATGGCGATGACCGTCCTCGGGTACGGCGGTGTGTTCGCCGCGATCACCTACATCACGCCGATGATGACCGAGGTCGCCGGATACACCGAGGGCGCCGTGACCTGGCTGCTCGTCCTGTTCGGCGTCGGCATGTTCCTCGGCAACCTGCTCGGCGGGAAGTTCGCCGACCGCGCCCTGATGCCGATGCTGTTCACCGCCCTCGCCGCCCTCACCGCCGCCCTGCTCCTGTTCACCGCGACCGCGCACGACAAGGTCCTGGCCGCGATCACCCTCTCCCTGATCGGCGCCCTCGGCTTCGCGACCGTGCCGCCGCTGCAGAAGTGGGTGCTCGACCAGGCCTCGGCCGCCCCGACCCTCGCCTCCGCCGCCAACATCGGCGCCTTCAACCTCGGCAACGCCCTCGCCGCCTGGCTCGGCGGTGTCGTGATCGCCGCGGGCCTCGGCTTCACCGCCCCGAACTGGGTCGGCGCGATCCTCTCCGGCACGGCGCTGCTGCTCGCGTTCCTCGCGGCCCACCTGGACCGGCGCACCCGTAAGGCGAGCCGCGTCGTCGCCGGGTCCGCGACGGCCGAGCCCGCCCCGGCGAGGGTCTGAGCCCCTCCCCCGGACTTCGGGGGTCGGGTCCCGCGCCCCGTAGGCGGCGCCCCCCCCCGGCCCGGCCCCCCCGCCCCCGAACCCCTCAACC
>NZ_JBJURH010000040.1:0-18984 GCF_046098215.1 Streptomyces sp. Da 82-17
GACCGCCCGCGGACCTCACACCTGGGCACGCCAAGCAGGTCACACGCCGTACAGCGGTGGTCAAAGCCTAACCATCAGCAGTGACACCGGCCCCGCCCGAATGTCACAGGACGGCTCCAACGAGCCGCCCTGTCAGGGAAGTTCAGGACCGAGCGTCATAACCAGGACAAACCGCCCCGCCTCGGGGCGGTCGCCTCACACCGAGCCGGCCCCGCGCGGGGCCGGCGGCGTCACACCGACTCCATGCCCCTGGCGCCCGCGCCGCCGGACGCGTCGTGCTGCGAGGTGAGCTGCGCGTACGACTCCTCCTCGGCCAGCTCGCCCTTCTCGTGCCGCATGCCCATCTCGGTGAACTTGATGCCCATGCCGGCCAGCCGCTCGGCGAGGCTGTTCATCGACTCGAACATGCCGTCGCGCAGGCCCTCGTAGACGACGCCGAACTTCTCGCCCAGGTCGTCGTCGCCCCACGGGGGAGTGTCGCCCTTCTCCAGGGCGGTGAGGCCGTCCTGCAGGGCCTTCGTGGCCTTGCCCCAGTCCTGGCCGACCTCGAACATGCTGAAGCCTTCGTCCTTGAGGACCTTGGCATCCGCGCGGAATCCGCTCACAACTGCTCCCCCATGACTCACGTTTGGCTGTCGCGGCTTCAGCGTATCGCTCGCGCGCACGGGACCACAGCGGTCGATTAAGGTCAACGGGCAGTTGACACGGAAGCGTCACATCAGCCCACAGCAGCCTTACGTCCGCGCTGCGGGCAGGGCGCCCGAAGCGTCACAGAAACCTGCACAACGCACTCCCCCCGGACCGACTTCGCCCCCAAGGAGCCCCCCGCGTGACCCCGCAGCGCGAGACCACACAGGAGCAGGCACGTGCCGCGGCCGACGGCTGGCTCAACGGTGATGCGCCCACCGAGCGGCGCCGTGAGGTGCGGATGCACGCGTTCTCGCTCGGCTGGGTCGTGTGGGCCGCCCCGCCGCCCGAGGAACGGGACCCGGAGACCGGCGAGCGCCGCCCGCCCGCCGAGGTCGACGCGGCCACCGCAGTGGTGGACCGCCGCACCGGCGAACTCAGCACCTGGCCCGCCCTCCCGGTGGAGGAGGTCGTACGCCTCTACGAGGAGAAGCACGCCCCCGAAACCGCAACCGGAACCGGAAGCGGAACCGAAGGCGAAACCGAGGCGGAAGCCCGGACCGCAGCCACCCCCCAGGCCCAGGCCCAAGCCGCCTCCGCAGCCGCCGCCGGAAGCCGCACCCCACCCCACCGCTCCGTGACCGGCCCCGGCAACACCGCCGTGTTCACGTACGTCGATCCGGCGACCGGGGAGGAGACCTCGCTGCTGCGTACCTCCGGGCCGGGGCTCGCGCCCGCCGAGACGCGGTGCTACGCCGAGCTGCTGCGCCTGAACGTCCCGCCGCAGAACGTCATAGCCGTGCACACCGACCTCAACCCCGGTCTGCTGCCCGGCGGTTACACCGGTGAGCTGCTGTTGTCCGGAGCCCTGCCGAGCGCCGAGTTCTCCTCGACGCACGAGTACGGCCTCTTCGCCCAGGAGCGGACCGAGGGCGCCGCGCGGCTCGTCGAGCACGTCGAGTCGCTGTACGCCATCACCGGCCACGAACCGCCGCCCCGCCCGCACCGCACCCCGCTGCCCGCGCACGTCAGGCCCGCGGCGCCGGTGACCGACGAGGCGCTCGGCCGGCACCTGGACAAGCTCTTCGAACTGGCCGGCGGCGTACGGCGGTTCGTGCCCGAGGAGCTCGCCGGGCTCGACCTGCCCGGGCCCGCGCGCCGCACCCTCCTGGCCGCCGGGCTCCCCGCCGACGTGCCGTTCTTCTTCGGCGCGCCCAAGGAGAGCGACCCGGTGCAGGACGCGGCCAGCCATCTGCGCGACCACGGCGCCCAGTTGCCCGAGCAGGTCCTCGCCACCCTCGCCGGCCACGTCCGCATCGGCACCGACGGCTGGGCGGAGATCACCGTGCAGTGCGCGGGCGCGGAGGACTGGCGGGGCCTGGTCTGGGCGGCCAGCCCGAAGACCGGGTCGGGCCGTCTGGTCAACACCTCGCTGAACGCCTTCGTCCGCTCCCTCGCCCTGCTGGTCGCCACCCGCAACGGCATGGTCGGCATGGACCCGTACCAGGCCGGCGCCGCCGTCGAGGAGTTCCAGCGCCGGCTCGCCGCCATCGACGCCCGCGCCCTCGACCCCGACAACTGGTGGGCCACCGTCCTCGACCAGATGTGGCACGGCCTGTTCTGATCCTCAGCCGTACGGGCAGACATGAACGCCGCAGGGGCGGCACCCACAACGGGTGCCGCCCCTGACGGTTTCGTACGTACGGGATGAGGAGCCTCAGAAGCGCGGAGGCAGCCACCCCGTCTGGACCATCTGGCCGCCGCGGCGGCGCGTGTGGAAGAAGCCACGGCCGGGCGGGAGCTGGGTCGGCGTGATGTTGCCGAGCAGCTGGCCCTCGACGCGGTCGCCGGACAGCACCACGCCCTGCGCGCCGAGCTCGCGGATGCGCTGCATCACCGGCTCGTACAGCGAGCGGCTGGCGCCGCCGGACTGGCGCGCGATGATCACGCGCAGACCGACGTCACGGGCGAACGGCAGGTACTCGAGCAG
This sequence comes from Streptomyces sp. Da 82-17, assembly GCF_046098215.1. Taxonomy (NCBI): domain Bacteria; kingdom Bacillati; phylum Actinomycetota; class Actinomycetes; order Kitasatosporales; family Streptomycetaceae; genus Streptomyces; species Streptomyces sp. Da 82-17. The sequence goes on from NZ_JBJURH010000040.1 coordinate 2,618, forward strand.
CGGCTGGAGCGGGTTCATGCCCGTGGCCACCAGGTCGTAGTCGTCGACGATGACGAACGCGTCCGGGCTGCTGTACCAACTGCGGTTGCGCAGCTGCTCGGGCGTGACGTCCGGACCCGGCATACGGCGGCTGAGCGAGCCCGCCAGACCCTCCAGGGTCTCGGTGAGAGCCGGCGCCGAGGCGCAGTAGCGCGAGAGGTGCGACTCCGGGACGCCCTCCAGATGCGCACGGCGGTAGTCACCGATGACGATCTTCGCCTGCTCCGGCGTGTACCGCTCGCAGATCTGCTTGATGAGCAGCCGGATGAGCGCGGACTTGCCGGACTCGCTCTCGCCGAAGATGACGAAGTGCGGGTCGGTCTCGAAGTCCACGAAGACCGGGGCGAGTTGGGACTCGTCGATACCGAAGGCGATACCGCGCTCCGGGTGCTCGAAGCCCTTCGGCAGGCGGTCCGCCTCCAGCTGGCGCGGCAGCAGCCGCACCGCCGGGGCCGGGGCGCCCTGCCAGTTCTCGTTGATCGCGTTGATCACCACGGAGGTGGCCTCCGCGAGGTCCTCGGTCTCCGAGGAGCCGTCCACGCGCGGCAGCGCCGTCATGAAGTGCAGCTTGTCCTGCGTCAGACCACGGCCGGGGACGGCCGCCGGGACGTTCTGCGCGACCTTGCGGTCGATCTCCGACTCGGTCGGGTCACCGAGGCGCAGCTCGATGCGGTTCTGCAGCATGTCCTTGAGCGCGGGCCGCACCTCGGTGTACCGGCTCGCCGTCAGGATCACGTGGACACCGAAGCCGAGACCGCGCATCGCCATGTCGGTGATGGACGCCTCGAGGGCTTCGTAGTCCGTCTTGAACGTTCCCCAGCCGTCGATGACCAGGAAGACGTCACCCCACGGCTGGTCGGGCAGCTGACCCGAGTTCCGGCGCTGCCGGTAGGTCTGGATGGAGTCGACGTTGTTCGCGCGGAAGTACTCCTCGCGCGAGTTGAGGATGCCCTCGACCTCGCTGACCGTACGGCGCACCTTCTCGGCGTCCAGACGGTTGGCGACACCGCCGACGTGGGCCAGGTCCTCCATCGCGATGAGACCACCGCCACCGAAGTCCAGGCAGTAGAACTGCACTTCGCTGGGCGTGTGCGTGAGCGCGAACGAGGTGATCACCGAACGCAGCAGCGTCGACTTGCCGGACTGCGGACCACCCACGAACAGACCGTGACCGGCGCCGCCGGAGAAGTCCCGGTACAGGACGTCGCGGCGCTGCTCGAAGGGCTTGTCGACGAGGCCGACCGGAACGTTGAGCCGGCCGAGCGCCGTGTACTCCGGGGCGGTCAGGCCGCGTTCGGGCGTGATCGCCAGGGCGGGGAGGAGCTGCTCCAAGGAGGGCGCCTCCTCCAGCGGCGGCAGCCACACCTGGTGGGCCGGCGGGCCCTGACCGACCATCTTGCTGACGATCACGTCGAGCACGGTGTCCGCGAGGGCGTCGTCCACGCGGTCGTCCTGCTCCGGCTCCTCGATGACCGGCTGCGGCGGCAGCTCCACGTGACCGGCCTTGAACAGCGCGGGCCGCAGCTGCGTCGAGCGGTGCACGCGCGAGGGGCCCTCGCCGTGGTACGGACCGGACACGTACGCGGCCTTGAACCGCACCATGGTGTCGGTGTCGTACCGCAGATAACCCGAACCCGGGATGGACGGCAGGTGGTACGCGTCCGGCACACCGATCGCCGTACGCGACTCGGCCGCGGAGAACGTCCGCAGACCGATGCGGTACGAGAGGTACGTGTCCAGACCGCGGAGCTTGCCCTCCTCCAGGCGCTGCGAGGCGAGCAGCAGGTGCACACCCAGGGATCGGCCGATACGGCCGATCTGGATGAACATGTCGATGAAGTCCGGCTTCGCGGTGAGGAGTTCGGAGAACTCGTCGAGCACGATCACCAGCGAGGGCATCGGCTCCAGGGCGGCGCCGGCGGCACGCGCCTTCTCGTAGTCCGTGAGGTTGGCGAAGTTGCCCGCCGTGCGCAGCAGCTCCTGGCGGCGCTGCATCTCACCGGTGATCGAGTCGCGCATGCGGTCGATGAGCGTGAGGTCGTCGGCGAGGTTGGTGATCACGGCCGCGGTGTGCGGCATGTCCGCCATGCCGGCGAACGTCGCACCACCCTTGAAGTCCGCGAGGATGAAGTTCAGCGTCTCCGAGGAGTGCGTGACCGAGAGGCCGAGCACCAGGGTGCGCAGCACCTCGGACTTACCGGAACCGGTCGCGCCGACGCACAGGCCGTGCGGGCCCATGCCTTCCTGCGCCGCCTCCTTGAGGTCGAGCATGACCGGCTCGCCGGCCTGGCCCACACCGATCGGCACGCGCAGGCGCTCGTGCTGCGTACGCGGCCGCCAGGTGCGCGAGACGTCCACCGAACCGGCGTCGCCGATGCCCATGAGGTCGGTGAAGTCCAGGTTGGCGAGGAGCGGTTCGCCCTCTTCGGCGCTGCCGACGCGGAACGCGGCCATCTGCCGGGCGAGCGCCTCGGCCTGCTCCGGGCTCAGCACGTCGGGCGTGCCGCTGTACGCCGACTCGTGGCCGACGAACAGCTGCAGCTTGTCCGGCTTCAGGTACGCCGTCAGGCCGCCGCGGAGCTCGTCCTCCAGCTCGCCCGGGGCGATCTCCAGGAAGGTCACGCCCTGGAGTCCCTCGGCGCCCGCGAGTTCGGAGTCCGGCGGGACCGTGCCGCCGTCGAGGATCACGATCAGGTGCGGCTGGTCGTACACCGGGTTGGCGTCGCGGTTCCAGCGCGGGCGGTCGCCCAGCTGGTCCTCCAGCGCCTCCTCCAGCTCGCCCAGGTCGTCGAAGAGCAGCCGGGCCGAGCCCGCGCCGTCCTTCGCCTTCGGGTGCTGGGCGTGCGGCAGCCACTTGATCCAGTCCCAGTCCGCCGCGGCCGAGGGGTGCGCCACCACGGCGACGAGCAGGTCCTCGGGGGAGTGCAGCGTGGTCAACTGGGCGATCGCGGCACGCGCGTTGCCGTACACCGTGTCCGTGTCGCCGCAGAGGGCCACGTGGTAGAAGGCGCGCAGCGAGACCGCGACCGGCAGGTCGGCGATCGAGCCGTGCGCGTCGAGGAAGGCCTTCATCGCCGCAGCGGTCAGCGGCTCCAGCTCCTCCTTGGGCGCCGTCTCCGGCGCGACCAGCGGAGTGTTCAACTGCTGGCTGCCGAGGCCCACTCGGACCGACGCGAAGTCGTTGTCCGTCGGCCGGCGCTCCCACAGCCGCTTGCCGTCCGCGGCCACCGCCCAGAGCTGGTCGGGATCCGGGTGCTGGAACAGCTGCGTACGGCGCTGGAGTTCGGCGGTCTTGTGCACGTCCTTGCGGACCTGCTCCAGGTACCGGAAGTAGTCACGCCGGTCCTGAGCCATGCCCGCGCCGCCGCCCTGCCGGGACTTGGCGAACTGCGCGATGGCCATCGCGAGCGTCGAGGCGAGCATGAGACCGCCCACCACGCGCATGTACGACGGGAGGTTCGGCATGAAGAAGAAGCCGACGGAACCCAGCATGCCGAACATCGGCAGCAGGTTCATCAGCACACTGTCGTCGCCCTCCCGAGGAATTTCAGGCGGCGACTCGAGCTTGACCTCCCCCTCCGGGACGGCAGGCAGCTGAATCCTCGGCTGCCGCTTGATGATGACGACGCTCACCGATGCACTCATCCTTCGTGATTGATACGTCCATGCACCGACGCCCCCCGTTGAGCGGCGACGTGCTTCTCGTCCGCGTAGGCGCCGATCCTACTGTCAAGCTCCGACACCCAGGCAGCCAGGAGGGGTGGAGATGCGGCAAGGGTGCGAGGAGAAATGAGGGAGGTGGCTCGGGCGCCCCCAAGTGCTGGGGGTAGGGTGGCGCTCCGCCGTTTGTACGTGCGGCGTAAAGACGTAAGTCAGTGCCTTATACAGGGGGAACTACCAGGTGAGCACGGGCACATCGACAGGTTTCTGCCGGGTCACCGTCGCAGCGCCGGACAGTCGGATCGATGTGGCGCTGCCCGAGGATCTGCCGATCCAGGACATCTATCCGGAGATCGTTCGGCTCTCGGGCATGGCCCACGACGACAACGCCCTCGCCGGCTACCACCTGGTGCGCCGCGACGGCGACGTGCTCGACGCGAGCCGATCGCTCCTCGAGCACCGCGTCCGCGACGGCGAGGTGCTGCTGCTGCGGCCGTTCGCCGACTCGCTGCCGCCGGCCGTCCACGACGACGTGGTGGACGCCGTCGCCGCGGCCGTCAAGCAGGACCTGCGCGGCTGGAACGACAACCTCATGCGCGTCGCCGGTCTCGTCTCGGGCGTCCTGCTCCTGACGATGCTCGGCTTCGTCTTCTGGTTCGCGGACCCGCTCCGCCACGACATGCACGGACTGCAGGGCATCGTCGCGGGCGTCGTCGCCATCGCGCTGACCGCCCTCGCGGGCGTCCGCGGCCGGGTGTACGACGACCGGGGCGCGGCCGTCGCCCTCGGCATCGCCGCGCTGCCGCACGCGCTGATCGCGGGCTCCGGCGTACTGCCGCAGGACGCGGGACAAGGACCGGGCAAGCTGCAGTTCCTGGTCGGCTGCGTGGTCGTGCTGATCTTCGCCGTCGTACTGATCATGCTGCTGCCGCAGGGTGACGCGCCGTTCGTCGCCGCGGCCCTCGCCGCCGCCATCGGCACGCTCGCCGCGTTCGTCGGCATCCTCACCGAGGTCGAGCCGCGCGAGATCGCCGCCGGCACCGCCGTCGTCGCCGTCGCCGTGATCGGCTTCCTGCCCGGCTGGTCCGCCCGCTTCGCCAAGCTGCCGATCGGCTTCCGCTCGCCGGAGGACCTGGCGCGCGCCCGCCGCGAGGGCCAGGAGGGCAACCTCGAGGCCGTCGACGTCCAGCGCATCGTCGCCCAGACCAGCCGCGGCCACGAGCTGCTGCTCGGCATGGTCGGCGGCTGCGCCATCGTCATCGTCGGCTCCGCCGGCGCCGTCCTCGGCTTCAGCGACAGCGGCTGGGCCCAGCTCGTCGCCCTGGTCGTCGGCCTCGCCGCGATGCTCCGCGCCCGGCTGTTCCGCTACACCGCGCAGGTCACCTGCCTGCTGGTCTCCGGCGTCGTCACCATCGCCCTGCTGATCCTCGGCCTCGCGATCTCCCCGCCGATGGAGATGCTGAAGGACCTGTACATGGGCGACTCCGGCGCGGTGGACCTCCGCACCCTCTGGCTCGGCGCCTGCGTCGCGGCCGGTGCGCTGCTCCTGATCGCGATCGCCCTGATCGTTCCGCAGAAGGGCCTGTCCCCCTTCTGGGGCCGGATGCTCGACCTCGCGGACTCGCTGGTCCTGCTCTCCCTCATCCCGCTCTGCCTGGCCGTGCTCGACGTGTACGCCAAGGTGCGCGGAGGGGTGTAGCGCCCTCACCGGTACGAGTGACGCATGCCGACAGGGGCCCGGGGTCTTCCCGGGCCCCTGTCGCGTTCCCCGTGGTAAAGCCCCGGCAGACCGGCTGGTAGTCTGTTTGGCGGCCGTTTGTGTACGCGCCCCCGGAGCCGTCGAGGAGCACTCGACACCCTGGAGGCGGCGCCCAGCGGATCCCCGCCTCCCGAGTCACGGAAGCTCCCCTGAGACGTAGACCAGGGGCACTCGGTGGCAGCACTAGAAACCTGAGGAGTTCGCGTGTCCCTCGACACCGCCACGAAGAAGCAGATCATGGCCGAGTTCGCCACCAAGGAGGGTGACACCGGCTCCCCCGAGGTCCAGGTCGCCCTGCTCTCGCGCCGTATCTCGGACCTGACCGAGCACCTGAAGACCCACAAGCACGACCACCACTCCCGTCGTGGCCTGCTGATCCTGGTCGGCCAGCGCCGCCGCCTGCTTCAGTACCTGGCCAAGAAGGACATCACGCGCTTCCGCGCCCTCGTCGAGCGCCTCGGCATCCGCCGCGGTGCGGCGGGCGCCAAGTAAGACGCCGTGGAGGGAGCGGTTCCCACGCTTAGGGGACCGCTCCCTTTGCTGTACGTGCGCACAGAGCACGACGGCTTTGTAGTCTGGTCGCGGAACGTCGTACGAGACGTACGTCACCCGTGACGGACCGTCCCGCACGGCACAGCCGTACCGGACAACGCAGAAGACGCAGAACAAGACGATACGAACGAGGAGAGGCGACCTCCGCCGACGCCGGTCCTCGGTAGTGGCCCCCGGGAAAACGAAGTGCAATCCCCGGGTGCTTCGATCGAAGACCGGCCCGCACTCAAGGCGCTTCTCCGCCCCGTCCCTTCGCCACACGGGCGTCGCGGACAAAAGACGAACAGTCCCGGAGTCACGCAGACCCCGGGGCGACAAGCAAACGGAGAGATCGCTAGTGGAGAACGAGACCCACTACGCCGAGGCCGTCATCGACAACGGCACCTTCGGCACCCGCACCATCCGCTTCGAGACGGGCCGCCTGGCCCGCCAGGCCGCCGGCTCCGCCGTGGCCTACCTGGACGACGACACGATGGTCCTCTCGGCCACCACCGCGTCCAAGAAGCCCAAGGACCAGCTCGACTTCTTCCCGCTGACGGTGGACGTCGAGGAGCGGCAGTACGCCGCCGGCAAGATCCCCGGTTCGTTCTTCCGCCGTGAGGGCCGCCCCTCCGAGGACGCGATCCTGACCTGCCGCCTGATCGACCGCCCGCTGCGCCCCTCCTTCAAGAAGGGCCTGCGCAACGAGATCCAGATCGTCGAGACGGTCATGGCGCTCAACCCCGACCACCTCTACGACGTCATCGCGATCAACGCCGCGTCCTGCTCCACGCAGCTGGCCGGCCTGCCCTTCTCGGGCCCGATCGGCGGCACGCGCGTGGCGCTCATCAAGGGCCAGTGGGTCGCGTTCCCGACGCACACCGAGCTCGAGGACGCCGTCTTCGACATGGTCGTCGCCGGTCGCGTCCTGGAGGACGGCGACGTCGCGATCATGATGGTCGAGGCCGAGGCCACCGAGAAGACCATCGAGCTCGTCAAGGGCGGCGCCGCCGCCCCGACCGAGGAGATCGTCGCCGCCGGTCTCGAGGCCGCGAAGCCCTTCATCAAGGTGCTCTGCAAGGCCCAGTCGGAGCTCGCCGCCAAGGCCGCCAAGCCCGAGGGCGAGTTCCCGATCTTCCTCGACTACGAGGACGACGTCCTGGAGGCGCTCACCGCCGCCGTCAAGCCCGAGCTCGCCCAGGCGCTCACCATCGCCGGCAAGCAGGAGCGCGAGGCCGAGCTGGACCGCGTCAAGGCGCTGGCCGGCGAGAAGCTCCTGCCGGAGTTCGAGGGCCGCGAGAAGGAGATCTCCGCGGCGTACCGCTCGCTGACCAAGTCCCTGGTCCGGGAGCGCGTCATCAAGGAGAAGGTCCGCATCGACGGCCGCGGTGTCACCGACATCCGCACCCTGGCCGCCGAGGTCGAGGCCATCCCGCGCGTGCACGGCTCGGCCCTGTTCGAGCGCGGCGAGACCCAGATCCTGGGCGTCACCACGCTGAACATGCTGCGCATGGAGCAGCAGCTGGACACCCTCTCCCCGGTGACCCGCAAGCGCTACATGCACAACTACAACTTCCCGCCCTACTCCACCGGTGAGACCGGCCGCGTCGGCTCCCCGAAGCGCCGCGAGATCGGCCACGGCGCCCTCGCCGAGCGCGCCCTCGTGCCGGTCCTGCCGACGCGCGAGGAGTTCCCGTACGCGATCCGTCAGGTGTCCGAGGCCCTCGGCTCCAACGGCTCGACGTCCATGGGCTCGGTCTGCGCCTCCACCATGTCGCTGCTGAACGCCGGTGTGCCGCTGAAGGCCGCCGTCGCCGGTATCGCCATGGGCCTGATCTCCCAGGAGATCGACGGCGAGACGCACTACGTCACCCTCACCGACATCCTCGGTGCGGAGGACGCCTTCGGCGACATGGACTTCAAGGTCGCCGGCACCAAGGAGTTCGTGACCGCCCTCCAGCTCGACACCAAGCTGGACGGCATCCCGGCCTCCGTCCTGGCCGCGGCCCTCAAGCAGGCCCGCGACGCCCGTCTGCACATCCTCGACGTGATGACCGAGGCGATCGACGTTCCGGACGAGATGTCCCCGAACGCGCCGCGGATCATCACCGTCAAGATCCCGGTGGACAAGATCGGTGAGGTCATCGGCCCCAAGGGCAAGATGATCAACCAGATCCAGGAGGACACCGGCGCCGACATCACGATCGAGGACGACGGCACGATCTACATCGGTGCCGCCGACGGACCGGCCGCCGAGGCCGCCCGCGCCACGATCAACGGCATCGCCAACCCGACCATGCCGGAGGTCGGCGAGCGCTACCTGGGCACCGTCGTGAAGACGACGACCTTCGGTGCGTTCGTGTCGCTGCTCCCGGGCAAGGACGGTCTGCTGCACATCTCGCAGATCCGCAAGCTCGCCGGCGGCAAGCGCGTGGAGAACGTCGAGGACGTCCTCGGTGTGGGCCAGAAGGTCCAGGTCGAGATCGCCGAGATCGACTCCCGCGGCAAGCTCTCCCTGATCCCCGTGATCGAGGGCGAGGAAGGCGACGAGGCGAAGAAGGACGACGCCGACAAGTGACGTCCCGTAGCACCAAGGCGACGGCCCGCACCTCCTCGCAGGTGCGGGCCGTCGCCCGTACGCAAACACTGCTCAAGGGCAAGGACGGCATCGGCACCGTGCGCCGCACGACGCTGCCGGGCGGCCTGCGCGTCGTCACCGAGACCCTGCCCTCCGTGCGCTCGGCGACCTTCGGGATCTGGGCGCACGTCGGATCGCGCGACGAGACGCCGTCCCTGAACGGCGCCACGCACTACCTCGAACACCTCCTCTTCAAGGGCACGAAGAAGCGCACCGCCCTGGACATCTCCGCCGCGATCGACGCGGTCGGCGGCGAGATGAACGCCTTCACGGCGAAGGAGTTCACCTGCTACTACGCGCGCGTGCTCGACACCGACCTGCCGCTCGCGATCGACGTGGTGTGCGACATGCTCACCGGCTCCCTGATCGAGCAGGAGGACGTCGACGCCGAGCGCGGCGTGATCCTTGAAGAGATCGCGATGACCGACGACGACCCGGGCGACTGCGTGCACGACCTGTTCGCGCACACCATGCTCGGCGACACCCCGCTGGGCCGCCCGGTCCTCGGCACCGTCGACACGGTCAACGGCCTGGACGCGTCCCGTATCCGCCGCTTCTACAAGAAGCACTACGACCCCCGCCACCTGGTGGTCGCGGCCGCGGGCAACGTCGACCACAACAAGGTCGTACGCCAGGTCCGCGCCGCCTTCGAGAAGGCCGGGGCGCTCAAGGACCTGGACGCGACCCCGATCGCGCCGCGCGCCGGCCGCCGCGCCATCCGCACGGCCGGCGGGCTCGACGTGGTCAGCCGCAAGACCGAGCAGGCGCACGTCGTCCTCGGCATGCCCGGCCTGGCCCGTACCGACGAGCGCCGCTGGGCCCTCGGCGTGCTCAACACGGCGCTGGGTGGCGGCATGTCGTCCCGCCTGTTCCAGGAGGTCCGCGAGAAGCGCGGCCTGGCCTACAGCGTGTACTCGTACACCTCGGGCTATGCCGACTGCGGCCTGTTCGGCGTGTACGCGGGCTGCCGCCCGAGCCAGGTGCACGACGTTCTGCGGATCTGCCGCGACGAGCTCGACCACGTCGCCGAGCACGGCCTCACCGACGACGAGATCGGCCGCGCCATCGGCCAGCTCGCCGGCTCCACGGTCCTCGGCCTGGAGGACACGGGCGCGCTGATGAACCGCATCGGCAAGAGCGAGCTGTGCTGGGGCGACCACATGTCGGTGGACGACATGCTCGCCCGGATAGCGGCGGTCACCCCGGACGAGGTGCGGGACGTGGCGCGCGAGATCCTGGGACAGCGTCCCTCGCTGTCGGTCATCGGCCCGCTGAAGGACAAGCAGGCGGCCCGGCTGCACGAAGCGGTCGCGTAACGCCGTCGTACGGAGCGGTGGCGTAAGCCGTACGGCTCTCAACTCCCGTAAGGAATCAAGCACATGAGCAAGCTGCGCGTGGCGGTCCTCGGCGCCAAGGGCCGGATCGGCTCGGAGGCGGCCCGGTCCGTCGAGGCCGCCGAGGACCTGGAGCTGGTCGCCGCCCTGGACCGCGACGACAAGATCGAGGCACTCGCCGAGGCGGGCGCCCAGGTCGCCGTGGACCTGACCCACCCGGACGCGGTGATGGGCAACCTGGAGTACTGCGTCGCGAACGGCATCCACGGCGTCGTCGGCACGACGGGCTGGACGGACGAGCGCCTGGACCGGCTGCGCGGCTGGCTCGACGCCTCGCCCGCGACCGGTGTCCTGATCGCCCCGAACTTCTCCATCGGCGCGGTCCTGACCATGCAGTTCGCCCAGAAGGCGGCCCGGTTCTTCGAGTCGGCCGAGGTCATCGAGCTGCACCACCCGAACAAGGCGGACGCCCCGAGCGGCACCGCGCACCGCACCGCCCAGCTGATCGCCGCGGCCCGGGAGAAGGCAGGCTGCGCCCCGCAGCCCGACGCCACTTCCACGGCCCTCGACGGCGCCCGCGGCGCGGACGTCGACGGTGTGCCGGTGCACTCGGTGCGGCTGCGCGGGCTGCTCGCCCACCAGGAGGTGCTGTTCGGCGGTGAGGGCGAGACGCTGACGATCCGTCACGACTCGCTGCACCACAAGAGCTTCATGCCGGGCATCCTGCTCGGCGTGCGCCGCGTCGTGGACACCCCGGGCCTCACCTTCGGCCTGGAGCACTTCCTCGACCTGGACAGCTGACCGGACGGCCGACGCTCCGATGCGCGCAAAGATCACCTACTTCGCCCTGGCCGCCGCCCTGGTCGTCTACTTCGTCCTGGTCGGCAGCCGCGGCGTGCTGCTGATACGGCAGGGCACCGCGGTCACCGTCACGTTCGGGGTCGCCGTCCTCGTACTGCCGCTGATCGGCGTGTGGTTCCTCTGGAAGACCACGCAGTTCGCCCGCAAGGCGAACGCCCTGGCCGCCGAGCTCGAAGCGGAGGGCGGCCTCCCGGTCGACGAGCTGAAGCGCCTGCCGAGCGGCCGCATCGACCGCGACTCGGCCGACGAGGTGTTCGCCAGGCGCCGCGCCGAGACGGAGGACCACCCGGAGGACTGGCGCTGCTGGTTCCGGCTCGCCGTCGCGTACCACGACGCCCGCGACACCCCGCGCGCCCGCAAGGCCATGCAGCGCGCGATCAGCCTGCACGACGGGAAGTGACCCGCCCCCGGCCGTGAAAACCCCCGCCCCTGACCCGAACTCTCCGGGCAGGGGCGGGGGTTGTGTCGTACTACGGAGCTACGGAGCTACGGAGCTACGGAGCTATGGGGGCGGCTACGGCGTCACGCCGCGGTGCGGTAGTCGGCCGCCCAGGCCTCGACCGTGTCGGCCGCCCGGTCGAACGCCTCGCGCCGGGCGAGGAAGTCGGCGCTGTGGTCGGTGAGCAGCGGCGCCGCGAGCGCCTCGCCCCGGCACTCCAGGACCAGCGCCTGCCCCTGCACGGTCCGCGGCAGCCCGAGCCACCGCACCGGCTGCTGCGTGGTGCGCACGGCGACGACCTGCGCCCACGGGACCGTACGCGTACGGAAGAACCCCACGTGCCGCAGCCCGCGCGCGCTCACCCACGTGCCCATGCGCAGCATCCGCAGCGCGGCCGCGATCACGAGCACCGCCCCGGCCCCGCACCCGACCGCCCCCGGAGTCTCCCCGGCCACCGCGATGATCACCGCGGCGAACAGGATGTACGAGGCGAGCAGCAGGAGCAGCGCGGCCGCGGCCACGCGCCAGGGGCCTGGCCGGTAGGGCCGGCGCCACGCGTCGCGGTCCTCGTAGGGCAGCGCGACGTCGTCCGCCGCTTCGTCAAAAGCGCGGTCGGCCGTCAGGAAGGGCAGGGGCACGACTGGTCCTCACTCGAAGCACGCGTTGGGCTGTGTGCCCGGTGAGGCTACCCAGAGGCCGGACGGGCGGCCACCCTCGGGGGTTTCGCGCCGCGTCGTGCCGCGTTGCGGGGGTCGTCCGTCCTGACGGGGGGGTCAGCGTCCGTCGGCGGCCTCGGACTGCTGGGTGGACGCGGGCGACTGCTCGGGGGAGAGCGCCGGGAGCCCGAAGAGCAGGGAACCCACGAGGCCGGCGACCAGAGTGGCGCCGATCAGCGCACGGCCCATGATCTGACCGGCCGTCGCACGCTCGCGGGGCGGGGGAGTGACATTGCTGCGGTACTTGTCGGCTTCGGCGATGAAGGCGAACGGAACGGGCTCGCGCCGACGGAACATGAGGGGCTCGGCTCCTTGCTGTCACAGGAGACCACGCGGGTCTCGAACTGAATCGCTGCTACCAAGACAGACGTTCAAAAGGGCGCATTGGTGCCCTCAATCGGGAAATTCACCGGAGAACGTTGCAGAGCACCGCCGAACGGCCCTCTGTCAGTGCCGCGCCGTAGAGTGGGCGCCGCCCGAGCGAGTGCAATTGGAAGGACCCCCGCCGGTGAGCGAGACCCCTGCAGCCACCCCAGAAGAAGACCTGAAGCCGAGCTTCCGCAGCGATGTCACCGTCGAGCTGGTGAAGCACAGCGCCGCCGACACGGACGTGCTGTGGGCCGCTCGCGTCTCCACCGCCGGCGAGCAGTCCCTCGACGAGCTCAGCAAGGACCCGGAGCGCTCCAAGGGCCTGATCAACTACCTGATGCGGGACCGCCACGGCAGCCCCTTCGAGCACAACTCGATGACGTTCTTCATCAGCGCCCCGATCTTCGTCTTCCGCGAGTTCATGCGCCACCGCGTCGGCTGGTCGTACAACGAGGAATCGGGTCGGTACAGGGAGCTGCAGCCCGTCTTCTACGTCCCGGACGAGTCCCGCAAGCTCGTCCAGGAGGGCCGCCCGGGCAAGTACGTCTTCGTGGAGGGCACCCAGGCGCAGCAGGAGCTCACCGGCCGCGTCATGGAGGACTCCTACCGCCAGGCGTACGAGGCGTACCAGGAGATGCTCGCCGCCGGCGTCGCCCGCGAGGTGGCCCGTTCGGTCCTGCCGGTCGGCCTCTTCTCCTCGATGTACGCGACGTGCAACGCCCGCTCGCTGATGCACTTCCTCGGCCTGCGCACGCAGCACGAGATGGCCAAGGTGCCGTCCTTCCCGCAGCGGGAGATCGAGATGGTCGGCGAGAAGATGGAGCAGGAGTGGGCCAAGCTCATGCCGCTCACGTACGCCGCGTTCAACAAGAACGGCCGCGTGGCCCCGTAGTGCGACACACGGGCTTCCGGGGGCGGGCACAGATGTGCGGTCAGCCCTGCGAAGTGTCCGTATTGCGGCATTTCGAGAAGTTCATCTAGCCTGATCAAACGGACCCGGCACTGCTTGAACCCCCGAGCAGGCAGTGCCGGGATCCTCTGGTTTTCCGCCCTGTGTAGGGCCGCTCACGTCCCCCGAGGGGGGACCCCGCACTGCGCAGCGAGTAGCGTGTTACCCATGGCTCCGACCTCGACTCCGCAAACCCCCTTCGGGAGGGTCCTCACCGCCATGGTCACGCCCTTCGCGGCGGACGGCGCACTCGACCTCGACGGCGCACAGCGACTCGCCACCCACCTGGTGGACGCAGGCAACGACGGCCTGATCGTCAACGGCACCACCGGCGAGTCCCCGACCACCAGCGACGCGGAGAAAACCGAGCTCGTACGAGCCGTGGTGGAGGCGGTCGGCGACCGGGCCCATGTCGTCGCCGGCGTCGGCACCAACGACACCCGGCACAGCATCGAACTCGCCCGTGCGGCCGAGAAGGCCGGCGCCCACGGCCTGCTCACGGTCACGCCGTACTACAACAAGCCGCCGCAGGAAGGCCTCTACCGGCACTTCACCGCGATCGCGGACGCCACCGAGCTGCCGGTCATGCTCTACGACATCCCCGGCCGCAGCGGCGTCCCCATCAACACCGAGACGATCGTCGCGCTCGCCGAGCACCCGCGGATCGTGGCCAACAAGGACGCCAAGGGCGACCTCGGCCGCGCCAGCTGGGCCATCGCCCGCAGCGGCCTCGCCTGGTACTCGGGCGACGACATGCTCAACCTGCCGCTGCTCTCCGTGGGCGCGGTCGGCTTCGTCTCCGTCGTCAGCCACGTGGTCACGCCGGAGCTGCGCGCCATGCTCGACGCGCACCTCTCCGGTGACGTACGCAAGGCCACCGAGATCCACCAGAAGCTGCTGCCGGTCTTCACGGGCATGTTCCGCACGCAGGGCGTCATCACGACGAAGGCCGCCCTCGACCTGCAGGGCCTCCCGGCCGGACCGCTGCGCCTGCCGCTTGTCGAACTCTCGACCGAGGAAACCCACCAGCTCAAGATCGATCTCGCCGCCGGCGGGGTACAGCTCTGACAACAGACTTCACAACTGAACAACCGCACAACTCCACACGCACCACACACGCAACACAGACAGCACAGACGAACACTGCAGACGACAACTGCACCTGCACGAATGTCATGCGCGCCACGTGCCTCTGGGTACGTGGCGCGTGTGGTTAGGAGAGTCTTTTGAGTCATCCGCACCCTGAGCTCGGCTCCCCGCCGAAGCTGCCCGAGGGCGGCCTGCGCGTCACCCCGCTCGGCGGCCTCGGCGAGATCGGCCGCAACATGACCGTCTTCGAGTACGGCGGCCGCCTGTTGATCGTCGACTGCGGAGTGCTCTTCCCCGAGGAGGAGCAGCCCGGAATCGACCTGATCCTGCCGGACTTCAGCAGCATCCGGGACCGCCTCGACGACATCGAGGGCATCGTCCTCACCCACGGGCACGAGGACCACATCGGCGCCGTCCCGTACCTGCTGCGCGAGAAGCCGGACATCCCGCTGATCGGCTCCAAGCTGACCCTCGCCCTGATCGAGGCGAAGCTCCAGGAGCACCGCATCCGCCCGTACACCCTCGAGGTCAAGGAGGGGCACCGCGAGCGGGTCGGCCCCTTCGACTGCGAGTTCGTCGCGGTCAACCACTCCATCCCGGACGCCCTCGCGGTCGCCATCCGCACCCCCGCGGGCATGGTGGTCCACACCGGCGACTTCAAGATGGACCAGCTGCCGCTCGACGGCCGCCTCACCGACCTCAACACCTTCGCCCGTCTCGCCGAGGAGGGCATCGACCTGCTCCTCTCGGACTCGACGAACGCCGAGGTCCCCGGCTTCGTCCCGCCGGAGCGCGACATCTCCAATGTCGTACGACAGGTCTTCGCGGGCGCCCGCAAGCGCATCATCGTGGCGAGCTTCGCCAGCCACGTCCACCGCATCCAGCAGGTCCTCGACGCCGCCCACGAGTACGGCCGCCGGGTCGCCTTCGTCGGCCGCTCGATGGTCCGCAACATGGGCATCGCCCGTGACCTCGGCTATCTGCGGGTGCCGCCGGGCCTGGTCGTCGACGTCAAGACCCTCGACGACCTGCCGGACGACGAAGTGGTCCTCATCTGCACGGGCTCGCAGGGCGAACCCATGGCCGCGCTCTCCCGCATGGCCAACCGGGACCACCAGATCCGCATCGTCCAGGGCGACACAGTGATCCTGGCGTCGTCCCTGATCCCCGGCAACGAGAACGCGGTCTACCGCGTGATCAACGGCCTGACGCGCTGGGGCGCCAACGTGGTCCACAAGGGCAACGCCAAGGTCCACGTCTCCGGCCACGCCTCGGCGGGCGAGCTGCTGTACTTCTACAACATCTGCAAGCCGAAGAACCTGATGCCGGTCCACGGCGAATGGCGCCACCTGCGCGCCAACGCCGAGCTCGGCGCCCTCACGGGTGTTCCGCACCAGAACATCGTGATCGCCGAGGACGGCGTGGTCGTCGACCTCGTCGAGGGCAAGGCCAAGATCGTCGGCAAGGTCCAGGCGGGTTACGTGTACGTGGACGGCCTCTCGGTCGGCGACGTCACGGAGTCCTCCCTCAAGGACCGCCGCATCCTCGGCGACGAGGGCATCATCTCGGTCTTCGTCGTGGTCGACTCCACCACCGGCAAGATCACCGGTGGCCCGCACATCCAGGCGCGGGGTTCCGGTATCGAGGACTCCGCGTTCGGGGCCGTCATTCCGAAGATCGGCGAGGCCCTGGAGCGTTCCGCCCAGGACGGCGTCGTGGAACCGCACCAGCTGCAGCAGCTCGTACGCCGCACGCTGGGCAAGTGGGTCTCCGACAACTACCGCCGGCGCCCGATGATCCTCCCGGTCGTCGTGGAGGTCTGACCCGCACGCGGGCTTGATCAGCACCAACAGGGAGCGGGGCGCCTCGATTTGCATCGGGGCGCCCCGCTCCAGTAGCTTTACATCTCCGCCAGAACGCAACCGGCGCACTTGTGCGTCCGGAGCGACTCCCGAGAGGGAGGGCGGCACATCAAACTCAGCA
>NZ_JBJURH010000041.1:0-16082 GCF_046098215.1 Streptomyces sp. Da 82-17
AACAATCCACCGCGAAGCCCCCGTCGCACCAAGGGCCTGTCAAAGCCAGCGGCAGCCAAACCTTACCCACCACGCCTTGGAGCGCGGGCCGTTGCTTGTGTCACAGGGCTGCTTCAAACGGGAGGGGCGAATCGGTGACCGGCGCCGTTCGCACCGCCGTGCACCTCCGCCCCCTTCAGTCAGTCTCAGTGAACCCCGTCGTCCAGGCGCCCGATGCCGCGCCCGCCTCGTCGATGGCCGACAGGGCGTGCTCCAACTCGTATCTGATTCCCTCGCGTTCGGCCCGGGGGCCGGCTGAGGCGAGGGTGCAGCGGATGGTCAGGTAGACGTGGAGGAGGCGTACGAAGGAGGGGAGGTCGACGGCGATCAGCAGGGCGGAGTCGGCGGCGTCCTCGCTGTCGTCCTCGTCCGACTCCTCGTCGTCGAAGTACGCGTCGAACTCGTCCTCGTAGCCGGAGACCCACTCGTCCGCGTTCAGCAGGTGGACCTGGCCGGTGGGGCCGTGCAGGACGATGTCACTGGTGACCCAGGTGCCGAGGGTGACGTAGGTCCCGGGAGGTGTGTCGTCCGGGAGGGAGTCCGGGGACGGCTCGGTCAACTCCCTCTCGTCCAGGGGGAGTAGCTGCATCTCGGCGCAGGTGACGGCGGGCAGGCCCGTCTCGGTGAGGAAACGGCGCGCCTCGGGGTTCGTCACGCCCTCGGGGAGGCGGGCGGCGGGGAGTTTGCGTACGACGGAGGGTTCGAAGAGGCCGTCCGCGTACGGGTCGGGGGAGGGCGGGGCGAGCGTTCGCCAGTGCGGGATCGGGTGGCGTGTGTGGTCGTCCCACATCGGCTCGCCGTGGACCTCGGCGAGGCCGGAGGGCGCGCGGTTTGCCCCTTCGCCCGCGTCGATCGCGAAGGCATCGACCGCGAAAACGCCGCCGAGCCCCGTCACGACCACGACGTCGCCCACCGCCACCTGGCCGGAGAGGAAGGGCGCCTCCAGTGCCTCGTACACGGTCAGGTCGACCCAGGCGGGCGTGAGGTCCCGCTCGTCGTCCGGGAGCCACAGCGGCTCGCGCTGACCGGGGGCCGGGAGGGGCGGGCGTCCGGCCCCGGCCCGGTCCTCGCCGCGACCCTGGCTCTCCTCCTGCCCCTTCTCCTGGTGCTCGTCCTGCTCCTCGTCCGGCCAAGGCCCGGCCAGGTCCTCGCCCGTCTCCGCATCCCAGACGCGGGTGCGGTGGTCCCACTCGCCGGAGGCGGACACGGCGTACCGGCCCGGCAGGTAGTCGGCGGGCGCGAGCGACGGCTCGGCCAGCGGGCCGGGACGTACGTACTCCACGCCCACCGCACCCGGCGGGCGCCACCTCGACCAGCGCACCCGCCACGGCAGGCGGCGACCCGATGCGGCGATGTCGGCAGCGGTGGCGTTGTCGCCGCGGGCGGTGCTCATCAGGTGGAGCCAGGACGCCCACTCGTCCTGGGGGAGGGAGTCGACGCCGTAGGCCCACAGGTTGATCGCGTCGCCGGCGGGGGACCTTGCGTCCACCGGGCCCTCGTCCACCAGACCCTTGTTGGCCAACGCCGCGTCGATCAGGGCGACTTGGTCGATGTGCGCCACGAGCCGCCCCGCCCGCTGCACGGAGCCGAACTCGCCCGCCTGCACGGCGTGCATGGCCAGGCCCTGCGACAGATACCGGGCCGTGGCGGCCGTGCCCGTACCCGCCTCGTGGGTACGGCGCAGCCAGGCCACGAGTTCCCGGTTCACGGCGCGTGCGAGTCCGGGGTCGGCGGTGTCGCGCAGGGCCACGGCGAGGGATTCGTCCCGGAAACGGACGCAGCCGGTGGAGCCGGTGCAGCCAGGGGTGCCGGCCCGGGTGTCGTTCTCGACGTACGCCGTGAGCGAGTCGTCGTCGTTTTGGGCCGGCCGGCCCGTGTACGCGGACACCGACCGCCGCAGCTCCCGCCACACCTCGACCGGTACGAGGCGGGGCTCGGCCAACGACAGGGCCAACAGGGCGTCGGCGGCACCTGATTCGGGCGAGGGGAGGAGAGCGGGAGCTGGGCGCGTGCCGTCTGCCGGGCGGAGGGTGACCACGAGGTGGTCGTGCCTGCGCCTGACGTCGGGCAGGTCCCGCTCGACCAGCACCTTCACATCCCCGGCGAAGGCCAGCTCGGTGCTGAATCGGTGCACCATCCGGTCCGGTTCCTCGGATCGGCGCGTACGGCCCGCGCGTTGGGCGTTGGCGATGACGACGAGCCCGCCGCGCAAGGGGGAGCCGCGGAGCGCCTCGCCCCAGTCCGACCGCCGCCGCCCGAACCAGTCGGCGTCGGCGAACCCGGCCGCGCCCGCCGCCGCCATGACCTGCCCGACGATGTCCTCGCAGGTCAAGCCGGTCGCGTCGATGAACAGCGAGCCGGGGGAGGCCTCGTGCACGCGCCGCAGCGTCCCCGTCCGGCCGGACCCGGCGGGCCCGGTCAACTCCGCGACTCCGCTTTGCCGCACGTCCAGCCAGGTCTGCAACTCGGCGAACGCCTGGTCGGGGGTGGCGGGCGCGGCGGGCGTGGTGGGGGCGGCGTGGTGTCGGCTCATGCGGTCGGCAGGGCTCCGGGGGAGGGGGAGTTGGGGTCAACGGGGTGGGTGGCGCGAGGTAGCCGTGGCCGTGGTTGAGGTCGGCGGGCATGGGGGCCGGGCTCGACGGAGAGGTGGTCGGCGGCCACGAGCGCCTCGGGCACTCGAAGGGCTGCGGCTCTCCCGCGAACTCCGGGTCGTCGTAGGTGCCGTAGCTGCGTACGAGAGCGCCGTCGCAGGCCACGCGCCAGGCTTCGAAGGCGTTGTACGGGTCGAGGGCGTAGAAGTGCGCCTCACTGTCCGAGGTCTCGTCGGTGACGGCGGCCAGTCCCGCGGCGGTGGCGACGGGCCGCAGATCGTGCAGGCCGAGCGCGGCGACCGCGTCGTCGAGCCGCTCGGCGGGGAACGCGAGCCAACGCCCGGCCTCGGAGGGGAGGCCGAGTTCGACGTCGGGGTCTGTGGGCGGCATGGGGGCAGCCTAGGCCGCCTCCCGTCACGTCAGCGCACCGCCCGCGCAGCCCGTACCTCCCGCGTATCCCGCACCGCCCGCAGCACCGGCAGCCCCGTCTCCTCCCTCTCCATCCGCATCGCGAAGTCGAACCGGTCGACCTCCACGCAGAGTTCGACGTCGTCGGGGTGGGACCCGAGGCGGTGGCCGGTGCGCAGGTCGTCGGCGGCGGGGGAGGTGCGGGCGCGGTGGACGTAGGGGGCGGGGTCGGGGTGCTCGCCGTCGGCGAGGCGTTGGTCGAGGTACGCGGCGCAGGCCAGATCCTCCGCGGCGCGGCCACCCTCACCCGTGGCGACGTACGTCACGGGCGTCGCACTCGCAGCCGCCCCGACCCCCGCCTCCGTCAACGCCCGCACCGTCGCCCCGGCCACGGCGAAGCTCGCGCACAGGACCAGCTCGGCGTGGGCGACGGCCAGCGCGCCGACCGTGCCGGCGGTGGTCTTCTGGACGACCGTACGACCGGCGAGGTCCGAATTTCGCAGCAGAGCTGGGGAGTTGACGAGATCGAAGCCGTCGACCAACGCGCCGTCCTTCAGCGCGAGCCAGCCCGGGTGGGCCGCCTTGATCTTCAACGCCTCACCCTCGTCGGCGGCGAGCACGATCCGCTCGGCGCCGCGATGGAAGGCCCAAGCGGCGGTGGTGAAGGCCCGCATCACATCGATCACCACGGCCACCTGCTCGGTGCCGTCCACCTCGGGTATCCCGACCACTCGTGACTGCATCGGCGGATGCTCCCAGGTCAGGGGGTGGGCCACAAACGGTTATCCGGGCGGTCGGCGTCGGACCGGCGCCACCTCAGACCGGCAGCGCCCCCGAAAACCGGAACGTAGGAACCTCAGGGTGCGTGTTGGCCAGCCAACCGTGGCCCTGTGTGCGGATGTCGGGGACGAAGTCGCACTGGACGGAGAGGTTACGGGCGGCGGTGCTCGCGTACGGGCAGCCGTCGGCGTATTCCGCGGCCTCCCGAGGCGTCGCCGCGTTGTTGCGGTACGCGACCTCGAAGTGCAGCGGCTCGCCCGCGAACTGCGGGTCCGCGTACGTCCCGTAGCTGCGTACGAGGCGCCCGGCGCGGGAGACGTACCAGCATTCGGCCTGGTTGTACGGGTCGGCGCTGTAGAAGTGCGCCTCACCGCACTCCCGGCTGAGTCGGTCGGCGAGCGTAAAACCGCTCAACTCGTCGATGAACGAGTTGCCCCACAGGAGCCGCCAGTTCCTGATGGGCAGCGTCCGGCGCCGGCTCGTCAACTCGGGCGTGACGAACACCCGGTAGGCCGTCGACCGCCGCGAGTCCGCCGAGTTCGGGACCTCGACCCGGTCCGGGAACCCGGTCGCGGCGGCCGCACCCGTCACCGTCGTGGCGGGACGCAGGTCGTGCAGCCCCAGGGCGGACACGGCGTCGTCGAACCGGTCCGCGGGGAAGGCGAGCCAGCGCCCGGCCTCCGCCGGCAGCCGCACGGCACCTTCCTCAAGAAGCCGTATCCGTACGAGGCGCTCCAGCGCGCGGAGGTCGGCGCCCTCGATGCCCTCCCCGCCACCGAGTGCGGCCAAGGCCACGAGAGCCTTACGGCGCAGTCGACCAGGGACTCGGCGCCGTATCTCCCTGAGTCGCCCCTTTGCCACGGCGCCCAGCCGTCGCAGCACACCCTCTGCGTCGCCGAGCCCTGCCGGCCGACCCTCGCGCACGTACGGCAGCACATGGTCGACGGCCTCGACGCCGAGGGCGACGAGCGCGTCTTCTGCGCCCTCGCGCGTGGAGCGATTCGTGGCGGAGAGGTCTGCGAAGAGGTCTTGTGTGAGTGAAGCGGCGGCATCTGCATCTGGCATGGGAACGCAGCCTAGTTACTGGCTTTCTCCGGGTGCGGCCGCGGTCGCTTGGGGCTTACAACGTGTGCCAGTTCTCGGGTTCCAGTACGTGCCCCCAGTTGCGGCCGGCCGCCGCGGCCGGGTCGAGGGCGGAGAGCCATGCGGTGAGTTCGGCGAGGAGATCGGCGCTGTCGAGGCCGCCGGAGGTGGCGTACGCGAGCATGTACTCCCACTGCAGGCACACCATCGCCACGAACGACGCGAGCGAGGAGCCGGCCAGAGGGTCGCCGGGTTCGTCCTCGTCGACGGCGCCGGGCCGGGACTGGCGCAGTACGCGACCGGTCGCCCCGTCGAGCAGCAGGGTGCCGCCGAGCCAGGTGCCCAGCTCGTACAGTGCGCCGTCCGCGAGCGGAGGCGTGAACTCCGTGCCGTTCTCCGGGAGTTGCTCGACGAGGCCGGTCGTGCGGAGGTCGCGGGTGTCGAGGCTGTAGAAGCCGGCCACGGCGGGGAGGCCGGCCTCGGTGAGGAAGCGGCGGGTCGGCTCGTGCGTCAGGCCCTCGGGCAGCCGGTCGGCGGGCAGGGTCGGGACGGTGCCCTCGCTGAACACGCCGAGCAGCCGTTCCCGGGTGGGCCGGCAGGCCTCCTGGTCGTAGGGGCGTGGCGTGACCTTGCAGCGCGGGCCGACGGCCGGGAGCGGTTCGGCTTCCGTGCGCCCCACGCCCGGCTCGACGGCGTAGAGCCCCCGCGGGCCGCCGAGGACCACGAGCCCGGCGACACCGACGGCGTCTTCAAGGTTGGGGGCCTGGATCGTACGAGGGGGTGTGAAGGGGTGAGGGGGCACGCTCTCGGTGGAGGACCCGGTGCCGGTGGGGCCGGTGCCGGTGGGCTCGGTGTCTGCGGCTTCGAGGCGGGCCACGTTCCAGGACGGCTCTACGGTCCAGGAGGGCTCGGCGAGCCCCTGAGCCTCGGCGGACGTGCTGTCGTCGGCGGTGTCCTCAGCGGCATCGGCGTCGGCATCGGCGTCGGCCTCCTGCCCGGTCGGACCCGCAAACCCCTTCGGTCGGACGAGCTCGCCCGTGGAGGCCCGCCAGGTCAGCTCGTCGCCGCTCTCGTCGACGCTGGTCACGTACGCACCCGAGGTGTCCGCCTGTACGAACTCGACGGGTCCCACGGGCGGCCCGGGCCGGTGCAGGGCCCCGGGCGCGCGCCAGTGGGTCCACACGGTCCGCCAGGGGAGCGGCCCGGCGTCCGCGATCAGGGCGTCGGCTCGCCCCTCCTCGCCTCGGCTCAGCGCCAGCAGGTGCAGGATCGACAGCCACTCGGCGTGCGAGGACGGCGCGAGGCCGAGCGCGTCGACGTAGTGCAACTCCGCCGCGTACGTCCCCTCGGGGACTCCGTCGGGGAAGGCGACCGGCAGGGCCTCGATCAGCGCGCTGTGACGGCACTTGGCGAGTGCGCGGGGCGTGCCGAGCAGCTCCTCAAGGCGTCCCGCCACGGCCGCGTGCGCCGGCAGGGCGCGCGCGGCGTACGACGGCGGCGGTTCATCGCCCGCGAGCAACGCGTCCACCACGGCGTTCTGGAAGGACCGCGACTCCGTTGCGGGAAGCGACTCCCGCAGGGCCCGGGCATCGGACTCGCGGGTGAGGCGTACGCGCGGGGCGGTCTGGCCCTCCGGCTCGGCCCGGCCGTCGGGTCCTTCCGGCCCGGGGTCAGGCTCGGACTCAAGCCCAAGGGTGACGAGGCCTGACAACTCCTCTGCCAGCGCGCGAAGTTCAGGACCGCGCGATTCCGCCCCGAGGACCGCGCACAGCGCACCCCACTCCTCCAGGCGCAGCGCCCGCACCTCGGCGAGGGCCAGCGCGAGGAGAGCGGTGCGGTGTCGGCCGGTCAGCGAGTCGATCGTCTGGCTCGCCCGTCCCGTACCCGGCGCGAGGGCGATCGGGCGCTGCCCCCGCAGATCCACCGCGGCCACGTCACCGTCGACCTCGATGACGAACCGCACCCCCGTCGACCGGTGATCGACACCGAAGACGCCCGCGAGCAGGCTCACCAGATGTGCGGGTTCCGCCGTCGACCGGGTCTGCCCGGCCCACTGGGTGTTGGTGACCAGGACGACCGAGTGGCTCGGGCTCTCCTCGGCGAGGTCGTCGGACAGGAACTGCACGCTCCGGTAGTCCCCGTAGGACACACCGAGGGCACGCATGACCCGGTCGACGACCTCCTCGGACGACAGACCGGCGGCATCGACGAGCACCGCTTCCGGCATGTCCACGGCGGCCTCACGCAGCAACGCGCTCTTCCCCGCCCCGGACGGGCCGCCCACGAACAGATACCCGTGGCGTGGTTCGGGGTTCCGCAGCCAGGAGAGAAGCTGCTGCGCGGCTTCGCCCTCACCGAGCTGTGGATGCATGACCGCACATCCCTCCCCGACTACCGCTGCTGCCACCTCGGACTGGGCGGACCTCAGAACAACCCGTGCCACATCTGCTCGACGATCAACGACCACCACGTCTCCGGATTGGCCTGCGCGGTCGCGTCGAAGGCCGCCAGCTGTTCCTGCAGCTCGGCGACCGCCGCGCCCGCCTCGTACGGGTCCATCCCCACCATCCGCTGCCGGGTCTCGGCGAGCAGGGCGAGGGAACGGGCGTACGCGGACAGGGAGATGTTGACGTAACGCGCGTCCGCCGTGACCGGGTCGATGGCCCAGATCGCGCCGAGGCCGTTCGGCTCGGTGGAGCCGGGCAGGCACTGGACAGCGATCACCGCGACACCGTCGAAGCCGATCCGGATCAGATGCCCGAGTACCGCGAGCTTCTCCTCGCCGGCCGGGCTGCGGCGCTCCCGCAGATTCGTCGGCACGTCGGTGAACAGGCCGCCCGCGGACGGCGCCTCGGGGTTGTCCGCCGTGAAGAAGAGCGGCAGGTCCGCGGGCAGCCCGGCCTCGGCGAGCGTGGCCTTCGCGGTGTCGGGCAGCCGGCTCTCGGCTATGGCCTCGGGCGCGTAGCGGCGTACGCCGTCGTGGCCGAAGACGGCGACCAGGTGCTCGCCGAGCGCCTGGTCGGACAGCGGGACGGCGGGCGTCACCTGCGTCGGGACGGGGACTCGGTGCGGGCGCGGCGGGGGCTGCTGGCCGGCCATGCGGTGCGTCTGCTCGACCTGCTCGACGAGGCCGGCGATCCCTTCGGCGCGGACCTCGGGGCGGGCGCCGTACGGATGCGAGGTGGAGAGCTCCGCGTTGCGGAAGGTGTTGAGGAGCTCGGCCGTGTAGCCGCCTGGGAGGAGACTCGGGCGGAGGTCGGTGTGGACGGCGACGACGTTCTCCGGCGCGACGCCCAGGCGTCGCAGTTCCGCCCACGCCTGGTACTCGGCGGGCGGCTGCCCGGGAGCGGAGGTCCGGAAGAGAGTGATCTCGTCGTTCGCGGCCGCGTCGGAGTAGGTGACCACGCAGGTGTTGCCCGGGCCGGTGGCAGGACGGCCGCTGCCGGTGGAGCCGTCACCGCCGTGCTTCTGGCGGTACATCCGCACCACCTCGTCCACGGGCACGGACGGCCAGATGGTCAACTCGCCCGTACGCCGGTCGACGACGCCACAGGCATCACCGAGCTCGGCCGGCGGCCGGCGCTCGCCCGTCTCCGGATCGCGCTCCAGCGCCGCGGGCGCGGCCCACACCACCCAGCCGAGGTCGAACTCGTGCATCTTGACTTCACGGCGCGGTTGCTGGGCGCCGCTGGGGTTGAGCCAATGGTCGGCAATGGTGAGTGCCTGCTCCTGCGTGGTCAAGATGACTCCTTCAACGTGCTGCTTCCCGGCGGTCTAAGTGGTGGGCGATGGGTCACAGGGGCGAGGGGTTGTGACCTGGGCTCACAACGTGCAGCGCTGTGGCGCCCTTCTCAGTGGCGACGACGAGGACGCCTTCAGGGGACAGATCGACACTGGTGAAGGGCGTGTCGGATACCAACGCTGCGGCGATCTCCTCGGTTCGGCGGTCCCAGACACGCACGAAGTCGCCTCCGTGACTAAGGGCGAGTGGAGCCGACTGCCGTTCGTCCTCGGAGCGGAGCCGAATCTTGGAGGGGTCGAAGACGCTGTCGTCTTGCGGAGCCAGGGCCAAGGACCGGATCACGACCTCGAGGTCCCCGCTGGTGTTGTCTGCGTCCAATCGTTGCGAACCTGGAGTTCCCCCAGGAACAGCGAGTACGGCGACCGGAGTTGAACCCCCCTCGGCATCGGAGTGCACCCCGGCGGTGACGGATCGGATGCCCTGTACAGGCAGGCTCCACAGGGTCCGCCAAGGAAGCTTCAGGCCTAGCTTGTGCACGGCCTCGGCGTACTGAGGCAGGTCGTCCACCACGAACGCAGTCTCAAGGAGTGCGGCACGCAGCCCTGCATCTGCCTGGATGCGGGTCAGCAGCGGTGCGATTCTCCGGTACGTACGCGCGGGTGCGTTCAAGCTCTCGACCGGAACCGCCTCGACGGCAGCGCGAAGCGGAACGGGGTCGGCGTGAACGAAAAGCCCCGGATCCGTGAGGAGTTGTGGGAGTTGGCCTGCCGCCAGCGCGTGGCTCGCGACGTGATCACGGACGTACCGGTCTGCGCGGCTCCAGTCCTGCTCAGGCACAGCCCGCAGGAGGGCCATGGCTGTCTTTGCCTGTGTCGAGCGCAGTGGTATGCCTGCGCGGATCTCCTCGCCGAGCGCCGGGTGGAGGAGCCTGAGCAGAGGGGTGCCCGACTCCTGTTCCACTATGTGAAGGAGAGGCCCGGCCAAGAGTGCCGCATCGGAGAGCGTGCTCGGCTCCGCCTCCGTGAGCGCGCTGGAGAGCGGGCCCCAGAGCGCGGCCGGAAGTCCTTCTCCTTCGGCCAGGGCGATTGGGGTGAGTATGCGTCGCAAGGTCTGCGGCTCGATCCCCACACGCCGGGCGTGCCAATCGATGAACTCGCCGATAGTCGCCGGCAGGTCAGAGCCGTCGAGGCTGTCTGCCTCAGCAGGTGTGGTGCTGAGGCTCCGCGCGACGAGTTCTACGACCAGGTGATTCGTGCCCGCCTTACGAGCGATGGCTTGAGCCAGGGCCGCCCGCGCTTGGTCCGTGCCATCGGCTTCATCACCGGCGCCCAAGGCCGTTCGGGCATGGCCGGCAATGCTCTGCGGGTCGGCCCACTCGGGCTCGTTGAGGTCGATGACCTGCACGGTGCCTGGAGGAAGGCCTTCCACCAGCTCCGACGCCAGAGTCTTAGGAACGTCGACGAGGAGGCGCACCGTTTCGATCGCGGCGAGCGGCTTCAACACGTCGGAGACCAGCCTCATCGGCTCATCTCCCGTACGTACTGCACCAGCACGGTCCACGTCCGGGACCACAACCGACACCGGGCTGCTCAAGGCTGCGATCTCGGTGAAAATCTCCTGCTCACGCGTGGAGCGCAGACCGCAGTGATCGGCGAGTAGCCACAAGACCTGACTGGCAGTGCGCCCTGCCGGCGCGGGCACTACAGGCGGCGACTGCTCCGGTGGCACGATCGCGGGATCCATGTCGGAGAGCGGGAGCTGCCGGCGGAACTCCTTGTCACACAGCATGAGAAAGGCGGTGAGGATCCGGGTGCACCCGCTGCCCGGACTACCGGTCAACACGACGACGCGCGGTGTGCCAGGCCAATCCATGTGCCATGCGGCGAGAGCCCGAAGCACAGCTGAGTGCCCGCTGGTCAAGGGGTGCGGGGTGTAGTCGTCGGTGGTGCCGTTCATCCCTCTGTCCTTTACCCTCAGTGACACCCAACAGGCGCCCTCGATCCTGTCCCGCTGCCGAGTGGACGCGAGGTGGCCCCTCGGCCCGCCTACAGTCGTCAGACTCGATCGGTGAAGTTGTAGTCCTCGAACACCCGCTGCCAACTCGGCGCATTGAATGCCAGACTGTCGAGGCTGCAGAGCCAGTGGCGGAGGTCGACTTCTGTGTCCTCGATGGGCCAGTCGGACGCGTACCACCAGTAATAGAGCCGCATCATGGCTACGAACTGCCGCAGGCTACTACCCGCTAGCCGGTCATCGGCCCATGCCGATCCGCCGAGCTCTACCCTCCCCCCACTCCCGTCGAGGAACAGTGGGGCGCCCTGCCAGGTGCCTAGTACGTAATACGGGCCGGCGCCCGCTGCAGTTCTGGGGCCAACCGAGGAGTCGGCCGGATCGCCGGGAATCAGCGGTACCCGACTGAGATCGATGGTGTCGATCTCCAGGAAACCGGAGACGCAAGGCAGCCCGACATCGATGAGGAAGCGGCGCGCGTCGGCATCCGAGATACCAGAAGGAAGCTCAACCTCGGGCACACGTGCGATTGCTTCGTCTCCCCAGACAGCAGCAAGCCATGAGCGTGTGGGGTCCAGGGCAGCCCTTGGCAGTGGTGTGGTGGCCACCTGGGTGCCGGTACGGATCAGTCGCTTGAGCAGCCCGGTCGGGGAGGGGGGAGTGGACGTGTTCGGGGAGACGGTCATGCCGAACACCCCGTCGCTCGAAGCCATCGCGACGTGATCGCCCACACGCACCGCACGGCGTACATGACGAGGCATACGAGGAAGGTCCACCGGCCCGTCGGCAGCACCCGCGGGCCGCCACCCGTGTGCCCCTTGATCCGCGACGACGATTTCGGGCTCGGTGACGGCGTCGGACGCCGGAGGCACGTCGTCTGTGGCCGGTACGTCGGGCGAGGAGCAAGGCTCCCCAGTGACGAAGTCCCACGCGCCCACGAGCCTGCTGCGGCTGGAGGCCGTCACGATCGTGCCGGCCGTCGTGTGCGCCACGTCGAGGGTGCGGATGACGGGCCGTTTCACCAGCGCTCCCGTGTGGAACATGCCTGGCGCCACACCACTCGCCCATGTGGCCTGCCAGGGGAGGGACGCGGATGGTTGGGCTGCAAGGAGCCGCGCGGCATTCGGGGCGTCGGACGGGCCGCGTTCCAACAGGCTCAGATGAAGGAGCGCCAGCCACTCGTCATGCGACGACGGCCAGACGCCTCGCAGGGCGACATAGTGGAGGGTGGCTGCGAGAGTGCCCTGAGGTACGGGAGTGTTCGCGTACACAGCCTCGAACGCCTCGAACAGCGAGACATGGCTGACGCGAGCCAACAGCTCGGGCTCAGCGAGGAGTTGGTCGAAGGTGCCCACCGCAGCACAGTGTCCGGCCAGGGCGCGATGCACGTACCACTCGAGCGAGGGGACCGGGTCGGCGGCGCGGATTTCCTCGATGACGTGACGGTGGCAGTCCGAGGCGGTCGCGGGAGGTACGGACGCTCGCCATCGACTGGCCGTGGACGGGTGCCGGAATGACGCGAGAGCTGTGCCCTGTGGGGTGTCGGTGCGGAGCAGCAACCCGATGGAATCGGGCTCCGACCCGCTCTCGCGGTCGAGGAGCAGCGCCAATTCCTCAGTGCTGGCACGGAGCCCGAGTCCTGCACACAGCAGAGCCCAGGCCTCGAGAGGCACAAAGGCGTGTTCCGCCAGGGCAAGAGCACGAAGGCAGGTGTCCCGGTGATCCCCGGGCGGGACGGAACGAGAGGGGGGTTCCGCTGCGGTGGACATGTCGGCGCCGTTCGGGCGGAGAATCAGGTGCCGACCGCCCAACTCGGTCACGGCTGCAGATGCGTCCGCCACTTCCACCAGCAGTCGCATCCGAGTGCCACGCCGATGGTTCTTGATCAGGGGACGCACGACAGCGTCGAGTACACGCTGTGGCTCGTGACCAGTGCGCAGGCTTCCGGCCCACTGCGTGTTTGCCAAGATCACCACCGGAGCTCCGGTGAGCTTCCCGACCGACTCCGCGAAGTTCCTGTCGAACGAATTCGGTGCGTCGATGCCGAGGGCCGCCGTGGTTTCTCGGGCGATCTCTTCAGCGGTGCGTCCGCCGCAGTCGACGAACACGGCCTCGGGGACTCGCACACTGATCTGGCGCAGCAGAGCCGTTTTCCCGCCGGCAGCACCGCCGCCGAACCACAGCCAAGCGCTGTGGTCCCGCGGCCGATCGACCCACCACAGGGCACGGTCGAGGGCCAGCTCTGGGGTGACCTCATCCGGCGGCGGAGGTGCAGCGTTCATGGGTTCGTTCGTTCCTACTGCCCGGCGGAGGCTGAAGTGGGGGTTGGGAAGGCGTAAGCCTTGAGGATATCGGAGAGCCGATTCAGGTGGTGCTGGGCATCCGCTTCCATGGCCTGCCGCGGTGTTGTGACGCCCTCGCGGGGATCATTGAATTCACCGACCTGCTCGCCTTTGCGGTACCCGAAGCCATAGTCCACCCGCATGTTTTCCGGTAGATAGGACGTGATGTAGCCAGAGCAGTCTGCGTGTCCTGGGGAATTCGAAGGATCGCCGCAAGGCTCCCGCTCCGTGTACATGTGCACAATGTCGAACGGTTTCTTGCCCTCGCTGGCGCGATCCTCGTTCAGGCGCTCCATCCACCCGCCCAGGTGGGGCTCGGAGTGGTCAGGCCTCGGGCCGGCGTGACTGAAGGAACTGTCGGCGACGTAATGCCTTTCGCCGTTGTGCGGATCGACCACCTCGATCACTGCGAAATTACGTCCCGTGAAGTTCGGCTTCAGGTCCCGGGTGGATTCGGCCACCTGCTGTGCAACGCTCTCGCCGTAGGTTTCATCCAGGTGGTGACGTGTGCGCTCTGCGGGGGAGCTGCTCTTGTTGTTCGACCCCTCGATCTCCGAGAAATCTCTCTTGGCATTCGCGTGCACCTGGGCCCCCCGGGAGTCGTCGATATTCTCAACTCCTGGGAAGTTCTGTTGGCGTCTGATGTCACGTTTGCGGTGGGCTTCACGCTCGGTGTCTTCAGACCATTCGTACGCGGACTCGTCGCCGGCACGTGGATGCGGGCTTGAGCCCACACCCTGGTTCCTGTGGAAGTCGTTGCTCAGGCGTGCGAGGGCACCGACAGCCGCAAGCTGTTGGCCTCGGCTCAAGTCCTCGAATCCGGGAAGGGCAGCGAAGGCGTCGCGGGGCCAGGGGCGGCCGTCCTCGTTGCCCTGGAGGAGCTCGCGCATCCGGTCGTTGTTGTTGTTCGCCAGGTCGTCCAGGAAGTCGTAGACCGGATCCAGATCAATCTGTCGTACGTCTCGGTCACGCAGACCTTGTTGCGCCGGGTCGCCGAGGACGCCGTAGTGCTGGTGGTCGGCTGACTGCTGCTGGTCGTACGGGGTCGAACCTTGAGGGGGCGGACTTTGGCCGGAGTCCTTGGTGCCCTCGCCGTCCCCCTCGTCCTTCCAACTGTCATGGGGGTCTTGGGTCTCGGATGACTGGCCGGCCGGCTCGTCCGGAGCGCGCCGGTCCGTCCGCGCGGGGTCGTTCTCAGGCGGGCGGCCGGCCCCTTCGGCCGGCGTGCTCGAAGTGTTCCCCCGCTGGCCCGAGTTGGACCCCCGGGCGTCGCCGCCGGCGGGGATCGCTCGACGGTCCGAGTCCAGCGGAATCGCGAACACGCCGTTCTTCCCGCTGTGCAGCGGATGCGGGCTGCGCTGGCCCGTCTGGGCGTCGATGTACGTGATCTTGCCGTTGTGGTTGACGGCGTTCCACGCATGGGCGCGGCCGTTGGCGTCCTGCGTGATGATCACGGCCTGGGAGCCGTGGCCGCTGTTGCGGAGGGTGTTCTCCAGGCGGTTGTACGCGTCCCGGCCGTTGCCCATGTCGCTGAAGCGGGCGCCGAGCGTGTTCTCGATGCGGTCGCGGCCGCCGCGCTCGCCGCGGTCGGACGGGTTGCCGTCCGCGTCCAGGTCGGGTGTGCGGGCGCCGGCGGCGGTGGGGTTGCCCGCGTACGTGTCGACGGTGGACAGCGCGGTGTCGACGCAGTTGTTGCTGCGGCCCGGGGCGTCCCGGCCGTCGCCGTTGATGCGCTCGACCCAGTCGCCGTCGTTCGGGTTCGGCGGACGCGTCGGGTCGCCGTTCTCGTCCCGCGGGACGGAGTTCTCCAGCGCGTTCTGCTCGGCGCGCGACGGGTCGTTGACGCCGCCGGGCGGGGTGTTGTCGCGGGTCGACGAGGCGGGCGTGGGCTCGGACTTGGAGTCGTCGTCCTTGTTGCTGCCGTCGTTGTTGTTGGCGCCGGGCTGCTGGTTGGCGTTGTCCGGGGTGGGCTGCGGGGCGGGCGCGGGCGTCGTCGTCACCGTGTGCACCGCGACCGGGACCGGGGTGGCCTGCTGCGGCGGGTTGTTCGCCGGGGTCTGCGGCGGCGTGTTCGGCGCGGACTGCTGGCCCGGGGTGTTCGGCGTGCCCGGGTTGCCCGGGTTGCCCGGGGTGTTGCCCGGAGTGTTGCCGGGGGAGTGGTGCGGGTTCGACGGGCTCGGCGCCACGTGCACCGGCCCGCCCTGCTGCGGTACGGAGGGCCGCCCGCCCGGTGTGCTGCCCGCACCGTCGCCCGGGTTCGGCCGCGGGGTCGAGGCGGGCCCGGGGTTCGAGGGGCTCGGGGACGACGGCGGCGGGCCGCCGGGGGACGTGCCGGGCGTCCCCGACGGGTTGTTGCGCGGCGGCGCCGAGGACGACGGGTTCGGACTCGTCGCCGTACCGCCGCCGGAGTTCGAACCGCCCTGGTTGGACGGGTTGTTGCGGGGGCCCGGGTCGTTCTGGGACGGCGAGTTCGGCGACGTCGGCATGGCGTGGTTGCCGTCCCCGCGCGGCGGCGAGCTGTCCGAACTCGTGGGCGGCGGCGCCGAGTTGGTGACCGTCGGCGCGGACGCCGCGAGGCTGTCGACCTGTGTGCCGATCCCGTTGCCGTCGCTGGTGGACGGCGTGGTGCTGGACGGGGAGGGGCTGGGCGCGGACGTCGGGTTGGGCGAGGTGATGCCGCCCGGGTTGGAGTTCCCGCCGTTCGGCGACGACGTGCTGCCGCTGTCGGAGTTGGACGAGGGGGTGTTCGACGGCGAGTTGTCGGAGCCCGAGTCGTCGTTGAAGTCCCCGAGCGACGGTCCGTCGGAGTTGCGCGGCGGCGAGTCCGAGCTGGGGGAGTCGCCGAGGTCCGGGCCGGAGGGGCCGTCGTTGCCGATGTCCGCCGAGACCGTGCTGCTGACGCTGGGTCCGTCGTTGTTCGACGAGTCGGAGTTCGAGGAGTCCGAGTCGGAGGTCGGGGAGTCCGACGTCGGCCCGCCGGATTCGTCCGCCGCCGACTGGGGCGCCGCGTCCGTACCCGGAAGGGAGGAGCTGCCGTCGCCCAGCGGTCCGCTGTTCGCGAAGTTCTCGGCGCCGTTGCGGATGTTT
>NZ_JBJURH010000042.1:0-14852 GCF_046098215.1 Streptomyces sp. Da 82-17
AGTTCTGAAGTAACGAACAGCTGTTGTCGGCTGAACAATTACTCAACTAAAGAGTGTGCTTGTTCGCTGCCCTGTTCAGCGTCCCGTTCATCACGGGATACTTCATAGGGTTTCGGTGGTCATAGCGTGAGGGAAACGCCCGGTTACATTCCGAACCCGGAAGCTAAGCCTCACAGCGCCGATGGTACTGCAGGGGGGACCCTGTGGGAGAGTAGGACGCCGCCGAACAATTCTTAGGAGGACCCTTGGTCCCAGCGTTCACGCTGGGACCAAGGGTCCTTTTTGTTTTTCGTCGAAGCGCGACCCGAAGCCGGGTGCGCAAGAATGACTGCGGTACCGAAGACAGGAGTCACCGATGTCGACCAACTCTCCCGACGATCGTCCCGAACGCGAGCAGCGTCGACGGGACGACGGGGACCGGGGCGGCTACCGCGGCGGGCCGCGCCGCGACGGTGACCGCGGCGGCTACGGCCGGCGCGACGACCGCGACCGCGACCGTGGCTTCCGCCGAGATGACCGCGGTGACCGCGGTGACCGCGGTGACCGTGGCGGTTTCCGGCGGGACGACCGCCGTGACAACGACCGCCCCGGCTTCCGCCGCGATGACCGTCGGGACGACCGGCGTGATGAGCGTCGTGGCGATGACCGGGACCGTGGTTTCCGTAGGGACGACCGTGGTGACCGTGGCGGGTTCCGTCGCGACGACCGCCGTGACGACCGCGGTGGATTCCGGCGTGACGACCGCGGCGACCGGGGTGACCGGGGTGGATTCCGTCGGGACGACCGGGACCGTCGGGACGATCGCCGCGACGACCGCGGTGGGCGCCCCGCCTTCCGGCGTGACGACCGTCGGGACGATCGCCGTGATGAGCGTCGGGGCGATGACCGGGACCGTGGTTTCCGTAGGGACGACCGTGGTGACCGTGGTGGGTTCCGGCGCGACGACCGTCGGGACGACCGGCGTGACGACCGCGGTGGACGCCCCGCCTTCCGTCGCGATGACCGCCGCGATGACCGCCGTGACAACGACCGCGGTGGCTTCCGCAGGGACAACGACCGGCCCGGGTTCCGCCGTGACGACCGTCGGGACGAGCGGCGGGACGGTGACCGTGGCGGCTTCCGGCGCGACGACCGCCGCGACAACGACCGCGGTGACTTCCGCCGTGACGACGACCGTCGCGGAGGCGGCGGTTACCGCGGCCGTGACGACCGCCGTGATGACCGGCGCGACGACCGCCGTGGCCCCCGTCGTGACGACCGAGGCGGACGTCCCGGTGGGTTCCGCAGGGACGACCGGCGGGACGACCGTCGCGGAGGCGGCGGCTTCCGTGGCCGTGACGACCGGCGCGACGACCGCGGCCCGCGCAGGGACGACCGTTCCGACCGCGAGCCGATCAAGCGGCTGCCGATCCCGGACGACGTCACCGGCGACGAGATCGACAAGGACGTACGGCAGGAGCTGCAGAGTCTGCCGAAGGGGCTCGCGGAGGACGTCGCGCGGAACCTGGTGATGGTCGCCAGGACCATCGACGAGGACCCCGAGCAGGCCTACGGCTACTCCAAGGTCGCGCTGCGGCTCGCCTCGCGCGTGGCCGCCGTACGGGAAGCGGCCGGCTTCGCCGCGTACGCGAACCAGAAGTACTCCGAGGCGCTGGCCGAGTTCCGGGCCGCGCGGCGGATGACCGGGTCCGCGGAGCTGTGGCCCGTCATGGCCGACTGCGAGCGTGGGCTCGGGCGGCCCGAGAAGGCGCTGGACATGGCCGGCGCCCCCGAGGTGCAGAAGCTCGACAAGGCGGGGCAGGTCGAGATGCGTCTCGTCGCCGCCGGAGCGCGCCGTGACATGGGGCAGCTCGACGCGGCGATCGTGACGCTGCAGAGCCCCGAGCTGGCGTCCAACTCCGTGCAGCCGTGGACCGCGCGCCTGCGGTACGCGTACGCCGACGCGCTGCTCGCCGCCGGGCGGGAGGACGAGGCGCGCGAGTGGTTCGCCAAGACCGCCGAGGCCGACCGGGACGGCAGCACCGACGCCTCCGACCGGCTCGCCGAACTCGACGGCGTGGAGTTCGTCGACGCCTTCGACGAGGAGGCGGACGCCGACGCCGCGCCCGCCGCAGACACGGACGACGAGGGCGAGAAGTAGCAGCGGCAGGAAGTAGAAACGCCAAGGGGCGGGACCTGGCCGGTCCCGCCCCTTCGCGTATCCGTAGAACCGCTCAGTGCTCCAGGCTGCGCAGGACCAGGCCCGTCGCCGGCTTCGGGCCGAAGGACGTGGACTTGCGGGGCATCGTGACGCCCTGGCGGGCCAGTTCGAGGACGACCTCCTCGCGGACCGGGTGCATCAGGACCGCCGTACCGCCGTCGCGCTCCGCCTTCTGGACCGCGGCGTACGTGTCGTGGATGTACGCGATGTGCTCCGGGGCGTCCGGGATGTGCCAGGTGTGGTCCAGGAGCGTGGAGTGCAGGACCGTCGCGTCCAGGGTGCGCCAGGCCTCCGGGCGGTCGCGGCGGATCGTGCGGTCCAGGAGTTCCCGGTCCGGGCGGTCCACCAGGTGGTACGAGCCGTCGCCGGCGAGGAGGAACGCGTTGGACTCGGCGGCCGCCTCCGCGAGCGCGTCCAGGGCGCGCGGCAGCGGGGCGTCGATGCGGCGCACCCGGAAGGAGTCCGCGACCCCGTTCAGGGCCTCGGCGACCGGCAGCCGGTGCAGGACCCGGTGGATGGCGCGGACCTGCAGCGGATAGCGGGTCGTGTCCACGAGCAGGACCAGGCCGTGGTCCCACGGCGACGGCGAGGCGTGGTCGCCGCGCAGCCGCAGATACGTCGCCCAGCGGTGGTGGCCGTCGGCGATCAGGGCCTGGCGGTGCGCGAAGTCGGCCTGGATCTCGGCGAGTTCGGCCGGATCGGTGACCGCCCAGAGGCGGTGGCTGAAGCCGTCCTCGGTGGTCGTGGAGAGCAGCGGCGGGCGGTTCACGGCGCGTTCGATGACGGCCGTCGCGCCGGTGCGGATGCCCTCGCCGCGGTAGGTGAGGAGCAGCGGTTCGAGGTTGGCGGCGGTGGCGCGCATCAGGTCCGCGCGGTCCTCGACGATGTGCGGCATCACGTCCTCGTGCGGCAGGACGACGCCCTCGTGGGCCTCGGAGAGCTCCAGGGCGCCGATGAGGCCGCGCTGCAGGAGATCGCCGTTGCGCTGCTCGTAGACGTACAGGGCGGGCTCGGGCTCGGGGGCGAGTATGCCCTCGGTGAGCCAGCGGCGGAGGGTGGCCGCGGCCTGCCGGTGGCTGTCCGACGCGGACTCGGCCTGCGGCAGGATGAGGCGCACGATGTTGTGCGGGTCGAGGGACTCCAGATAGTGCAGCCCGTCGGGCCGGACCACCACGTCGTACGGCGGGGACGTCACTGCGGCGAGCGAGCCGACGCGGGCCGGGACGTACCGCAGACCCCGGATGGGGGTGAGCCGCAGTCCCTTGCCGTGTCCCTTGCCGTCCGGACCTGTGGTGTTCATGCCTGCATCGTATGTGGGCAGGAGGGTGCGGGATGATCGGGGGAGAGTCGTTCAGCGAGGAGTCGTACGCAATGAGCCACACCATCAGGACGAGCCCGGCCGGCAGCGCGCGGGCCTTGCACGAGGCGTACGACACGGCGCTGCTCGACCTGGACGGGGTGGTGTACGCGGGCGGGGAGGCGATCCCGTACGCGGTGGAGTCGCTGCTCGCTGCGCGGGCCGACGGGATGCGGCTCGCGTACGTGACGAACAACGCGCTGCGGCCGCCGGACGTGGTGGCCGAGCACATCACCGAGCTCGGGGTGCCGACCGAGGCCGCGGACGTCATCAACTCGGCGCAGGCGGTGGCCCGGTTGATCGCCGAGCAGGTGCCGTCCGGTTCGAAGGTGCTGGTGATCGGCGGCGAGGGGCTGCGGGTCGCGCTGCGGGAGCGTGGGCTCGTGCCGGTGGAGTCGGCGGAGGACGGGCCCGCGGCGGTCGTGCAGGGGTACGGCGGGCCGGAGTTGGCGTGGGGCCGCTTCGCGGAGGCGTGCTACGCGATCGCGCGGGGCGTGCCGTGGTTCGCGTCCAACACCGACCTGACGATCCCCGGCGCGCGGGGCATCGCGCCCGGCAACGGGGCGGCGGTCGAGGTCGTACGGATCGCCACCGGGGCCGAGCCGCAGGTGGCGGGCAAGCCGCTGCCGCCGATGCACCGGGAGACGATCCTGCGGACCGGGGCGGAGCGGCCGCTGGTCGTCGGGGACCGCCTCGACACCGACATCGAGGGCGCGTTCAACGGCGAGGTCGACTCGCTGCTCGTGCTGACCGGCGTGACCGACGCGGCCCAGCTGCTCGCGGCCCCGCCCGAGCACCGGCCGACGTACGTGGACGCGGACCTGCGCGGCCTGCTGACCGGGCAGCCCGAGGTGAGCGCGGCGGGGGACGGGTTCCGGTGCGGTTCGTTCGTGGCGCGGGCCGCCGGAGAAGTGCTCGAACTCGACGGTGAGGGCGAGCAGTTGGACGGGCTGCGGGCGCTGTGCGCGGCGGCGTGGACGGCGGCAGGGGCGGGCGAGTGCGGCCTCGACGCGGGGAAGGCGCTGGCGCGGCTGGGGCTGTGAGCCGAGCGGGAGTACGGCAACGCCGGAGGCTTGGCAGGGTAGGCTAACCTAACCGGGTGTTGGTCGACAGTCCCTCCTCCGAGCGCACCGAGGCACCCCCGCCGCCCGAGCCCGCGGAGTCCCGTGGGCGGCAGGCAGCGCGTGCCGCCGGGCTGCTGCTCGCCGTCGGCGTGCTGGCCCTGGTCGTCGTCGCGAGCATCGCCGTCGGCGCCAAGCAGATACCCGTGGCCGAGGTCTGGCACGGCCTGTTCGCTGCCACCGGCACGGACAACGACGTGGTCGTCCGGGACCTGCGGTTGCCCCGTACGCTGCTCGGTCTGCTCGTCGGCGCCGCGCTCGGCCTCGCCGGGGCCGTGATGCAGGCGCTGACCCGCAACCCGCTCGCCGACCCCGGACTGCTCGGCATCAACGCGGGCGCGTCCGCCGCCGTCGTCAGCGCCATCAGCTTCCTCGGCGTGACCACGCTGACCGGGTACGTCTGGTTCGCGCTTGCCGGCGCGGCCGCCGTCTCCGTGCTCGTGTACGCGCTCGGCGGGGTCCGCAGCGCCACCCCGGTGCGGCTCGCGCTCGCGGGCACGGCGGTCACCGCGGCGCTCATCGGCTACATCAACGCCGTGATGCTGCTCGACAACTCGGCCCTCGACAAGATGCGCTTCTGGACGGTCGGTTCGCTGGCCTCCGCCTCGATGGCCACCATCGGCCAGGTCGCGCCGTTCCTGGCCGCCGGGCTGCTGCTCGCGCTCGCCCTCGGCCGGCCGCTCAACGCGATGGCTCTCGGCGACGACACCGCCACGGCCCTGGGCGCCCGCGTGGGCCGCACCCGCGTCCTCGCCATGACCGCCGCGACACTGCTCTGCGGCGCGGCCACCGCCGCCTGCGGGCCCATCGCGTTCGTCGGCCTGATGGTGCCGCACATGGTCCGCGCCTTCACCGGCCCCGACCAGCGCTGGATCCTGCCGTACGCGACCGTCCTGTCGCCGGTGCTGCTGCTCGGCGCCGACGTGCTCGGCCGGGTCGTGGCCCGCCCCGCCGAACTGCAGGTCGGCATCGTCACCGCGCTCATCGGCGGACCGCTCTTCATCTACCTCGTACGACGCCGGAGGATGGCTCAACTGTGAAGGCGGCTCAACTGTGAAGGCCCTGAAGGCGGTTCGTACCGGAAGCGGCCTCTCCGTACGGGTCGATCCGCGCGCCCTCCTCGTCGGAGTGCTGCTCTGCGCGGCCACCCTCGCGGTCGCCGTCGTCCTCATCGGCACCGGCGACTTCGCGATCCCCGCCGCCGACGTGATCAGCACGCTGCTCGGGAACGGCACGACCGCGCACACGTTCATCGTGAACGACCTGCGGCTGCCGCGGGTCCTGGTCGGGCTGCTCGTCGGCGCCGCGCTCGGGCTGGCCGGGGCGATCTTCCAGTCCGTCTCCCGCAATCCGCTGGGCAGTCCGGACATCATCGGCTTCGGGCAGGGCTCGACGGTCGGCGCGCTCACCGTGATCGTGCTGTTCCACGGCGACGCCGTCGCGGTCGCCGGGGGCTCGCTCGTCGGCGGGCTCCTCACCGGCGTACTGATCTATCTCCTCGCCTGGAAGCGCGGGGTGCACGGCTATCGGCTGGTGCTCGTCGGCATCGGCGCCGCCGCCGTCCTCACCGCGCTCAACGGCTATCTGCTCACCAAGGCCGACCTGGTCGACGCGGCCCGCGCCTACGTGTGGATGGCGGGGTCGCTGAACGGGCGGGACTGGGACCAGGTGTGGCCGCTGCTGTGGCTGTGCGCCGTGCTCGTGCCGCTGGTCCTCGCGTACGGCAGGCCGCTGCGGATGCTGGAGATGGGCGACGACGCGGCGTACGCGCTCGGGGTGCGGCCGGAGCGGACGCGGATCGTGCTGATGCTGTCCGCCGTGCTGCTCACCGCGTCCGCGACCGCGGCGGCCGGGCCCGTGTCGTTCGTCGCGCTGACCGCGCCGCAGCTGGCGCGCCGGCTGACCCGGTCGCCGGGGCCGAACCTGGTGGCGTCGCTGCTGATGGGCGCCGTGCTGCTGATCGGCGCCGACCTGGCCGCGCAGCGGGCGTTCGGCGCGGACACGCTGCCCGTCGGCGTGCTCACGGGCGTGCTCGGCGGCGTGTACCTGCTGTGGCTCCTGGTCGCCGAGCGCAGGGCGGGCCGGATATGAGCGCCCCCGCCCGGTCCCCGCGAGACCCGCGCACCGTGCCCGACCCCGTCCCAAGGAGCACCGCAGTGAATCGCCTCATCGCCGACGACGTGACCCTCGGCTACGACCAGCGCGTGATCGCGGAGCGGCTCTCGGTCGAGATCCCGGACCACTCGTTCACGGTGATCGTCGGGCCCAACGCCTGCGGCAAGTCGACGCTCCTGCGGGCCCTTTCACGGATGCTGAAGCCGTCCCACGGGCGGGTGCTGCTCGACGGGCAGACCATCCACTCCCTGCCCGCGAAGAAGGTCGCGAAGACCCTCGGCCTGCTTCCCCAGTCGTCGATCGCGCCCGACGGCATCACCGTCGGCGACCTGGTGGCCCGCGGCCGCTACCCGCACCAGGGCCTGCTCCGCCAGTGGTCGGCCGAGGACGAGCGGGTCGTACGGGAGTCCATGGCGTCGACCGGCGTCGGCGAGCTGGCCGACCGGTACGTCGACGAGCTCTCCGGCGGGCAGCGGCAGCGGGTGTGGATCGCCATGGCCTTGGCCCAGCAGACCCCGCTGCTGCTCCTGGACGAGCCCACGACGTACCTCGACATCCAGCACCAGATCGACGTCCTCGACCTCTGCGCCGAGCTGCACGAGGAGCAGGGCCGCACCCTCGTCGCCGTACTGCACGACCTCAACCACGCCGCCCGCTACGCCACCCACCTGATCGCGCTGCGCGACGGCCGGGTGCTCGCGGAGGGGCCGCCGTCCGAGATCGTCACCGCCGACCTGGTGGAGCGGGTCTTCGGCCTGCCGTGCCAGGTCATCGACGACCCGGAAACGGGCACGCCGTTGGTGGTGCCGGCGGCGCGGAAGAGTCGTACGTAGTCGTACGTAGGGGGCCGGGGCCGTCCGACCCGCGCCATCGATCGCCCTGCGGACTCGTCCTCAAACGCCGGAGCGGCTGGATTCACGTGCCCCGACAGGGGCGCGGGGAACTGCGCGAGCGGCCACGACGCTGCCGCAGCCGAAATGACAGCGCCGCAGGCTTTCGGGAAGGGGCGGGGAGGGGCTTTCTCAGGGGCGCGGGGAACTGCGCGGCCAGGCGCGACGGTGTGGTGCCGAAAGACGGCCGGGGCGGAGGTGGTGCCTGGTGGGGCTACAGGAGCGACCTGAGCCGCAGCAGGTCCCTGAAGCCCGCCTCCAGGCGGACCCGGCCCGTGCCCCAGGCCTTCGCGAAGTTCAGCTCGCCGTCGACCATCGACACCAGGTCGTCGCCCGTCATCGCCAGGCGGATCTGGGCCTTCTCGCGGGGCGGGCCGTCGTGCACGTCGGCGACCACGATCCGGCCGCCCTCCAGACGTCCTGTGAACGTGACGTCGAGGTCGGTGATGCGGCAGCTCAACGAGCGGTCGAGCGCGGCCGCGCCGCGGACCTCCCCGTCGGCCTGCGCGAGATTGTCCGAAAGCCTGCTCAGTGCGCTGCGGCACTCCTCGATCGTCGCCATCGCGACCGACGGTACCCCAGCGCTTCGCGGTAGCGTCGGGGCCATGAGCGACGAGATGCCGGACGCCGAGCCGCAGGCCGCGGACGCAGAGCCGCAGGTCGCGGGCGCCCACGAGCAGCCCGGAGGGGAGCCGGCGCCCGACCCCGCCGACCCCGCCGACCCCCGTCCCCTCGGCCTGCAGCGCACCCCCACCGGCGAGGCCGACGTGGACGCGCAGCTGGAGAGGCTGGCCGATGTCGACCACCTCGCGACGGACGGCCACATCGAGGTGTACGAGGATGTACACCGGGGGCTGCGCGACGCGCTCACCGCGCTCGACGCACGCCAAGGCCCACCGGCCCCCGCCCCCGCACGGCCGTACGACAACAGGAGCTGAACCGAACGTGGCAGGAGTGGCACGCCGCCGCCTCGACGCCGAGCTGGTGCGCCGCAAACTCGCGCGCTCACGCGAGCACGCGAGCCAGCTGATCGCCGCAGGACGCGTCACCGTCGACCGCAACACCGCGACCAAGCCCGCGACGCAGGTCGCGACCGGCGCCGCGATCGTGGTCGCCGTGGACGACGACGACCCCGACTACGTCTCGCGCGGCGGACACAAACTCGCCGGCGCCCTCGCGGCCTTCGTCCCGCAGGGCCTCGAGGTGGCGGGCCGCCGCGCCCTGGACGCGGGCGCCTCCACCGGCGGCTTCACCGACGTCCTGCTGCGCGCGGGCGTCGCCCACGTCGTCGCCGTGGACGTGGGGTACGGACAGCTGGCCTGGTCCCTGCAGAGCGACGAACGCGTCACCGTCAAGGACCGTACGAACGTACGGGAGTTGACGCTCGAAGCGATCGACGACCAGGCGGTCGACCTGGTCGTCGGCGACCTGTCGTTCATCCCGCTCGGCCTGGTCCTGCCCGCCCTGGTGCGCTGCGCGGCGCCCGGCGCGGACCTGGTCCTGATGGTCAAGCCGCAGTTCGAGGTGGGCAAGGAGCGGCTCGGCAGCGGCGGCGTCGTGCGCAGCCCCGAGCTGCGCGCCGAGGCCGTGCGGACCGTGGCCGAGCAGGCCTGGAAGCTGGGCTACGGGGTGCGCGGCGTCACCGCCAGCCCGCTGCCCGGCCCGTCCGGGAACGTCGAGTACTTTCTGTGGCTCAGGGCCGGGGCGCCCGAGCTCGACCCGGCCGATGTCGACCGCGCAGTGGCGGAGGGACCGAGTTGACGACCAGCGGAGGGGGAGCCGTGACGGGAGCCGAGGACACAGCGGACACCGGTGGGGCCGACGGGGCGGCGCGGACCGTCTTCCTGCTCGCGCACACCGGCAGGCCCGCCGCGGTGCGCAGCGCCGAACTCGTCGTCCAGGGCCTGCTGAAGAGCGGCCTCGGCGTACGCGTCCTGGAGGCCGAGGCCTGCGACCTGCCGCTGCCGCCGACCGTCGAGCAGGTCCACGAGGCGACGCCGGACGTCCTCGACGGCTGCGAGCTGATCGTCGTCCTCGGCGGCGACGGCACGCTGCTGCGCGGCGCCGAGTTCGCCCGCGCCTCCGGGGTGCCGATGCTCGGCGTCAACCTGGGCCGCGTCGGCTTCCTCGCCGAGGCCGAGCGGGACGACCTCGACAAGGTCGTCGACCGCGTCGTCACCCGCTCGTACGAGGTTGAGGAACGCATGACCCTCGATGTGCTCGTACGCGACAACGGCTCGGTCGTGCACGCCGATTGGGCGCTCAACGAGGCCGCGGTGCAGAAGGTGTCGCCCGAGCGGATGCTGGAGGTCGTCCTGGAGATCGACGGCCGCCCGGTCTCCGGCTTCGGCTGCGACGGCATCGTCTGCGCCACCCCGACCGGTTCGACGGCGTACGCGTTCTCGGCGGGCGGCCCC
Source organism: Streptomyces sp. Da 82-17 (assembly GCF_046098215.1). Lineage (NCBI taxonomy): Bacteria > Bacillati > Actinomycetota > Actinomycetes > Kitasatosporales > Streptomycetaceae > Streptomyces > Streptomyces sp. Da 82-17. Next base: position 10,101 of record NZ_JBJURH010000042.1, read on the forward strand.
GTGGTGTGGCCGGAGGTCGAGGCGCTGCTGATGGTGCCGATCAGCGCGCACGCCCTGTTCGCCAAGCCGCTGGTGACGTCACCGGATTCGGTGCTCGCCGTCGAGGTCCAGCCGCACACTCCGCACGGCGTGCTGTGGTGCGACGGGCGCCGGACGGTCGAGCTGCCCGCGGGCGCGCGCGTGGAGGTGCGGCGCGGGGCGGTGCCGGTGCGCCTGGCGCGGCTGCACCACGCCTCGTTCACGGACCGGCTCGTCGCCAAGTTCGCCCTGCCGGTGTCGGGCTGGCGCGGGGCGCCGCACTGAGCCCTTCGCGTACGTCGTCGTGAGGCGCCGCACTGAGCCTTCGCGTACGTCGTCGTGAGGCGCCGCACTAAAGAGTGACGTCCGGTTACCACAGGAGCGCCGCCGACCTGTGGCTTCGGTGACGAAACCGGGGTGACGTCGCGCCGCGCGGGGGAAACCTCGTATGGTCAGGTCCGTGTTGGAGGAGATGCGGATACGGTCGCTCGGAGTCATCGACGACGCGGTCGTCGAGCTGTCACCAGGCTTCACCGCCGTGACCGGCGAGACGGGCGCGGGCAAGACGATGGTGGTCACCAGCCTCGGCCTGCTGCTCGGCGGGCGCGCGGACCCGGCCCTGGTGCGGATCGGCGCGAAGTCGGCGGTGGTGGAGGGGCGGATCGCCGTACCCGCGGACGCCGCGGCCGTGGTGCGCGCCGAGGAGGCGGGCGCCGAACTGGACGACGGGGCGCTGCTCATCAGCCGTACGGTCTCCGCCGAAGGGCGCTCGCGGGCGCACCTCGGCGGCCGGTCCGTGCCGGTCGGGCTGCTCGGCGAGCTCGCCGACGACCTGGTCGCCGTGCACGGCCAGACCGACCAGCAGGGCCTCCTCAAGCCGGCCCGCCAGCGCCAGGCCCTCGACCGGTACGCGGGCGACGCGGTCGCCGTGCCCCTGGAGAAGTACGCGGCCGCCTACCGCAGGCTCCGCGCCGTCGCCGCCGAGCTGGACGAACTGACGACGCGCGCCCGGGAACGCGCCCAGGAAGCCGACCTGTTGCGGTTCGGCCTGGACGAGATCGCCGCCGTCGAACCCCGCGCGGGCGAGGACGTGGAGCTCGCCGCCGAGGCCGAGCGCCTGGGCCACGCCGAGGCCCTCGCCTCCGCCGCGACCGCCGCGCACGCCGCGCTCGCCGGCAACCCCGAGGACCCTGAGGGCGTCGACGCGGGAATGCTCGTCGGCGGGGCGCAGCGGGCCCTCGACGCGGTCCGCTCGCACGACCCGGCGCTTGCCGCGCTCGCCGAACGGCTCGGCGAGATCGGCATCCTCCTCTCCGACGTGGCGGGCGAACTCGCCGGGTACGCGGACGACCTGGACGCCGACCCGCTGCGCCTCGCCGCCGTCGAGGAGCGCCGGGCCGCGCTGACCGCGCTGACGCGGAAGTACGGGGAGTCCGTCGACGCGGTCCTGGCCTGGTCCGAGCAGAGCGCGGCCCGCCTCACCGAACTCGACGGGGACGACGACCGGATCGGCGAGCTCACCGCCGAGCGGGACGCCCTGAGCACCGAACTCGCCGGTCTCGCCCAGGCGTTGACCGACGCCCGCACGGAAGCCGCGGACCGGTTCGCCGCCGCCGTCACGGAGGAGCTGGCGTCCCTCGCGATGCCGCACGCGCGCGTGACGATCGCCATCCGGCAGACGGAGGTGGGCGAGGACGCGGGCGGCATCGAGGTCGGCGGCCGGCCCGTGGCGTACACCGCGACCGGCGTCGACGAGGTGGAGCTGCTGCTCGCCCCGCACCCCGGCGCGCCGCCGCGGCCCATCGCCAAGGGCGCCTCCGGCGGTGAGCTGTCCCGCGTGATGCTGGCCGTCGAGGTGGTGTTCGCGGGCTCCGACCCGGTGCCGACGTACCTCTTCGACGAGGTCGACGCGGGCGTCGGCGGCAAGGCGGCCGTCGAAGTGGGCCGCAGGCTCGCGAAGCTCGCCCGCTCCGCGCAGGTCGTGGTGGTCACGCACCTGCCCCAGGTGGCGGCGTTCGCCGACCGCCAGCTGCTCGTCGAGAAGACCAACGACGGCTCCGTGACCCGCTCCGGCGTGAAGGTCCTGGAGGGCGAGGAACGCATCCGCGAACTCTCCCGCATGCTCGCGGGCCAGGAGGACTCGGAAACGGCCCGGGCCCACGCGGAGGAACTCCTGGAAGCGGCCCGCGCGGACGCGTAGCGGCGGGGGGGGGCGACTGAGGGGGCCGACGGGGCTGACCGGGCCGACGGGGCCAGTGGATGCGACCCGGGTCGGTCGGGTGGACCTTGATCGACGAAGGGCCGTACGCCCGACCCGCGGCGTCGTCGGCCCGCCGTGCCCACTAGGGTGCGGACGCGTGACTGTCAGGACAACTGCCGTGTTTCTCGCGGCACTCGGGACCGCAAAGTTCGCCTCTGTCGCGCTGCGGCGCGGTCGACCCGGTGGGGCGGAGCGGTGGGAGCGGAGCAACCACGCGGGCCGGGTCGTCGACCTCTGTGCCGGGCCCGCCGCCGCCCTCGGCACCGGACTCGCCCTGGCCGGTGCGCCCGGCCTGCCCGCCCGTACCCGCGCGGCCGCGACCCTCGCCGTCGCGGCGGCCGGGGCGTGCGGGGCGTACGACGACGTGGCCGGGGCCGGGGACCCGCGGCGCGGATTCCGGGCCCATCTGTCGGCGCTGCGCGAGGGCGAGGTCACCAGCGGCGCCGTGAAGCTCTTCGGCATCGGCGCCGCCGGACTCGCCGCGGGCGCCCTGTTGAAGCGGCGGCCGCTGGACAAGCTCCTCGCGGCCGTCGTCGTCGCCGGCACCGCACATTTCGTGAACCTCGTCGACGTCCGCCCCGGAAGGGCAAGTTCCGCCGTGCTCGCGCTCGGGGCGCCCGGGCTCCTGAAGGGCGGCGGGGCCCTCGCCGCCGCACCCATGGGCGCCGCGGCCGGGGTGCTCGCGGAGGACCTGGCCGAGCGGTCCATGCTCGGCGACACCGGCGCACACGCCCTCGGCGCGGCCGTCGGCGTCGCCATCACGGCCGCCAACGGCCGCGCGGGCCTCGTCGCACACGCCGCCGCACTCGTGGCGGCGACGGTGTGCGGTGAGCAAGTCTCCCGGGCCGCACGGGACTTGGCGGTGCCCGCCGTACTGTCGAACGCCCCCGCCCTACTGGGGCGCATGCGGCGCTGAGTGGGCGCGACCGTACGCCCCGACGTGCGTCGACGCTCCCCGCGCGCCTCCGCCGGACCCCGGGAAGGCCCCGCGGACGGGGACGCGAAGGCTCACCCGTGTGGGTGATCCGGTGGAGCGGAGCCCCGCCCCGACACGGCTGCCCACCTGAGGCGGTGCCGGAACTCCCGTACGGGCTGGCATCCTTGGCGAGGCGTTCCGCACAGACACCCCGCGCACGTCCCGGACACCACCGGCACGAGACGCCCCGACGGGCCCGCCCCAGGGGGCGTCCGCCGCACCGGGGCCGGGGCCCGCGGACCCATCCGACGACGCCGACCCAGGAGTCCGGCCACGTGACCCACGTGAGCAGCCCCCCACCACAGGGCCGGCCGCCCCTGCACACCGTGCAGGTGCTCGGCGGCGGCAGCGCGGGCAGCAGCGCGCACGTCCGCTCGCTCGCCGCGGGCCTCGTCGCGCGCGGCGTACGCGTGACGGTGTGTGCCCCCGCCGAGCTGGACGGGATGTACGACTTCACCGCCGCGGGCGCCGAGTTCGTGCCGGTGCCGCGGCGCAGCGACCCGGTCTCGGTGGTCGCCCTGCGCGCCGCCTGCGCCGACGCCGACCTGGTGCACGCGCACGGGCTGCACGCCGCGCTCCGCTCCGCGCTCGCGCTGCGTGGCCGCCGTCCGGCGCCCGTGCTCGGCCGTACGCCCCTCGTCGTCACCTGGCACACCCGGGCGCACGCCGAGGGCGCGCGGGCGCGCGTGCAGCGGCTCCTGGAACGCCGGGTCGCCCGGTCCAGCGCGGTGCTCCTGGGCACGTCGTCCGACCTGGTCGACCGGGCGCGCGACAGCGGTGCGCGGGACGCCCGCCTCGCGCCCGTCGCCCTGCCCGCACCCCGTCGCGCCGAGCGGCTCCCGGACGACGAACCGGACGACGACGCCCCGCTCAAGACGCGGGCCGAACTCGGCGCGGTGGACCGGCCGTTGCTGCTCGCGGTCGGCTCCCTGGACCGGTACCGCGGCTACGACACGCTCCTCGACGCCGCCCACGCCTGGTGCGCCCTCGACCCCGCGCCGCTCGTGGTGATCGCGGGGGAGGGGCCCGAACGCGCCCGGCTGCAGCGCCGTATCGACGCGGAGTCCCTGCCGGTACGGCTCGTGGGGCGCCGTGCCGACGTGCCGGAGCTGCTCGCCGCCGCCGACGTCGCGCTGCTGCCCAGCCGCTGGGAGTCCCGCTCGGTCCTCGCCCACGAGGCACTGCACGCGGGCGTCCCGCTGGTCGCCACGGCGGTCGGCGGACTGCCCGAACTGGTCGGCGACGCGGCCGAGTTGGTCCCGTACGGCGACGCCCCCGCCCTCGCCGAAGCAGTCACCCGCCTGATCACCGACCCCGACCGTCAGGACCGCCTCCGCGCGGCGGGCCTCGCCCAGGCGGCGACCTGGCCGACGGAGGACGACACGGTCGCCCAGATCCTCAGCGTCTACGACGAGCTGGCCGACCCGCTCCGACGCTGACGGCACGCCGGGCGGTCCGCCGCGGCGGGCCCCCGGAACGCCACGCCAAGGCGCGCGGC
>NZ_JBJURH010000043.1:0-12976 GCF_046098215.1 Streptomyces sp. Da 82-17
AGCGCGACCAGGCCATGGGTATCACCTGCGTGAGCAACCGACCTGGCCAGCGCCTCAGCGGCGTCACGGTCCCCGTCTTCCTCTCTCATCTCCGCCAGTTCTACTAGGGCGGTGACGTGGCCTGCGTTGGCAGCCTCGTAGTAGAACGCTGCGGCACCCTTCTGGTCGCCAGCCTTCTTACGCATGCGTGCCAGGTCGAGCAGAGCGTAGCTATTGCCCGCGTCAGCAGCCTGCCGAGCCAGCGCCTCGTTACTTCTGCTGTCTTCCTTACGCATCCGCGTCAAATCGAGCAAGGGGTAGGGGTTGCCTGCTTCGGCGGCCTGCCGGGCCAGCTCTTCAGCGCCGTCGTGGTCGCCAGCCTCCTCGCGCATATACGCCAGTTTGCCCAGGGCGGAGGCATTGCCTGCATCGGCGGCCCGGTGGAGGAGGTGGTTCGCCCATTGGAAGCGACACCGGGACTCAGCTTCCTCGGCGAGTTCCGTGAGTTCGTCGAGGTCAGTGAGGTGGGTGTAGGCGGCGTGCCAAAACGAGGCAGGCGGGCACAACGCCTGGCGGGTAGCACGGCCGTGTTGTTCGAGATAGTCCGCTAGGCGGAACACCGGCCCCGTTGCCGGGGCAGATGTAGCAACTCCTGTCGGGCTGCCGGGCCGGCGTCGCTGAGGGCGGGCCTTGGTGCGCCGCAGGGGTGCCTGCCTGCCGTGGGTGGGGCGGGCAAGCTCGGCGAAAGCCGACTCTGCCCAATCCTCGGCGAGCTCGTCGTAATCGTGGTCGCTCAAGTAGTCGATCGTGGCTTCGATGAGGAAGCTCTGTGGCAGATGGAGACCGACACCGAGGCGGCGTGCGTCCATCGCTGCCTCAAGCACGGCTCTGGCGGGCGGAGTGCCGCGCTCATAGCGACGCAACAGTTCGGGTACGCCCGCGAGGTCTTGGGTCACCCGCCCGTTCGCGCGGGTCCGGGTGAGAGCGTTGGCCAGCAGCCAGTCTCCGCCCTGTGCGAGAGCGGCTGCTTTGCGTAGCGCTTCTTTATCGAAGGCATCAGGGACTGTATGGGTCCGTCCAGCGAGAAGCTCTCGCACCCGGCTGTGCGGGTCCGATTTCCCCGGCGAGGGCAGAGCTGTGTACTCGTCGTCGTACTCCGGCCAGAGGGTGCCCAGGACCAGGACTGGCCTGCGCTCGGGATGAATGAGCAAGCTGTGTATGGCGGCTGCGATTTCCTCACCTACTCGGGGATCACCGAGGTAGTGTTGGGCTTCGTTCAGCCACACCACCGTGCGCGGCTGCACTTGTTTAAGCTCAGCGAGCGCGGCTTGGGCCCTGGTCGGGTCGAAGGGATGCCACAGCCGCCATCCCTGTTTCGCGAGCAGCTGCACGGCTTCCCAGCAGGCTCTGGTCTTGCCGGTCGAGGATGCTCCAACCAGGACCACCATCTGACTGTGACCCTGTGCAGCATCCCGCACCGCATCAGTGAGGATCTGATCGTGGTCTCGCGGAACGTAGCCGGGAAGGATGGGGCCCAGCGCGGCTCCGGACGGGTACTCGTTGAGAGTGGGTTCAGCGGGGTGGACCTCCAAGTCGTGAGGATTCCACTCATGAACAGGCTTTCCTGGCCCCTTGCATTGCCCCGGGGTGACTCCTGTTTCTCCAGCGGCAGTGCGCCGCAGATCCAGCAGCTTCTCCATCGGCAGGTTCAGCACGTGGGCCAGAGCCACGACTGTCTCGGCCGAGGGGGCAGAAGAGTCGGTCTGGAATGCCTGTTGCACGGTCGTGCGGCTGAGCTTCGATTGGGCAGCAAGCTGTGTCTTGGTCATTCGGGCGCTGGCCAGCGCGTCCGTCAGTAACCTGCGCAGATCGGCAAGTGCAGCGTCGCGCTCCCTGGGCTCATCGTGCACTTACTCACTCCTGACTCGGTGTGTTCGCCGGTGTTCATTTTCGTCCAGCCGCACCACAGCGAACACAGATTCCGAGATCTTCGTTCAGGTCAACAGCCCGCCATCGCTAAGGAACTTGTCGTGTCCGGCCTTGCCGCTATTCTGCTTACCGCCGCTCTGGTCACGGTCCTCGCACTGCTTATCGCTGTCGGCGCGGGCAAGCTTGCCCGTCTGGACGGCGCTACCTACCCTGCTGCCCTCATGCGAGCCGCCGCCACGTTTGCTGCGGTGCTCACCCTTGCATCCGCCCTGACCGGCGCTCTCACTCAGGTTCTCTCCTAGATGAGTGTTTGATTCTGGTTTGTTTGATTTGTGTGGATTTGACTGTGAGGGCTGAAAGTTGGGCAGCTTGCCCAGTTGCCTTGCCGACCCGTCCCGGCTGGGCCTCCGTCTACAAATGCCATCGGGGCCCTGCCGCTCGGTTGCGGGGCGGGGCCCGGTGGGCATGTAGCGACGGGGCGTGGGGTCAGGGCTCCGATGAAGCTGCACGTTGTGTATCCCGCGTGTTATCGGTGGGCGGCGGGTCTTCACGCACTTCGCGGTGATCGGGGCGCCTTGGTCGGCCGTCGCGCAGCTCACGGGCACCTTAAAGGGCTTCGCAACCCCAACTCCCCACAGCCCGTCGTGACTTGGATGTCGCGGCGGGTTGACTCATGTACAGGAGTGGTGCACTCTTCTTGATGTAACTCATGTACATGAGTGGCGAAGCTCAGCATCTATAGAGGAGTGATCCGCTGTGCGTCAGATCCCCGTCGACACCTCCGCCGCGACCGTGATGGTGGCCAAGGCTCCGCAGCCCAAGGTTCGTGACCGCCGTACCGGTGAGATCGCCACCGACGCCGAGACCGGCGCGACGCTGATGACCGTGGACGTGATGTTCGCGGCCAACAACGAGGTCGAGATCCTGTCCGTCACCGTCCCGGAGACCGGCGTCTCCGGTGACCTGGCCATGGGCACCCCGGCCGCGCTCACGGGGCTGATCGCCCGGCCGTGGGAGAACGAGTTCAACGGCCAGAAGCGGCACGGCATCGCCTTCCGTGCCGTCGCCGTCACCTCGCTTGCAGCCATGGCCACGGGCTCGGACTCGAAGGCGGCCTGAGCCATGACCTGGCAGACGGTCTTACTTCTGGTGGTCGTCGCTGCTGCGGGTTTCCTGCGGTGGCGGCGCCCCGCCTGGTACTGGCTGACCATCGGGGTCACGTTGGCCGCTGTGCGGGTCCTGGTCCGCTACAGCTCGGTCATGGAGGCCTGCGGGCTTACGGTCCCGCCCGCGCGCTGGCGGCTGATGGTGGCCCGGGTGGCCAACCGCCCGGCTCCGGAATCCCGCGTACCGCGCATCCTGCGGCTGCGGCCCACCCGTACCGGCCTGGTCCTGAGGATCAAACTCCGCCCAGGACAAGACGCCTTCGACGTCTCCGCCGCCTCGGACCGGCTGCGCCACTCCTTCGGGATGTACGGCGTGACCTCCCGCGAACTGCGCTCCGGCGTGGTCGAGATCCGGATGACCGGCTACGACGTACTCAAGCGGGTGCAGATGCCGGCCGCCGCCGACACCCGACCGATGCGGGTTCCGGTCGCGCTGCGGGAGGACGGCTCGGTCCACTACCGCGACTACCGCACCGTCCCGCACGGCCTGACGCTCGGTGCCACGGAGTCCGGCAAGTCCGTCTACCAACGCAACCTCGTCGCAGGGCTCGCTCCGCACCACGTCGCCCTCGTCGGGATCGACTGCAAGCAAGGGGTCGAGCTGTTCCCGCTGGCCCGACGGTTCTCCGCACTCGCCGACAACCCTGACACCGCGCTGGAGTTGCTGGAAGCGCTGGTGTCCCACATGCAAGAGGTCTACGAGCTCATCCGCGCCGAGCAGCGGATCAGCGTCGGCATACCGGATGCAGAGATCGCCGCCGACATCTGGGACCTGCCCGAGGAACTGCGGCCCGTGCCGGTCGTCGTCCTGGTCGACGAAGTCGCCGAACTTGCTCTCTTCGCCAGCAAGGACGAAGAGAAGCGTCGCGATCGGATCATTACCGCGCTGGTTCGTCTCGCCCAGCTCGGCCGCGCGGCCGGCGTCTACCTGGAGATCTGCGGGCAGCGCTTCGGCTCCGAACTCGGCAAGGGCATCACCATGCTGCGCGCCCAGCTCACCGGCCGTACCGCGCACCGCGTCAATGACGAGACGTCCGCGAACATGGCCTTCGGCGACATCGCCCCGGATGCCGTTCTGGCGGCCATCCAGATTCCCGCCGAGACGCGCGGCGTCGCCATCGCCGGGGATTCCAGCGGTGGTTGGCATCGGATCCGCGCCCCGCACACCTCGCTGCGCCAGGCCGTGAACACCTGCAACAAGTACGCCGACCGCACCCCCGAAGTGGCCGCGCTCGCGCCCTTCCGGCCGGTGGTCGCCCCGCTGTCGACGGCTCGCGTACGGCTGTCCAAGTCAGCCCCCGCCACGGCCTGACTCACCTTCCCTCCACGGTCGGCGCGACCACTCCACGTGCCAAGTCCCTACCCCCGCCATGCCTGATCACAGGAAGGAGCCGTGATGACCCGCCCCGCGTTCCGCGTCGACGCCGTCCTTGTCCAAGCCGTCATTGCAGGGGCGCTGTCCTTCGCCCACCTCCACGACCTTGCCGCCGCTGCCGGGCAGACAGGCTGGAAGGCCTGGGCCTATCCGGTCTCGGTGGACTTGCTCCTGGTCGCCGCCTGGCGACGGCTGCGTACCGATGGGCCGTCCCGGCTGGCCTGGTGCTGGTTCGTCATCGCCCTCGTCGCCTCGCTCGGCGCCAATGTGGCTACCGCCGGGCTGCTCGACCTGGACGACGTTCCGAGCTGGCTGCGCATTCTCGTCGCTGCCTGGCCTGCTCTGGCCTTCATGGGCGGGACTCTTCTCGCCCACTCGCCCGCGGGCCCGGCCTCGGCTCCGCCGGCGCCTGCCGCACCAGTCTCGTCTTCGGTCCCGGACTCGGCGCCCACAGCGGAGCGTGAACCGCACGCCGCTGCTGAGCCCGTCGCCCTCCCGGAGACGGGGAACATCCCGGCGCCGCCCACAGCCCTGCCCGTCCCGGCCGCGCTGGTCGACCACGCCCGCAAGGTCGCCGACGACCACCACGCCCGTTCCGGCAACCAGATCGACACCGACACCCTCCGCGCCCGCCTCGGCGTCCCGGCTCCGATGGCCGACGCGATCGCCGCCCAACTCGCCTGACACGCAAGGAGATCCGCCATGGCCCGCGACTTCTTCCACTCCGTGATGCGCATAGGCCCCGTACAGATCGGCACCCACCGCGACCGCCGTGGCCGCACCAAGCACGCCGCCGTGTGCACCAACGACCGATGCGGCTGGTCCGCTGACTACTCCAGCCAGTCCGCCGCACAGCTCGCCGCCCGTACCCACCGCTGCCGCGTCAGCTAGGAGACCGACCCCGATGGACGTTCCGCTCTGGCTCGCACTGCTCGTCGTCGGCTACCTCGGCGTCAAGCTCATCCGCCCGCCCTGGTGGCTGATCGCCGTGATCCTCCTCGGCGGCTTCCTCCTCGCTGACAGCGTGCTCGCCTCCGTCGTCGACGGCTTCATCAAGTAACGCGCCCCGAAAGGAGAACGCCGATGTTCCGCCCGAAGATCCCGACCAATTCCGCGCCCACCGGTCACGTCACGCCGCCCGCCATCGTGGAGCCGACCACCGTCGCGACGAGGGCGCAGGTTCCGGCCCCTGTTCCTGCGGCTCCCACGCCGTCCCGGCCAGCAGTGCAGCTCACCCCCGGCACCGCCCTCGCCCTCGTCGGCGGCGGTACGGCCGTGGTGCTGGTCGTTGGCGCCGTACTGGTCTCCATGCTCCTGGCGGTCGCGGTCACCGGCGCGTCGGTCGCCGTCTCCGCCTTGGTGATCCGCTCGCTCGTCACCGCCGACGCCAAGCGACGCTGACCGGCCCCCGGGCGGCCTCGATACCGCCAAGCATCCGCCGCCCGGGAGCCGTCCCGTCCGATCTCGCAACCGGAAGGAAGAAACCAGCATGGCGCATCGCGCCTCGCACGCACCTGCCCCGCCCCTCGACCCGACCACCCTCGGCGACCTCCTTCGCGTCGCCTCGGCCTCCGACTACACGCGCTGGGAGGACCAGATCCGCCGTACCGGCGGCTGCTCCGACCCCATCCACCTCACCGGCTGGACCCTCCACAAGGACAAGACCACCGGCGAGACCCTGCACCACTACACCACCGCCAACGAACCCGGCGGACGCCTCCGCCTCGCCTGCGGCAACCGCCGCGCCTCTCGCTGCCCCTCCTGTGCCTGGACCTACGCGGGCGACACCTACCACCTCATCCGCGCGGGCCTCGCCGGAGACGACCGCCGCGAAGTCCCCACGGCCGTCCGCGACCACCCCCGTGTCTTCGCCACCCTCACCGCTCCATCCTTCGGCCCGGTGCACAACAGGCCCGATCGTGGCACCTGCCGCTGCGGCACCCAACACGCCACGGACGCCCCGGAATTGGGCACGGCCCTCGACCCGGACACGTACGACTACGCGGGCGCCGTCCTGTTCAACAACCACGCCGGACAGCTCTGGCAGCGCTTCACCACCCGCCTGCGCCGCGAACTCGCCGCCCGCGCCGGCCTCACGCGCCGCGAACTCGCCGACCGCCTGCGCGTCTCGTACGGCAAGGTCGCCGAGTTCCAGAAGCGCGGTGCCCTGCACTTTCACGCGGTTATTCGACTCGACGGCCCGGAGGGGCCCGGTACGCCGCCGCCCGCCTGGGCCACGGCCGAACTCCTCACCGACGCGATCCGGGCAGCTGCAGCGCACTCCTACACGTCCGTCTCCGTCCCGGCCGCCGAGGACCAGCCTGCCCGCTCCTTCCGCTGGGGCACCCAGCTCGACGTCCGGCCGGTGAAGGCCTTCGGCGACGGCTCCGACATCACGGAACAGGCCGTGGCCTCGTACGTCGCCAAGTACTCCACCAAGGCCGCCGAGAACACCGGCACCCTCGACCGCCGCATCGGCGAACTCGCCGAACTCGACCGCCACGACATCCCCGACCACACCCGCCGCCTCATCACCGCATGCCGCGACCTGGACCGTCTCTACCCGGACCGGCGCCTCTGGGCCTGGGCTCACATGCTCGGCTTCCGGGGGCACTTCTCCTCCAAGTCCCGCCGGTACTCCACCACCCTGGGCGCCCTCCGCCAGGCACGCGCCGACTACCGGTCCGCCCAGGAGACCGAGGCCCTCGGCCTGGAGGACCGCGAGCCGGACACGGTCCTCGTACTCACCGACTGGCAGTACGCCGGCCACGGCCACACCCCCGGCGAATCCGCCCTCGCTGCATCGATCGCCCGCGGCCTCCAACTCAACCGAGACACCGCCCGCGAAGCCCTGCACGACCAACTCGCCCCGGAAGGAGCGCACCACCATGAATGACCGGTACCTGAGCGTCGCCCAAGTCGCCGAGGTACTCGGCACATCGGTGCGCTTCCCTCGCCGCCTGATCGAGGAACGCCGCATCAAGTACGTGAAGGTCGGTCGCCACGTCCGTATCCCCGAAAGCGCCGTACGGGACTACATCGAGAGCCACACCGTGGAGCCCGTACGCCGTCGCCGCTCGCGCTATGGGAGGGCTGCCTGATGGCGGGGAAGGGCAAGAAGCGCCGTTTCGGTCGCATCCGGAAGCTAGCCTCCGGGCGTTACCAAGCCCGCTACTTGGGCCCCGACGGAATCGACCGCCCGGCGCCCCACACCTTCGCGACCAAGGGCGAAGCGGACGACTGGCTCGCGGAGCGTCAGTCCGAAGTCCGTCGTGGCGACTGGGTGGACCCAGATGCCGGCGCGGTCAACTTCGAGGAGTACGCGCTCCGTTGGATCAAGGACCGGCGACTCTCCCCGACCACCGAGGAGCTGTACCGCCGCAACCTGCGGCTGCACATCCTGCCCACCTTCGAGGACCTGGACCTGGACGAGATCACTCCGCCCATCGTCCGCGCCTGGCGCACAGAGCGTCTAGACACCACGGGCGCAGACAGCACGGTCGCCAAGTGCTACCGCCTACTCAAGGCCATCTTGGAGACGGCCGTCGATGACGAGCTGATCCGTCGAAACCCCTGCCGGATCAAGGGTGCTGGACAAGAGAACCCCGATGAACGCCCGACCGCGACCGTCGCCCAGGTCGACGCCCTCGCCGACCTGCTCGGCCCGCGCTGGCGCCTCATGGTCTACATCGGCGCGTACGGTCCGGCCCGCCCCGAAGAGCAAGCCGCTCTCCGCCGTTCGGACGTCAGTCTCGAACCCCTCGGCCTCTGGATCCGCGGTGCCGAGCCGGAGTTGAACACCGGCCGCCGTGTCCCCGGTGACACCAAGTCCCGTGCAGGGAAGCGGTTCATCGTGCTGCCCGCGTTCATGGAGAAGGACGTGAAGCGGCACCTGGCCTGGTACGCGGAGAAGAAGCCGGACGGGCTGATCTTCGTCGGGGAGAAGGGTGCTCCGTTCCGGCGCTCGACCTTCGGCCGGAAGTGGCGCAAGGCCCGAGCCAAGGCCGGCCTTCCGGGCACCTTCCGGTTCTACGACCTTCGTCACACCGGGCACACCCTCTCCACCCAGTCCGGCGCGACCCTCAAGGACACGATGGTCCGCGCGGGACAGTCCTCCGAGAAGGCCGCGATGATCTACCAGCACTCCAACCTGGAGCGGCAGCAGGAAGTGGCCGACGGCATCGATGATCGTGTCCGCGCCGCGCGAACGAAGGCTGCCAGCAAGGCAGATGAGCAGTCATCGGGCACGCAACGGGCACGAGACGCTTAGATCGGTCTAGACAACAAACAACCCCCGGGTCGATGACCTGGGGGTTTGTCATGGAGCGGGTGACGGGAATCGAACCCGCGCTCTGAGCTTGGGAAGCTCATGTTCTACCATTAAACTACACCCGCAAAAATGCCAGGCCGTGACCTGTCGCATCGTGTGGACACCCTACCTCATCCTCGCCTTCCGGTGTATTCACCGGCACTTCCGCATGCCTCGGGCGGAGCCCGAACTCGCTGCGGGGAGCGGGAGTTGGGGCGTACCGTGGCGGTGCGGAGTGCCGCCTGGAGGGGCGTCCCTTTCATCCCGTAATGTGAGGTTTCGTTGCAGTCAGCGACCCAGTGACTCACGTGGGGAAGGGACTCGAGGACTTGATGGAGCGCACCGTCGTCCGTTGTGCCGAAGGGCACGTCTTCAGCACCGCTTCGTTTCCGATGCAGCAGCTCGGCGCCGAGCGGATCGGGCCGGGACGGCTGATCCGCTGTCCGCGTTGTGCGCGGTTGCGGCATGCGGTGCCGGTGGTGGACGGGTCGGCCAAGAGGTAGCCGCGAGAGGTAGCGGCAAGAGGTAGCGGCAAGAGGGAGCGATCCGGAGAAACCGGTTCGTGCGGAGCGCGCGGGCGGCGTCCGATTGGGGCGCGCCCGCGCGCTCTGCGTATCCTCGGGACGTGCTTCTCTCAGACAAGGACATCCGGGCCGAGATCGATGCCGGTCGGGTGCGGATCGACCCGTACGACGAATCCATGGTGCAGCCCTCGAGCATCGACGTGCGGCTCGACCGTTACTTCCGGGTGTTCGAGAACCACCGCTACCCGCACATCGACCCTGCCGTCGAGCAGACCGATCTGACGCGGATGGTGGAGCCGGAGGGCGACGAGCCGTTCATCCTGCACCCCGGTGAATTCGTGCTCGCGTCGACGTACGAGGTCATCACGCTTCCCGATGATCTCGCCAGCCGGCTCGAGGGGAAGAGTTCGCTCGGGCGGCTCGGGCTTGTCACGCATTCCACCGCCGGGTTCATCGACCCCGGTTTCTCCGGGCATGTGACGCTCGAACTCAGCAATCTCGCCACGCTGCCGATCAAGCTGTGGCCGGGAATGAAGATCGGCCAGCTGTGCATGTTCAAGCTCAGCTCCCCGGCCGAATTCCCTTACGGGAGCGAGCGATACGGGTCGCGTTATCAGGGGCAGCGGGGTCCGACGGCTTCGCGTTCCTATCTCAACTTCCACAGAACGCAGGTGTGAGCAGCGGTATGAGTGACGTCGGCGGCGTGCGCGAGAATCTGACGTACGAGAAGTTCGGAGTGGCGGTGCGCGAGCTCGCGCAGGCCATCGCCGATGACGGGTATCAGCCGGACATCGTGCTCAGCATCGCGCGCGGCGGGGTGTTCGTGGCGGGCGGGCTCGCGTACGCGATCGACTGCAAGAACATCCACCTGGTGAATGTGGAGTTCTACACCGGGGTCGGCACGACCCTGGAAATGCCCGTGATGCTGGCGCCCGTGCCGAACGCGATCGACTTCAGCAACAAGAAGGTCCTGATCGCCGACGACGTCGCCGACACCGGCAAGACCCTGAAGCTCGTGCACGACTTCTGCCTCGACACCGTCGCCGAGGTCCGCTCCGCGGTGATCTACGAGAAGTCGCATTCCCTCGTGAAGTGCGAGTACGTGTGGAAGCGCACCGACGACTGGATCAATTTCCCGTGGAGCGTCGAACCGCCCGTCGTGAAGCGTGAGGGCCAGGTTCTCGACGCGTGAGCGGACGGAGAAAGACCGACAAAGACGGAGAATGAGAACGATGAAGGGGCCGGCGTGCACGCCGGCCCCTTCATCGTTGCTTCCTAGACCTAGAACGATCTAGAACGTGCCCAGCTTGATGATCGACAGCAGCGCGAGCAGCTGGATCGACGAGGCCGCGAGGGCCTTCGGCCAGGCCAGGTCGTGGGACTTGCTGACCATCGTCGTGAACAGGGCGCCCGCCGCGACCCACGTCGCCCAGCCGAGGATCTGGACCAGCGGGGCGTCGCCGCCCAGGAACATGGCGAAAACCAGTCGGGGCGCGTCCGTGATCGACATGATCAGCATGGACAGGCCGACCGTCGGCTGCCAGGCGCCGTCACCGCCGAGCTGGCGGGCCAGCGTGTGCGTGACCGCGCCGAGCACCAGGGCGCTGACCACGATGGCCACGCCGGTGGTGAGGACGATCGGGACGCTCGTGGCGAGCGTGGCGTTGATCGCGTCCTCGCGGGCCGTGTCGAAGCCGAAGACCGCGAGCAGCCCGTAGATGAACGTGACGATCAGCGCGGGGGCCCACATGGCGTGGTCGCGCATCTGCAGGAACGTGGGGCCCGGCTGCATGACGATGCCGCGCAGCAGGTCCTTCCAGTGCAGCCGCGGACCTGCCGGGACGGGGGCGGCGCCGGCGCGGTAGGTGTCCCCCTGGCTGTACGGGTCCTCGCCGATGGAGAAGGCCTGGGTGTGCCCGGGGTTGTTGTTCGCCGCGAACGGGTCGTGCGGCGCGCCCTGCTGCGGGTACGGGGCGTGCTGGCGCGGGTCGCCGAAGTACTCGGGCTCGCCGTGCGCACCGCCGCCGTGCGCGGAGCCGCCCTGCCCGGAGCCGCCCGCCTGGGGCCACTGCTGCTGCGGGTACGGGGGCGCGGGCGGGCCGCCGTACGGGGGTTGCTGTCCGTACGGCTGCTGCTGCGGGTGTTGTTGCGGGCGAGGGCCCTGGGAGCGGTTGTCCCGGCCGCGTCCGATCCTGAATCCAGCCACGTAATCGAACGTACCTGGTCTGCGGGGGTGGTGTGGGGCGGCGATCGGTTCGGGGGTCGGTTTGCGGCCGAGCTGTGACAACCCCTAAGGGGCAGTGACGGGGCTTCTCCGGGACTTCTCCGGGATCTCTTGGGGTGGCGCTCACCCCTTCAACCGCAGCGGCACCCCCACCTCCTCCGGCCGGATGTGCTGGGCGTGCTCCGGGTCGAGGCCGGCCGGGGTGCCGGGCAGGACGAGGATCGCGCCGCGCCCCTTGTTCCAGTACGTGGAGAACACCACCGCGTCCTGGCGCCGGTCCCCGTTGACGTCGAGCAGCTCGGCGCCCTCGAAGTCGAAGCGCGCGGGCCGGCCGGGCAGGCCCGGGGCGTCGCCGGAGACGGTCTGGGCGTCGGAGACGCGGAACCCGGCGGCGCGGTGCGGCAGCAGGAACAGGCGGTCGACGTCGGTGAGGCGGAAGCCGGGCCTGCCGGTGACGAGGTCGGCGTCGCCGTCGCCGGTGACGTCGCCCACGGACGTGCCGAGGCCCCAGTACATGCCGCGGCCGGTGAGGACCTGCGCGGGTGCGCCGCCGCCCAGGCCGGAACGCGCGCCGTGGAACACGGTGAGGCGGCCCTCGCGGGCGGGGCTCTCGCCCATGGCCACCAGGTCGTCGAGCCCGTCGCCGTCCACGTCGCCGACGGTGCCGCCGCGCAGCCCGTCGTCGACGTCGGCCATCGCCTCGTCCAGCCGCGGTTCCAGGGCGGGGCCGCGGACCAGGCCGTCGGGCCCGCCCCGGTAGTACGCGACGGATTCGAGGTCCTCGGGCGCCGACTCGTCCTCCTCCGCGTCGAAGTCGTACGTCAGGATCAGGTCGCTGCGGCGGTCCCCGTCGAAGTCGCCGGTGAGCAGGCCCGAGGGGCTCGTGTACCCGTGTTGCCCCAGGTCCAGGGGGAGTTGGCGGGCGGCGCGGCCGGACCGGTCGAGGGGGCCGAGGAGGAGCCGGCCGGGCACGGGGACGGACGGCGAGTCCGACTCGCCCGCACCGCCCAGGCCGCCGTCCAGCAGGTCGGTGCTGCCGTCGCCGTCGAAGTCGCCGGCGGCGCGCGGGGTGAACCGGTCGGGTACGTCGAGGACTTGGGGCTCGGAGAGGCCGCGCGGGCCGCCGTACATCGCGAACGCCTCGCCGCGCCCGCCGCCGGGGCCGCGGTGGCCGACGAGGTCGGTGAAGCCGTCGTTGTCGAGGTCGGCGCGGATCAGCGCGGTGACGGCGTTCCCCTCTCCGCGGCCCGCGGCGCGTACGGCGGTCTCGGGGCGGAGGCCGGACGGGGAGCCGTAGACGACGACGAGGGTGGTGCGCATGCGCGCGTCGTCCTTGCTGCGGGAGAGGACGACCTGCGCGAGGTCGTCGTACCCGTCGCCGTTGAAGTCCTTGAGGGCGGCCCGGTCGAGCGGGTCGGGGGAGGCGTCGGGGCGGCCGGCGGGCGGGACGGTGGGGCGGGGGGAGGCGGG
>NZ_JBJURH010000044.1:0-8965 GCF_046098215.1 Streptomyces sp. Da 82-17
CAGGACGGGAGGGCCGGTTCAGGTTGTGGGTGGTGGGGTGGGGTTGTGGTTGAGGTCGGTTAGGTGTTGTTGGGGTGTGAGGGTGATGCCGAGGTCTTTTAGTGTCGCGTTGAGTACGGCCCAGACGGAGCGGCAGAGCATGGTGTGGAGTTGTTGTTCGGTCTGTTCTCGTGCGGGGTCGTGTACCCATTGGTTGACGGCGGTGTCGACGAATCCGACGATGCCGACGGCGACGGACCGGATCGGTGCGTGTGGGGCTCCCAGGCCGTGAAGGATCTGGTCGAAGCGTTCGCTGAGTTTGTGGGCGATGGCGGTTTTGGTGTTGGCGATGAGGGAGCCGTCGTTCATGGTGTGTTCGGCGACGCCCATGTAGGTGTAGAGGTGGGGGTGTTGGGCGACCCAGTCGAGGTGGGCGCTGATGACGCGGTGTATGGCTTCTTCGATGGTGCCGTCGAAGGTGAGGGTGGGTTCGATGCGGTGCAGGAAGGAGGCGACGATGCGTCGGCGGATGAGTTCTTCGAGGGTGGCGCGGTCTTTGAAGTGGCGGTAGAGCACGGAGCGGGGTAGGCCGGCGCGTTCGGCGAGGCGTTGGACGCGGAAGCGGGGGCCTTCTTCCTCGATGAGGGTGACGGCGGCGTCGACGAGTTCGTTCTGGCGTTGTGCTTTGTGCTGGTTCCAGCGTGTGGTGCGTTTGTCGGTCCGGGGCCGGCCGCTGGTGGTGTGCGCCATCTGCTCACTTTATCCGCCCCTCGCACGCCTGCCCGCTCCGCTTCCGCCCTGCTTCTGGGGCTCTGCTTCTGGGCCCTGCTTCCGCTCCGCTTCCGCCCTGCTTCCGCCCTGCTTCCGCCCTGCTTCCGCTCTGCTTCCGCCCCTGCTTCTGGGCCCTGCTTCCGCTCTGCTTCCGCCCCTGCTTCCGCTCTGCTTCCGCCCCTGCTTCTGGGGCTCTGCTTCCGCCCCTGCTTCTGTGAGGACCTGCCGGAGTTCCTTGGCGCTGTCGTGCGTGACCTCCGCGTACTTGTCCGGCTGCGCGCGCCGCGTCCGCTTCCTTGCCGCGCCGCCCGAGATGCGGGTGCGTGGCCGGATCGCTGATGAGCGCCGCCACCGCCGGACTTTGGGGCCCCGCTTCCGCCCCGCCTCTGGGGGGCCGCTTCCGTGCCCGCCTCGCCTGTGTGTGTCGGCTTGTGTGCTGGCTTCGCCTCTGTGCGCCCAACGTCTGTGCTGGCCTGGCCTGCGTGTGCCCCGCTTCCGCTCCGCCTCCGGGGGCCGCTTCCGTGCTGGCCTCGGCTGTGTGTGCCAGCGGCAGTCCGCCGAGGAGCTAGTCGGTGGGCAGCTCGCCCTGGGTGAGGGTTTCGGTCGGGGTCCCGGCCGCGGACAGGCCGTCCGTGGTCAGCCCGCCGCTGGCCGGGCCGGTCGGCAGTGCGGCGTCCGTCGCGGGGGCGTCGGCACTGGCGGTCCGGCTTGCGTGCTGGTCTCGCGTCTGCGTGTGCCCGGCTTGCGTGCTGGTCTCGCTTCTGTGGTGCCCGGCTTTCCGTGCTGCCTCGGCTGCGCCTGTTTGTGTGCTGGTCTGCCGCATGCGGTGTTCGGGGCGGGGGAGTTGCCGTTCCTGTGGGTGCTTTGTTTGTGTGCTGGTCTCGTCTGTCCCCGGTTTGTGTGCTGGTCTCGTCTGTGTCTTGTGCGGTTGGTGTGGGGCCGGGGCCGGGGCCGGGGCCGGGGTGGGGGGTGGGTTGTACCTGGCTTAACCGGTGTTGGGGTAGCGGACTATGTTGTTCCGGATGGTGTGTGGCGGTGCCAAGTGGGGTGTCGTCGTGGGCCGTTGGCAAGGGTGCGGGGCATGCGTGTGAGCGTGTGTTTTCCGCTGGGAACGACAGCACAGGGGTACGCAGACAATGATCAGCCGTTTGTTGGGCCGACCGGCCGCCGTGAGCCAGGGCAAGGGGTTGCTGGCTGGTGTTCCCGTGCCGTCGGATGCGGGTGTGGTGTCGTTTCGGGTGGTGGATCCGGTGGGGCAGGCGGTGGGGCAGGCGCAGTACACGCTGGCGGACGGCCGGGGCCGGAAGGTTGTGAAGGGGGAGACGGATCCGTTCGGCTGGGTTGTGGTGGTGGTGCCGCTGGGTGAGTACCGGGTGTCGATATCGGTGGACGGTTTCACTCCTTTCCGTGGGGACGCGGCTGTTCAGGAGGGCGGGGCGGTGGTCGGGCTCGGGGACATCACGATGCATCCGGCGCCGAATCTGCCGTTGCCGGAGCCGGGGGAGTGGGAGATCGAGGCGGCTCATACCCGTGTCGGGTTCAGTGCCCGTCATATCGGGCTGGGGCGTGTGTATGGGCAGTTCGGGAATTTCGCGGGTGCGATCCGGATCGCGGAGCGGATGGAGCATTCGGCGATGCATGTCGTGATCGATGCTGCGTCGATCGATACGAAGGTGCGGATGCGTGATGATCATCTGCGGTCGGCGGATTTTCTGGATGTGGAGCGTTTCCCGACGTTGGAGTTCTACAGTGACCGGTTCGTTCACCGTGGGGGTCATAGCTGGGCGATCACGGGTGCGCTGACGTTGCATGGTGTGACGCGTACGGTGACGTTGGACGCGGAGTACAACGGGGTGCGGGTCGGTATGGAGGGGGAGACGCGGGGCGCGGTGCGGGCGACGACGGAGTTGCATCGTGAGGACTACACCATCAACTGGCAGACGATGCTGGCCCGCAATATCGCGGTGGTCGGTTCGAGTATCAAGGTCGACCTGGACATTCAGATCGTGCCCAAGGGCACGGAACTCGAATTCAAGTAACCCCGCCCCGCCCGCCCTGCCCGTCGCGCCCCGGTCTGGCCTGGCTGCCTCGTCTTGCCGCGCCCTGGCTGGGCCCGGCCTCGTCTGCCTCACCTGTCCTGGCCGGTTTCGGCCCGGCCCGGTCTGGCCTTCCCCGCTTTGGCCGGGCCCGCCCCGGCCAGGCCTGGCTCGTCTTGCCGCGTCCTGGCTGGGCCCGGCCTCGCCTGCCTCACCTGTCCTGGCTTGGTTCGGTGGTGTGGTGAGCGGGGCCGGTTCTCTTCGGCCGGGCTGTGCCGTCTGCTTGCAGGCGTGATGGCAGCCTCGTGCCGGTGAGTGGGGTAACGCCTTGTCGTGCTGGGGGAGTTGGCGACAATGCCCCCTATGCACGCACAAGGGCGCGGGCACAGGCAGGGGCGCGGGCACAGGCAGGGGCACGGACACGGGCAGGGGGAGGAGTCTGGGTTCGGGGAGGGTTTGTTGCACCTGGACCGTGCTCTCGACGATCTGGATCCGCCGTGCTGGGGCCGGCCTGATGAGGGCGCGACGGGTCTGGTCCGTACTGTGCATGCTCTGCGTGGTGTCCGGCTGGGTGAGCTGACGCCGGCTGATGTGCGGACTTTGGTGTCGCAGCGGGTTGCTCTGCCGTTCGTGCTGCCCTTGGCGGTGCGTCTGCTTCTGGGGGAGCCGTTGCTGGACGCGTACTTCTACGAGGGTGACCTGCTGCTTGCGACGGTGGAGGTTCCGCCGGAGGCGTGGCGTGTGCTGCCCGGCCTGGCCGTGCGGCTGTGCGCGGTGGTGGCCGCTCTGCCCGAGGGGGCCGTTGCCGAACTGCCGCGCGGCGCCGCCGACGTGCTGGCCCGTTTCACCGCCCAGCACACACCCACACCCACGCGCGGGCCTACGCGTCGACCCGCGCGGTAGTGGCCGGGGGTGAACTCCCGCCCGCCCCCGCCGAGTTCGTTCACGGTGAAGCCGAAGCCGAAGCCGAAGCCGACGCGGGCTGGCCGTTCACCGTATGTCCGGCCTGTGCCTGTGTTTGTGCGGACCGCAGTCCGCTCGGTGCGCCCCGGCTCGTGCCTGGGTCCGTATGAGGTGTGGTCTGCTCCCCGCTTGCCCGGTCCGTGTCCGTGCGAAGTGTGGTCTGTTCACCGCACCTCGGGGAGTGTTCGTGCGAGGCGCAGTCTGCTTACTGCGCCCCCTGGCGCGTGTCGGTGCGGTTGTGCGTGGTGGTGGCTGCTTTGCGCGAGGGGGCCGTTGCCGGACTGCCGCGCGGCGCCGCCGGCGTACTGGTCCGTTTCACGGTCCAGCACACACCGCGCCCACGCGCGGGCCTACGCACCGGCCCGCGCGGTAGCGGCGGCCGGGGGTGAACTCCCGCTCGCCCCCGGCCAGTTCGCTCGCGCCGAGGCCGAGGCCGAGGTCGAGGCCGAAGCCGAATCGGTCCGGCCGTTCACCGCACACCCCCGGCCGGTGTTCGTGCGAGGCACAGTCTGTTCACCGCACCCCGGCCGGTGTTCGTGCGCGGCACAGTCTGTTCACTGCACGCCCCGGCCGGTGTTCGTGCGAGGCATGGTCTGCTCGGCGCCCGCCGGGGCCTGTGCCTGTGCCTGTGCCTGTGCCTGTGCGAGGTGGAGGGTCTGTTTACCGGGTGCTGGTTCGTGTGCGTACGTACCAGAGTCCGGTGAGGGAGACGGCGGCGGTGCTCATGTAGTAGAGGCTGGGGGAGTTGAGGGAGTCGGTTGTTTCGAGGAGCCAGGTGAGGATGAGGGGGGCGATGCCGCCGAGGAGGGTGACGCCGAGGTTGTAGGCGGTGGATACCGCGGTGGTGCGTACTTCGGGCGGGTAGAGGGAGGTGAGGAGGGCGGGGAGGGGGGCGAAGTAGAAGGCCATGATGGTGCCGAGGGCGGCGATGACGCCGATGAGGGCCGGCACGGTGGGGGTGCTGGTGAGGATGCGGAAGAGTGGCCAGGCCAGCAGCAGGGCGGCCAGGGCTGCCCAGGTCATGACGCGTGCGGGTCCGATCCGGTCGGCGAGGCGGCCCACGAGTGGTACGGCGGTGAGGGTGACGAGTCCGGCGACGACGCCGCCGAGGTAGGCCGCGTCGGCCGGGACGCCGAGGTTTTTCACGGCGAAGGTCGGCATGTAGAGGATGAGGTAGACGGAGATCGTCGCGACGCCGACGCAGGCCGCGCCGGCCAGGACCGGTCCCAGGTGGCGGGTGAGTGTGGACCGTACGGGTGCCTGTTCCCGTGGCCCGTGGCGGAATTCTTCCGTTTCCGACAGGCGTGCCCGGATGTAGAGGCCGACGGGTCCTACGAGGACGCCGACGGCGAAGGGGATGCGCCAGCCCCATGTGTAGAGCTGTTCCTCGGTGAGATACGTGAACAGGGTGTAGCCGAAGGCGGAGGCGAGGAACATCGACGCGCCTTGGCTGGCGACCTGCCAGGAGGAGTAGTAGGCCTTGCGGTGGGGTGCGGTCTCGGTCAGGAAGGTGGTGGCGGTGCCGAATTCGGCGCCGGCGGAGAATCCCTGGACGAGGCGGGAGAGGAGGATGAGTGCTCCCGCCCAGGCGCCGATGGCCGCGTGGGTGGGGGCGGCGGCCATGAGCAGGGTTCCGCCCATCATCAGCAGCAGTGTCAGGGTGAGGGCCTTCTTGCGCCCGTACCGGTCTGCGTATCCGCCGATGAGGAGGCCGCCGAGGGGCCGTACGAGGTAGGAGATCGTGAAGGTCGCGAAGGTGAGGATGAGGCCGAGTCCGGCGTCACCGCCGGGGAAGAAGTTGTGGGCGATGACGACCGCGAACGACGCGTAGACGATGATGTCGAACCATTCCAGGGCCGCGCCGATCGAACTGCTGATCACGGCTTTGCGCGCGGCCGCGACCCGTTCCGGCGTGGCAGCTGCCGTATCACCGGCCCCGGAGGGAAGGGGACTGGGACTGTTCGGGCTGCTTGGACTGCTGGGGTGGACGGTCATGGGGGATACGGCCCTCTTCTCTGCACGACGTCAACAAGGGGGGAGGGGAAGAACCACGAACCGGCAGTACGCCGAACCGGCATAGCGCCCAGCCGGCATAGCGCCGAACCGGCAAAGCACCGAACCGGCAAGGCGCTGAACCGCCCGGCCGCGGGGCCGCGGGGCCGCGGGGCCGCCGAACCGGTGATGCGCCGAGCGGCCGAGCCTGGCGAACCGGTAATGCGCCGAGCCGCCGGGCCGCGTCGAGCCGGTAACCCGGCGGTTCGTCGATCCGGCGGTCGGTGCCGAACTGGCCTGTTCAGCACCGCAGATCACGGATGAGCCGGTCCAGGAACGCTTCGCAGGACGCGATCTGTTCCAGTTCCACGTACTCGTCCGGGGCGTGGGCCTGGGCGATCTCGCCGGGCCCGCACACCACGGTCGGGATGCCGGCCTGGTGGAAGAGCCCGGCTTCGGTGCCGTAGGTGACTTTCTTCTCACTGGCCTTCCCGCCCCACCGGTGGGCGAGTTCGACGATGCCGGCTTCTGGCGGGGTGTCGAGTCCGGGGGCTTTCGCGACGGTCGTCATCTCCACCCGCGCGTGGGGGTTCTCCGCGCGCATCAGCGTTTCGATCCGCCGTGTCTCGGCCTCGAACATGTGGAGTGTCGTGTCGACGTCGACGCCCGCGACGGTACGGAACTCGAAACTGAGCGTGCACGCGGCCGGCACGGTGTTGACCGCGATTCCGCCGCTGATCTCGTTGACCGTCGCCGTCGTGAACGGCACCTCGTAGTACGGGTCGAACGGCCCCTGCGCACGCTGCCGTTCGGCGAAGGCCCGCACGAACCCGACCAGCTGCGCCGCGTACTCGATCGCGTTCACCCCGTGCGGTGTCAGGGACGAGTGCGCGGCCATCCCGTGGAAGGCGACCCGGACCAGGGTGATCGACTTGTGGCCGCGGACGACCCGCATGCCCGTCGGCTCCCCGACCACGCACGCCCGCGGCCGCAGTCCGCGCCGCACGATCTCCTCGACCAGGGACGGCGCTCCGGCGCAGCCGATCTCCTCGTCGTAGGAGAGGGCCAGATGCACCGGCTCCGCCAGCCGTGCCCCGGCGAGTTCCGGGAGCTTCGCGACCACGGCGCCGACGAACGCCTTCATGTCGCACGCGCCCCGCCCGTACAGCCGGCCCTCGCGCACCTCGGGGCTGAACGGGTCGCTGCTCCAGGGCTGTTGGTCGACGGGGACGACGTCGGTGTGGCCCGACAGCACGATGCCGCCGGTCGTCGTCCCGTCGGCGGCCGGGAGGGTGGCGAGCAGATTCGCCTTCGTGCCCGCGGAGTCGGGGATGAGTACGGGGTCGAGGCCGTGGGCCCGTATCGCGTCGGCGACGAGTTCGATGAGCGGCAGATTGCTGTCCCGGCTCGTGGTGTCGATGCCGATCAGCCGGGTGATCCACTCCATCACCGCACCGGACGGACCCCCGCCCGCAGCCGCCGCAGCCGGAACACGGGAGAGAGCCGGAACCGGAACCTGGGCCGGAACCGGGGCCGGGGCGGGGTCGGGTGCAGGGGCGGTGCTGTCAGCCGGCATACGCGAAGCCTCCAAGAGGTCGTACGGCCGTACGGAAGGCCGTACGGGGAACACACATGCAGGCCTCATACAACCACCGCACCCGCCCGGATATGCCGCCCCGCCCGAACCTTTCCCCTCGTCAACTCCCGTGCAGACAGGGGCACAAGAAGAGGGCCCGGGAGCAGACTGCTCCCGGACCCTCCAACCCTGCGCCCCTGTGCTTCTGCGCTCTGCGGCGTGGACTACAGCGGCAGTCCGCCGAGCAGCTGGCCGGTCGGCAGTCCGCCCTGGGTGAGGGCTTCGGTCGGCAGGACGCCCTTGGTGATCGCGTCGGTGGGCAGCTCGCCCTTGGCGAGCGAGTCGGTCGGGATCCCGGCCACGGACAGGCCGTCCGTGGTCAGCCCGCCGCTGACCGGGCCGGTCGGCAGTGCGGCGCCCGTCGCGGGGGCGTCGGCACTGGCGGAACCAGCGGCGCCGACGACAGCGGCTGCGCCTACGACGGCGGTGGCGAGTGTGGCGCGGATGCGCATCGGGATCTCCCTTGCCTAACGGTCGGAACGCCAGGCCCAACGAAGCCGCGCCCGAGAAGAAACGCCCGAGAAGAAACGCCCGAGAAGGAACGCCTGAGAAGGAACGGCCGTGAAGAAGCGGCCCGGCGGGATGGTCACAGCCCCAGGGTGATCGCCAGGCGGGTCAGCTCGGCCGTGGTGTTGGTGTGCAGCTTGGCCCGGATACGGCGCAGGTAGGCGTCGACGGTGTGCGGGGACAGGCCCATCAGGCGGGCGGTCTGCAGGTAGGTGCAGCCCGAGGTGATGTAGCGCAGGGTCTCCAGTTCGCGGGGCGTCAGCGCCGGCACGGGGGAGGGGGCCGAGGCGGCCGAGGGGGCCGAGGGGGCGGGGACCGAAGGGGAGGTGGAGGTGGATGCGGGAGCCATGGGGAGTTCTCCGGTGAGTCGGTCTGGTCGTCCCTGCTGACACCCTTGGAAGCAGAGAAAAAGACAAATGAGTAAAAACTGCCTTTTGTCTGGTTTAGATAAGGTTGGCGGCGCGAGGTCTTGGCCGTGTCCGGCAGTTGTCACAGCCGTGTCACGACCCCTGCGTCCCGGGAACTGGAACGCAAACCCGCAGCACACACCGCCGTACCGGCAGCAACCCACCACACCCGCCGCATCCGCCGCGCCAGCAGCACCGGCCAGCACACCGGCCACCCCTGCAGCGCTCCCCCCGCCCGGAACACAGGCCGGGTTGGTGCTCCCCCTGCGCGAGGATCATGATGGTCGCAGGGGCTGCGCGAAGGATCCCGAGAGGCGGGATGAGCAGTGACCGACCCGATCGCCTTCCCCACCGGCGAGCAGACACAGCCAGACACCGCGTCCCGGGCCCGTACGGCCACGGTCGACGAACACGGTCTGGTGACGGCATGGAGCGAGGCCGCCGCACACCTGCTGGGCTACACGCCCGCCGAAGTCCTCGGGCAACCGGCCACCCGCCTGCTCGCCGACGCCACCGACGACGCCGACGACTCCGCCGACGCCGGCCATCTCGCCTGGCACCGTACGGCCGCCGCCGCCCGGAACAGGGTCAGCGCCGTGGTCACCCTCAGACACCGCGACGGCCACCCCGTCCCGCAGCGCCTCCTCGCCCACCGCACCACCCCCCACCCCACC
>NZ_JBJURH010000045.1:0-8730 GCF_046098215.1 Streptomyces sp. Da 82-17
GTACGGGGAGGGGGCGGGGGCGGCCGGGGCTGGGGCTGGAGCTTGGGCCGGGGCCGGAGTTGCGGCGGCGGGTGCAGGCGCGGGTGCGGGTGCGGGTGGCGCAGCAACTGGCTGCGGTTGTACGGGAGTTGCTCCTGCCGTCGGCAGTGGCTGGGCCGGCGGGAGCGGGGCCGACGACGCGTCCGGCGTGGTCGACGGGGCGGGCACCGAGGGGAGCACGGCGGTCGTCTCCTCGGGGGCGGCGGGTGGCAGCGGGGCGGAAGTCGGGGCTGTGGCCGGGGCAGGGGTTGGGGTTGGGGTTGGGGTTGGGGTTGGCGCCGGGGCCGAGGTCGGGGGCGTTCCGGCCGGTGCCGGGGCCTCGGACGACCAGGCCGTGGCGGAGGCGGGGGCTGAGGCGTGGGTGGTGGTCTGGGGGTACGTCGGGGCGGGGGCCGGAGGCGCGGCCGTAGTCGGGACCGAAAGCGGAGCCGAAGCGGCAGCCGGAGCCGGGGCCGCGGACATTCCTGGGGCCGACCCCGCAGCCGCCCCCGAGCCCGGAAGCGTGACCGGAGCAGGCCCCGCCGCCGCAGACGTGACCGGAGCAGGCGCAGGACCCGGCACCGACGCCGGCGCCGGCGCCGGCACAGCGCCCGGCACGGGCCCCGCAGCCGTGTCCCCCTCCGGCTCCGCGAAGTCGTCAAGCACGCGTGGTGCTTCCGTCCCGTCCGTTCGCTTCGTCAGCGACGGGCCGGGCGCCCCGGCGGGCGCGGGGGCGTCCGGCTTCTTCTCCAGGGAAGGCCCCGGCGTGCCCTCGTGCGTGGAAGGAGCGCGGTCTCCGTTCGGCATCATGTCCCTCTCCCCTGCTGCCCGTTCAGGATCCGCCGAGCAGGTGCGCGTACACACCGA
Organism: Streptomyces sp. Da 82-17; assembly: GCF_046098215.1. Taxonomy (NCBI): domain Bacteria; kingdom Bacillati; phylum Actinomycetota; class Actinomycetes; order Kitasatosporales; family Streptomycetaceae; genus Streptomyces; species Streptomyces sp. Da 82-17. The sequence goes on from NZ_JBJURH010000045.1 coordinate 886, forward strand.
AGACTCCGACCGTGAGCGGCAACAGGCCGACCACTCCGGTCGACTCGACCAGGTCCGCGGCGCGTCGCAGGCGCCGGGCGAGCGGCGGTGCGGGCTGCAGGACGAGGGCGAGCAGGGGAAGCGCGGCGGCGAGGCCGAGGAGCAGCAGCGGGCCGGGCCCGTCGGTGCTCCGCAGCCAGAGCGCGGCGAGCCGTACGACCAGGACCGCGGCGGCGGCGAAGACCGCGACGACCTCGACGGCCAGCGGGAACGCGCGGGCCCTGGCGAGCAGGACGACGGCGGTGACCGCGGTGGCCAGGACCGTCCACGGCGTGGGCGCGGCCGCGGTGAGCAGCCAGCCCGCGGCAGCCGCCGAGCCCGCCGTGAGGACGGTGGCGACGACGAGTCCGCGGTGGGTGTCGGCGAGCGCGTCGGCGACATGGTGGCGGCTGACCGAACTGCCCGCCGAGCGCCGGTCGTCGATGGCCGTGAGCCCGGTGGCGCGCAGCGCGATCCGGGGCAGCAGGCCGAGCAGGACGACGGAGGCGACCGCCGACAGAGCGCCGAGCCGGGCGGGTTCACCGTCGACCACGAGCGCGGCCAGCTCCCACAGTGCCGTGAGCCCGGCCGTGGCGCCCGCGCCGATCAGCCCGGCCCGCCCGAACGGCGTGCGGAGCCCGAGCAGCAGCAGGCCGAGCGCGCCCGCGCCCGCGGTGACGGCGAGCCGGGCGGGGCCGGGGAGCGCGTACGCGTCGGCCGCGGTCCAGGCCCCGGCCACGGCGAACAGGGCGCCGATCAGCAGCAGTACGGCCGCGAGCCCGCGGTTCCCGCGCCCGGCGAAACCGCCCCGCACTCCCTGCGCACCCCGCGCACCCTGCGCACCGGGAGCCTCACGTCCGACCAGCGCGCCGGCCGCGGCCAGGACGACCGCCGCTGCGAGCAGCCCGTACGCCACCGGCTCCGCCGGGTACGCGCCGCGGGCGACGTGCGTCGTCACGGCGGCGAGCAGCACGCTCCCGGCGGCGGCGACGGGGCGGCGTGCGGCGGGGCGCCAGCGCCAGGTCCGCAGGTCGAGCGGCCGGGACGACTCCCCCGGGTCTCCTGCGCGTGCCGCCGTTCCGTTCCCGGCCGCGTTCACTTCCGCGTTCCCGGCCGAGCTCGCCGGCGCGTTCACTGCCACGCTTGCCGCGTTCGCGGGCGCCTCGGGTCCGCCCGTCCGCACGCCCGCGTCCGTCTGCGCGGTCGCCGCGTGCGCCCCACCCACCACGTTCACCACGCGCGGGAACCTATCATCGCCAACCTCTTTGACCTGCAGTTTCGTTGGACCCTCACACCGCACCCCCGGTCCCTGGACAGCGCGCTCACGCCTCGTCCGCGAGTCCGAGCCGGGCGCGCATGTCGGCGTACTTGCGCGTCAGCCGGTCGCGGGTCGGCCCGTCCAGGGCGGCGAGCCGGGCCGGATCGGCATTGTGCGCCAGATCGGCGGCTTTGACGAGAGTGGCGCCGGGCGTCGCGAGAATGCGGTCGGCGTACTCCTGCGGGCTCTCGCCGGGGCGCTTGGTGAGCGCGCGCACGATGTCCTTCGTACGGGCCGTCAACGGGGCGTCGGCCAGCCACTGTTCGGTGAGCGCGGCGTCCTCGACCGCGTCGTGCAGCCAGGCCGCGGCGAGCTGGTCGGCGTCGCCGCCGCGGGCGCGCACTCCGGCGGCGACGGCGGCGAGGTGTTCGGCGTACGGGCGGCCGGCCTTGTCGGTCTGCTCGGCGTGGGCGTCGCGGGCGAGCGACTCGACCTCGGCGAGGCTCAGCCGGTGCTGCGGCTCCATCCCGTCCCCTCCCCGCGCAGATCCCGCTGCGCGTCCCTGCCGGGCATTCTCGCGTACGCCCCGAAAAGGCCCGGCACCGGTCCCGTGGTTGCGGCCGAAAAGGCCCGGCACCGGTCCCGTGGTTGCGGCCGGAAGGGCCCGGCATCGGTCCCTCGATCCCCGCCCCGGTTCGTTTGGTAACCTAACTATTGACGCTTTCTTGACGCTCCCTTTGCTTGCCGAAGGAGTGTCCCGTATGCCTACGCGTCCCACCCGACCGCGCACGACCCGACCCGGAGGTACGGCCCATCGGACACGCAGACACCTTGATAGCCATGGGCGGCGCTTTCCTCGCCGCCGCGGTCCTGGCCCGGCTCGGGGGCCGGATCGGACTGCCCACCATCCCCCTCTTCATCCTGGCCGGGATCCTCCTCGGCCCGCACACCCCCGGCGTCGTCCTGCTCTCCGACCCGCACGACCTGGAGATGCTCTCGGCGCTCGGCCTGGTGCTGCTGCTCTTCTACCTCGGCCTCGAGTTCCACATGGACGACCTCAAGGCGGGCGGCCGCAAGATGGCCGTGGCCGGCGGTACGTATCTCGCGCTGAACGTCGGCGCGGGCCTCGGGTTCGGGTTCGCCCTCGGCTGGGGCACCTCCGAGGCGCTGGTGCTCGCCGGTGTGCTCGGCATCTCGTCGTCGGCGATCGTCACGAAGGTCCTGGTCGACACCGGCCGGCTCGGCAACCCGGAGACCAAGCCGATCCTCGGGATCATCGTCGTCGAGGACATCTTCCTCGCCCTCTACCTGGCCGCGCTCCAGCCGGTCCTGTCCGGCGCCGACAGCCTCTCCTCGGCCCTGCTCGACGGCGCCAAGGCCTTCGGCTTCCTGCTGCTGCTCGCACTCGCCGCGCGGTACGGCACGCGCCTGGTCGGACGGCTCATCGACACCCCGGACGACGAGCTGCTCGTCATCTCCTTCCTCGGCGCGGCCGTGTTCCTCGCGGGCGTCTCCGAGTGGTTCGGGGTCGCGGACGCGATCGGGGCGTTCATGGTCGGCCTGATGCTCGGCTCGACGAGTTCGGGCGAACGCATCCGGAAGCTGGTCCACCCGCTGCGGGACGCGTTCGGCGCGATCTTCTTCTTCGCCTTCGGCCTCTCCATCGACCCCGGCGACCTGCCGGTGGTGCTGTGGCCGGTGCTGGCCGCGGTGGTGCTGACACTCGCCATGAACGTGCTGGCCGGGTTCGCGGCGGCGCGGGTGTACGGCTTCGGGCGCGGCCCGGCGGTGAACATCTCCACGACGCTGCTCGCGCGCGGGGAGTTCGCACTGATCCTCGCCACGATGGCCGCCGCCGCGGGGCTCGACGAGCGCTTGTCGCCCTTCATCGCCGGGTACGTCCTGCTGCTCGCGGTCCTCGGGCCCCTTGCGGCGGGCCGGGTCCCCGAGCTGCTGTCTCGTCGCCGGGTGCGGGCCGCAGTGGGCTGAGCGCGCAGTTCCCCGCGCCCCTGAGAGCTTGCGGCTTCGCCGCGCTCTCCCCGAGAAGGCAGCGGCGCAGCCGCACGCCTTCAGGGGCGCGGGGAACTGCGCGACCGGCCCAGGACGGGCCGCACCCGGCGACGAAACCGCACCCCGCAGACGGGACCCCGCCTACCCGTCCCGGCAGATCAGCAGCAACGCCCGGTCGTCGTTGACGTCCTTCGCCACGGCCTCGATGAGGTGCCACGCCGCCCCGTGGAAGCCCCCGGCGACATACCGATCGGCCTCGCCGGTGAGGCGGTCGATGCCCTCGGAGAGGTCCCGCTCGGCCGTCTCGACCAGGCCGTCGGTGAACAGCATCAGGACGTCGCCGGGACGCAGGCATCCCTTCACGGGGTCGAACTGCGCCCCGTCGTACACCCCGAGCAGCGGCCCCTCGGCGGACTTCTCCTCCCAGCGGCCCGTCCCGGCGTGCAGTTGGACGGCGGGCGGGTGGCCGGCGGAGAGCAGTTCGTAGTCCCCGGAGTCCAGGTCGAGGGCGAGGTGGATGGAGGTCGCGAAGCCCTCGTCCCAGTCCTGCCGGAGCAGGTAGCCGTTGGCGGCGGGCAGGAAGGCGTGCGGCGGCAGCGAGCCGAGCAGCCCGCCGAACGCGCCGGACAGCAGCAGCGCACGGGAGCCCGCGTCCATGCCCTTGCCGGACACGTCGGTGAGGACGACCTCCAGGGTCCGGCCGCCGTTGGTGCGGGCGGCGACCACGAAGTCGCCGGAGAAGGACTGGCCGCCGGCCGGGCGCAGCGCCATCTCGCGGTGCCAGCCGGGCGGCAGCTTGGGCAGCTTGCTCTGCGTCTTGATGCGCTCGCGCAGGTCGAACAGCATCGTGCCGCCGCGCCGCCACGGCACCCCGACGCGACTGCGGAACTGCGCGATGACGAGCCCGAAGAAGCCGCAGGCCGCGACCGTCAGGACGATGCCGGGCGTGACCCGCGAGGGCCCTTCGGTGTACGGGCCGAGCCGCACCGACTCGACGATCAGGGCGACGGCGGCCGTCGCGTACAGGCCGAGCAGGCTGGCCGGGCGGAGCAGCAGGCCGCCCGCGACGATCGGCACGACGAGCAGGGCCGGCGAGATCCACACCGGCATGGCGAGCGTGCCGACGGCGATCACCGGGATGGTCAGGAGCAGCCCGACCAGAGCGATCCAGTCGGAGCCGTCGCCGCGGAAGTAGTCGACACCGGATTTGCGCAGGACGATGCGGGCCCGGTGCAGACGCTTGCGCAACCGGGCCGGGAACGTCTCCGCTGCCGCGCGCCGCTCGGGGTCGCGGCGGCTCCTATGTCGTACGGCCATTGCTCGCGGACTCTATACAGCCGGGGTGGAGATGCGCACGGTCGGCCCCTGTTGTCCCTCTGTCGAGCGGGCCGCGCGGTCCGCGCGTGACGGGCGTGACGGGCGAAATTCCCTCGCCCCCGCCTGCGGGCGTTGATAGGCATGGGCGCATGACGACTGACGTGCGGGTGCTGCGGCCCGATGACTGGGAGGCCTGGTTCGGCGGGCTGGAGCTGGCCTTCGGGGGCGTGCCGGAGCCGGAGGAGGCGCGCGCGTTCTTCCGTGACATCACCGAGTTCGAGCGTTCGCTCGCGGTGTGGGACGGCGAGCGGATCGTCGGCTCGGCGGGCGCGTTCTCGTTCCGGATGACCGTGCCGGGGGGTGCGGCGGTGCCCACGGCGGGCGTGACGATGGTCAGCGTGGCGTCGACGCACCGGCGGCGCGGCGTCCTCACGTCGATGATGCGGCGCCAGCTCGACGACGTGCGTGCGCTCGGCGAGCCCCTCGCCGTGCTGACCGCGTCCGAACCGGCGATCTACGGCCGGTTCGGGTACGGCGTCAGCACCCAGCGCCTCGGCGCCGCCATCCGCACGGACCAGGTGAGCCTCCAACTCCCGCCCGGCGTCGACGCGTTCACGCTCCGGCTGGCCGACCCGGCGGAGCCGGAGGTGCTGGCCGCGTGCGAGGCGGTGTACGCGCGGCAGGTGCCCGGGCGGCCCGGGATGCTCGCGCGCCGGCCCGGCTGGGAGCGGCAGGGCGTGGTCGACCCGGCGGCGGAGCGGTCCGGCGCGTCGGCCCGGCAGTGCCTGCTCGCCGAGCGGGACGGCGAGCTCGTGGGGTACGCGCGGTACCGCCTGCGGCCGGAGTGGGACGCGTCGGACAGCCCGACGGGCGTGGTCGCGGTGGACGACCTGGAGGCGACGGAGCCCGCGGCGTACGCGGCGCTGTGCCGGTTCCTCTTCGACCTGGACCTGATGACGACGGTGTCGCTGCCCAACCGCCCGGCGGACGACGCCTGGCAGCACCTCGTCTCCGACATCAGGCGCTGCTCGGTGCGGCTGCGGGACGGTCTGCATCTGCGCCCGGTCGAGGTCGGCGCGGCCCTCGCGGCGCGTACGTACGCGGTGGACGTGGACGTCGTCCTGGACGTCTCCGACCCCTTCTGCCCCTGGAACACGGGCCGTTGGCGGCTCTCCGGCGGCCCGGCGGGCGCGGTCTGCGAGCGCACCGACGCCCCGGCCGAACTCTCCTTGTCCGTACGGGAGTTGGGCTCGGCCTACCTGGGCGGGTTCTCCCTCGCCGGGCTCGCGGCGGCGGGCCGGGTACGGGAGGAGCGGCCGGGGGCGCTGGCCCGCACGGCGCTCGCGTTCTCCGGCACGGTCGCGCCGTGGCTGCCGCACGGCTTCTGAACGCGCCCTTCCCGTACGGGAGTTGGCTGCGGGTGTACCGCTAGCGGCGCTGGCAGTCCGGGCACCAGAACAGATTGCGGGCGGCGAGATCGGCGGTGCGGATCTCGCCGCCACAGATGTGGCAGGGCTGGTTCGCCCTGCGGTAGACGTACACCTCGCCACCGTGGTCGTCGACGCGCGGCGGACGGCCCATCGCCTCCGGGGTGTGCTCGGGCCGGACGGTGTCGATCCGGTTGAGCCGCACGCCTTCGCGCATCAGCCCGACCAGATCGTCCCAGACCGCGGTCCACTCCTCGTACGACAGATCCCTGCCCAAGCGGTACGGGTCGATGCCGTGCCGGAAGAGGACTTCGGCGCGGTAGACGTTGCCGACGCCCGCGATGACCTTCTGATCCATGAGCAGCGCGGCGACGGTGGTGCGGGAGCGGGAGATCCGCTTCCACGCCTTGTCCGGGTCGTTGGTGGCGCCGTCGACGGGGCGCAGCGGGTCCGGGCCGAGGCGTTCGTGTATCGCCTGCTTCTCGGCGTCCGTGATCAGCGCGCAGGTCGTGGGGCCGCGCAGATCCGCGTACGCGGTGGGGCCGACGAGGCGGAGCCGGACGGTGTCCGTGGGCGGGGGCGCGGGGGTGGCGCCGAAGTTCAGCTTGCCGAAGAGGCCGAGGTGGATGTGGACGTGGCCGGCGGGGCCGAAGCCGAGGAAGAGGTGCTTGCCGTGGGCGTCGGCGGCGTCCATGACCTGGCGGTCCAGGAGGGCGGCGGCGTCGGAGAACTTGCCCTGGGGGCTGGAGGTGCGGACCTCGTGGTCCAGGAACCGCTCGCGGTGGTCGGCGGCAAGCCGGTGAATCGTGTGCCCTTCGGGCACGGGGTCTCCTTCGGTTCGTGCTCGGCTGCGGCGCCGTCGTGGGCACAGCGAGGTACGGGCCCCGAGAGGGGCGCGGGGAACTGCGCGACCAGCCACGACGGCGCGGTAGCCGAAAACAGCCGGGGGCCGGGGCGGAGCCCCGGGACCTGTTACGGCTGCTGCGGGTGGTGGGCCGGGATGGCGGGGAGCTCGCCCGTCGTCTCGTACCGCGACAGCATGTCGATCCGGCGCGTGTGCCGCTCCTCGTCGGAGTACGGCGTCGACAGGAAGATCTCCACGAACTTCGTCGCCTCGTCGAGGGTGTGCATGCGGCCGCCGATCGACACCACGTTGGCGTTGTTGTGCTCGCGGCCGAGCGCGGCGGTCTGCTCGCTCCAGGCGAGGGCGCAGCGGACGCCCTTCACCTTGTTCGCGGCGATCTGCTCACCGTTGCCGGAGCCGCCGATCACGATGCCGAGGGAGTCCGGGTCCGCGGCCGTCTTCTCGGCGGCACGCAGGCAGAACGGCGGGTAGTCGTCCTGGGCGTCGTAGATGTGGGGACCGCAGTCCACGGGCTCGTGCCCATGGGCCTTGAGCCACTCGACGAGGTGGTTCTTCAGTTCGTAGCCGGCATGATCCGAGCCGAGGTACACGCGCATGGCTCTGAGTGTGGCACGAGCGGGCGGCGAGGGCCTCGCCCGGGTCGGGACGACGGGCCTCCTGCCGCTTGACTCCGGGCTTTCAGACAACGAATCGGAATCAGGACTTCCGAATCCGTAGGTCCTCGGGTTTGAATGCACGGGCTCGTGACCCGAGAACTTAAGGATTCGTCCATGACCTCGCAACCGTCCCTTGCGAAGCAAGACAGCCCTTCCGTACCCCCGGAAGAGGCACCGTCCGGCGACGGCCTGAAGGCGGGTCTGAAGAACCGCCATCTGTCCATGATCGCGATCGGTGGTGTGATCGGTGCCGGGTTGTTCGTCGGTTCCGGTGCGGGGATCGCGGCTGCCGGG
>NZ_JBJURH010000046.1:0-7123 GCF_046098215.1 Streptomyces sp. Da 82-17
GTGCTGAGTTTGGTTTGCCGCTTTCGCGGCGAGAGGTGCCGCCACAGAACCCTTACAGCTCCGTGGCAACCCGAAGAACTTTACGGATCCGGACAGGGCGTGTCAACCCCCGGTTCACCACGGCTCAGTCCAGGTCGGAGAGCCGGCCGCCGGCGTCCGGCTGGGCGTCCTCGACGCGGCGCAGCAGTCTGGTCAGCAGCTCGCCGAGCAGTCCGCGCTCGTCCCCGGAGAGGTCCTGCAGCAGGTCCTCTTCGAAGACCGTGGCGAGGCGCATCGCCTCCAGCCACTTCTCCCGGCCCGTGTCCGTCAGCTCGATGATGACCCGTACCCGGTTCGACTCGTCGCGGTCCCGGGTCACCAGGCCCTCCGCGACCATGCGGTCGATCCGGTGGGTCATCGCCGCGGGGGTGAGGCCGAGGCGCTTGGCGATCTCGCCGGGGCCCAGGCGGTACGGAGCGCCGGAGAGGACGAGGGCCTTCAGGACCTCCCACTCCGCGTTGCTGATGCCGAGCGTCGCCGTCTGGCGGCCGTACGCCACGTTCATGCGGCGGTTGAGGCGGCCGAGCGCCGAGACGACCTGCTCGACCTGGGGGTCGAGGTCCTCGAACTCGCGCTGGTACGCGGCGATCTGCTCCTCGAGGGTCGGCTCGGTCGGTGCTGCGGCATCGGCGGTGTCACCCATGCCCGGCAGTATCGCACGCTGCGACTTTGCACTAAAGACCTTCGAGCCGTACTCTTTAGCTCTGAACTTTAGCTTCTAAGTCTTCAGGTCTAACTCCTGAAGCGACTCCTAAGGCAGGTGAAAGTGACCAGGGCGATGGGCGCAGCGATGCGCCGGATCCACGTGGGCAACGCGCTGAGTGCGTTCGGTCTCGGCTTCACGGTCCCGTTCCTCTACGTCTACGTGGCACAGGTGCGGGAACTCGGTCCTACGACGGCGGGCATCGTGCTCGCCGTCTTCGCCGTGGCCGCGCTCCTGGTGCTGCCGTTCACCGGTCGTGCCGTCGACCGGCGCGGTCCGCTGCCTGTGCTGCTCGCCGCCCTGGTGACCGCCGCGATCGGCGCGATGAGCCTCGGGCTCGCGACGAACCCGCAGCTGGTCCTCGCGTCCTCGGCGCTGCTGGGCGCCGGTCAGGCCGTGATGCAGCCGGCGCTCGCCACGATGATCGTGGAGTGCTCGACGCCCGAGACGCGCACGCGGGCCTTCGCCATGCAGTTCTTCCTGCAGAACCTGGGCCTCGGCGTGGGCGGTCTGATCGGCGGGCAGATCGTGAAGCGGGAGCGGCCCGGCGACTTCACGCTGCTCTTCGCGATCGAGGCCGCCATGTTCCTGATCCTCGTCGCGATCATGGCCACGGTGAAGCTGCCCGCGCAGCCGCGGATCGGGGACGCCACTCCGCAGGCCAAGGGCGGCTGGAAGCGGCTGTTCGGCAACCGGGCCATGGTGCAGTTGTGCGTGCTCGGCTTCGTGCTCTTCTTCGCCTGCTACGGACAGTTCGAGTCCGGCCTGTCCGCGTACGGCGTCGAGGCCGCCGGGATCTCGCCGTCCACGCTCGGGATCGCGCTGGCCGCCAACACCGGAGCGATCGTGGTGGCGCAGTTCCTGGTGCTGAAGTTCGTCGAGCGGCGCAAGCGCTCGCGGGTGATCGCGTCGGTCGGGCTGATCTGGGCGGTGGCCTGGCTCTTCGCCGGGTACGCGGGCCTCGGGCACGGCAGCCAGGCGATGGCGACGGCCGCGTTCATCTCCACGTACGCGCTGTTCGGGATCGGGGAGGCGATGCTGTCGCCGACCGTCGCGCCGCTGGTGGCGGATCTGGCGCCGGGCGGCATGGTCGGTCAGTACAACTCGGCGTTCGCGCTGGTCAAGCAGCTCGCGCTGGCCGTGGGGCCCGCGGTGGGCGGGCCGATGGGCGCCTCGTTGCACGGGCCGTACATCGTGGTGTTCGTGCTCTTCTCGCTCGGCATCACCGCGCTCGCCCTGAAGCTCGGGCGCTCGCTCACGCCGGCCCAGAACCACCCGTGGGCCGAGAAGAAGAGCCTGGTCGTACGGGAGGGCAAGCCCGCGCCCGAGGTGGTCAGCGCCTGACGGCGGGCGACCGGCCCGTACTACTTGAGGGCTACTCGCGCGGCAAGGCGAATTCGCACCAGACCGCCTTGCCGCCGCCCGGCGTCCGGCGGGAGCCCCAGGCGGACGCGATCGTCGCGACGATGGCGATGCCGCGGCCCGCTTCGTCCGCCGGCTCGGCTCTGCGGCGGCGGGGCAGGTGGTCGTCCCCGTCGGTGACCTCGACGATCAGGCGGCGGTCCGTACGGCGGAGTCTGAGGCGCATCGGCGGGGTGCCGTGCTGCAGGGAGTTGGCGACGAGTTCGCTGGCCGCGAGGACGCCCAGGTCGTGCAGCTCCGTCGGGAAGCGCCAGCTGGCAAGGACGCCGGAGGCGAAGGCACGCGCGCGTGGTGCCGCTTCCACGCCGCCGAGCAGTTCCAGGGCGGCGCCGCGGAAGCGCTCCGCGTCGACGCCGGTGCGCTTGGGGTGCTGCAGGACCAGCACGGCCACGTCGTCGTCGTGCTCGGCGGTCACGCCGAGGGTGCGGATGAGGCGGTCGCAGACCACCTGCGGGGTGCCGGTCGCGCCCGCCAGGGCCTGCTCCAGGGCGGCGACCCCCTGGTCGATGTCCTCGTCCCGCCGCTCCACCAGGCCGTCGGTGTAGAGCACGGCCGTCGCACCGGGCGGGAAGGGCAGGGAGCCCGATGTGTGCATCCAGCCGCCGGTGCCGAGGGGCGGGCCGGTCGGCTCGTCCGCGCGGTGCAGGCCGCCCTCCTCGTCGCGTACGAGGATCGGGAGGTGGCCGGCGGAGGCGTAGGTGAGGCGGCCCTCGTTGGGGTCGTGGACCGCGTAGACGCAGGTGGCGATCTGGCTGGCGTCGATCTCCGCGGCGAGGCCGTCGAGCAGTTGCAGCACTTCGTGCGGGGGCAGGTCCAGGCGTGCGTACGCCCGCACCGCCGTGCGGAGTTGGCCCATGACGGCGGCGGCTCGGACGCCGCGGCCCATGACGTCCCCGATGACGAGGGCGGTGCGGCCGCCGCCGAGGGTGATCACGTCGTACCAGTCCCCGCCGACCGCGGCGTCCGTGCCGCCGGGCTGGTACGTGGCGGCGATACGGAGGTCGTCCGGGCCCTCCAACTCCTGGGGCAGCAGGGAGCGTTGGAGGGTGACGGCGGTCTCGCGGTGGCGGCGTTCGCTGGCGCGGAGCCGCTCGGCGGCCTCGGCCTGGTCGGTGACGTCGGCGGCGAAGACGAGGACTCCGCCGCCGTCGGGGGTGTCGAGCGGGGTGCACGTGAACGTGTACGACTTGCCGCCGGGGACCTTGCGGGACTTGACCGTGCGCGGCTTGGCGCTGCGCAGGACCTGGTCGAGCAGCGGGAGCAGGCCGAGCTCCTCCAGCTCGGGCAGTGCCTCGTGCGCGGGCGCGCCCACGGGGCGGGGGCCGAAGGCCTCGGCGTACGCGTCGTTGACGTACGCGATGCGGTGGTCGGGGCCGTGCACCAGGGCGACGAGGGCGGGGACGCGGTCGAGGACCCCGCGCACGGGGATGTCCTCGACGGCGGGCGTGGGAGCGGTGTCGTCCGCTTCGTCCGCCGGGTGCTCGGCGCGGGCTGCGGGCACGGATCCGCGGTCGGACCGTGCTGCGGCGCGGCGCTGCGTTCCGGGGAGTCGGGCGCTCCAGCGCGTGAAGTTCACTGCGTTAGGCCTCGTGTGTTCGCTTCTGGGTCGAGACACGGCACTGGTGGATGCCTCGTGGAAGGTCGAGGGGCGGTTCGCCCGTGGTCGGGTCCAGTCTGTCCGACCGGACTGACATCCGTCAGACGCCGGTGCTGTGCGGGGAGTTCCTCGCTCCGGTCAGGAGGACTCCTTCGGGCGCTCTCCTCCGGCCGCGAGTTCGAACTCCGCACGCGGGTGCTCGAGCGAGCCCAGGGAGACGATCTCGCGCTTGAAGAGCCCGGCGAGGGTCCACTCGGCCAGGACGCGGGCCTTCCGGTTGAAGGTGGGCACCCGGCTGAGGTGGTACACGCGGTGCATGAACCAGGCGGGGTAGCCCTTCAACTTCCGCCCGTAGACGTGTGCGACGCCCTTGTGCAGGCCGAGCGAGGCGACGGAACCGGCGTACTTGTGCGCGTAGTCCGTCAGCGGCCGGCCGCGCAGGGAGGCGACGATGTTGTCGGCGAGCACCTTGGCCTGGCGGACCGCGTGCTGGGCGTTGGGGGCGCACTCCTTGCCGGGTTCGTCGGCGGTGAGATCGGGCACCGCGGCCGCGTCGCCCGCCGCCCACGCGTGCGTGGTGTCGTCCAGGGCGAGCTTGGCGGTGCACTTGAGGCGGCCGCGTTCGTTGCGGGGGAGGTCGGTCGCGGCGAGCACGGGGTGCGGTTTGACGCCGGCGGTCCAGACGACGGTTCTGGTGGGGAAGCGGGAGCCGTCGTCGAGTACGGCGACCCGGTCCTGGCAGGATTCGAGGCGGGTCTCCAGGCGTACGTCGATGTTGCGGCGGCGCAGTTCGCGGACCGTGTAGCGGCCCATCTCCTCGCCGACCTCGGGGAGGATGCGGTCCGAGGCCTCGACGAGGATCCACTTCATGTCGTCGGGTTTGACGTTGTGGTAGTACCGCGAGGCGTAGCGGGCCATGTCCTCCAGCTCGCCGAGGGCCTCCACGCCCGCGTAGCCGCCGCCGACGAAGACGAAGGTGAGGGCCGCGTCGCGGATCGCGGGGTCGCGGGTGGAGGAGGCGATGTCCATCTGCTCGATGACGTGGTTGCGCAGGCCGATGGCCTCTTCGACGGTCTTGAAGCCGATGCCGTAGTCGGCGAGCCCGGGCACGGGCAGGGTGCGCGAGATGGAGCCGGGCGCGAGGACGAGTTCGTCGTACGAGATCTCGACGGCGCCGGTGCCCTCCTCCTCGGTGGCGAGGGTGGTGACGGTCGCGGTGCGCTTGGCGTGGTCGATGGACTGGGCCTCGCCGACGACGACCTTGCAGCCGTCGAGGACGCGGCGCAGCGGTACGACGACGTGGCGGGGCGAGATCGATCCGGCGGCGGCCTCGGGCAGGAACGGCTGGTACGTCATGTACGGGTCCGGGGTGACCACGACGATCTCCAGGGACCCCTCCCTGAGCTCGGGTTTGAGCTTCTTCTGCAGCCGCAGCGCGGTGTACAGGCCGACGTAGCCGCCGCCGACGACGAGAATGCGAGCCCGGGGGGATCCGGGGGCCCTCCCCCGGGAGTTTGCAGCCATCACCTGTCCATGACGCACCGCGGCCGCGCGTTTGTCCACAGGCCCGGCAATTTGTGTGACCGGAAGTCTGCGGGGGCGCGGGTTCCGGTTCGTGCCGCGGCTTTCCGGAAATACGCAGGTCAGAGTGTGACTTGGACGGCTCCGACAGGGGTGCAATCGGGGTGGAACCGGTGCGTACTCCGATCGGGGGGCGCACCGTGCGGAACAGGCCCCTTCTGAATTGACTCCGGCTCAACTATGTTCGTGTGTGGCCGGGGTGCGGGGGAAGTACCAGTTGATCTTGGACAGACCCATCCTTCGCGCACCGGCGGTCAGGCGGGGAAGTCTCCGGGGGGAGACGTCATTACCGGGGGAACGCTCATGCACATTCAGGATTCTCATTGGGGTTCCGCGTCGGCTCTTGCGGCGGCGGACGGCCATCAGCGGCACGGGGCGGTGGACGGCGCGCGCAGTACTCCGTTGCGCGTGGACGCCCAGCGCAATCTGGAGCACGTGCTGCGCGCGGCGCGCGAGGTGTTCGGCGAGCTGGGTTACGGGGCGCCGATGGAGGACGTGGCGCGACGGGCGCGGGTCGGGGTGGGCACGGTCTACCGCCGTTTCCCGAGCAAGGACGTCCTCGTGCGGCGGATCGCCGAGGAGGAGACCGCGCGGCTGACGGAGCAGGCGCGGACGGCCCTCGGCCAGGAGGACGAGCCGTGGTCGGCGCTGTCCCGCTTCCTGCGGACGTCGGTGGCGTCGGGCGCGGGCCGGCTGCTGCCGCCGCAGGTGCTGCGGGTGGGCGTGGCCGACGAGGGTTCGGCGGACGCCGCGCAGGACGCGGCCCTGGACCCGGCGCGGGTGCCGCAGCAGCGGCATGCCCAGCCGGATCTGCGGCTGGTGGAGCAGCGACAGTCGGCGGAGCAGGGGGTCGGTGACCTCGATTCGGGTACGGCGGCGCTGCTCGAGGTGGTCGGCCAGCTGGTGGAGCGAGCGCGTGCGGCGGATGCGCTGCGGGCGGACGTGACGGTGGCGGACGTGCTTTTGGTGATAGCCACGGCTGCGCCTTCGCTGCCCGATCCGGCCCAGCAGGCGGCGGCTTCGGCCCGGCTGCTCGACATCCTTCTGGAGGGCCTGCGGTCCCGGCCGGCCTGATCCTTTACGGGCGTTCGGGGCCCTGAACGGGAAAGCCGGGAAGCCGGGAAAGCCAGGGAAGCCAGGGGAAGTTCTTTCTTCTCCGCTTCCCGGCGGCTTCTCCGCGGCTTGTCCGCGGCTTCGCGGCAGTCAACCCGCGTTCTCGGCATACCTGTTCAGTGTGCCCCGAATGAGTGATCGGCAGAGGGGTGTTTTCCGGAACTCGCCCCGGACGGGTGGTTGCCCACATTCGGGCGCCGGTCTTGTTGACGCGTGTGACACTCTTTCTCGAGTTAGGTCGGAGTGTTTGTGCGGGGGCTGCGCGCTATGGGCGTTGACGGGCGGGACGAGCCACTCTCCGGGGGAGGTGTCCCTGGGGGAGGCGCCTCCGAGGGCGGCGTCTCCGGGGGCGGCGTGGACTCCGGCGGCCTGCCCTTCCGGCAGGTGCCCCATCAGGGCGGCCCCCTCGGTTCCTCGGGTGCCTCAGGTGTCTCGGACTCCTCGTCCGGCGCGGAGTCCGGGGGTGCGGGCGGCAGCGTTCCACCACAACGTGGGAGACATGCCGCTGCGGATGCGGGCGCAGGTGCGGGTGCGGGTTCGGGGGCCGCGCGGGGCGACGCTTCGCTGTCCGACGAGCTGTTCTCCTCTTCCCAAAGCCCGCTGTCCGACGCCGAGTTGGTCGCCGCGATGCGTGCGGGTGAGGACTCGGCGTACGAGGAGCTGTACCG
>NZ_JBJURH010000047.1:0-7030 GCF_046098215.1 Streptomyces sp. Da 82-17
CACCCCAACCCCCCACACCCCTCACACCCGGGACCACACCACCACCGTCACCCTGCAGCGCAGCCTCCTCCCGCAGACCCTCCCCGACCAGCAGGCCCTCGACATCGCCACCCGCTACCTGCCCGCCAGCGACCGCCTCGGCGTCGGCGGCGACTGGTTCGACGTCATCCCCCTCTCCGGCACCCGCGTCGCCCTCGTCGTCGGCGACGTCGTCGGCCACGGCATCCGCGCCTCCGCCACCATGGGCCGCCTCCGCACCGCCGTACGCACCCTCGCCGACGTCGACCTGCCCCCCGACGAACTCCTCACCCACCTCGACGACCTCGTCCTGCACCTCTCCGCCGACGAAGACCCCACCGCCACCACCGAAGCCGCCACCGGCATCGGCACCACCTGCCTCTACGCCGTCTACGACCCCACCACCCGCCACCTCACCCTCGCCCGCGCCGGCCACCCCCCACCCGCCGTCGTCGCCCCCGACGGCACCGTCCGCTTCCTCGACGTACCCCCCGGCCCCCCGCTCGGCCTCGGCGGCCTCCCCTTCGAGACGTACGAAACCGAACTCGCCGAAGGCAGCCTCATCACCCTCTACACCGACGGCCTCCTCGAAATCCGCGACCACGACATCGACGAAGCCCTCGACCGCCTCTTCACCACCCTCGCCCGCCCCGCCACTCACCTCGACACCATCTGCGACCGCATCCTCACCACGATGCTCACCCACCGCCCCGACGACGACATCGCCCTGCTCCTCGCCCGCACCAAAGCCCTCGACCCCCACCGCATCGCCACCCACCCCCTCGACTCCACCCCCACCGCCGTCGCCCAGGCCCGCCACCTCACCACCGACCAACTCCACACCTGGAACCTCGACGACACCGCCTTCGTCACCGAACTCGTCGTCAGCGAACTCGTCACCAACGCCATCCGCTACGGCCGGCCCCCCATCCACCTCCGCCTCATCCACACCGGCAACACCCTCATCACCGAAGTCTTCGACTCCAGCAACACCGCCCCCCACCTGCGCCGCGCCCGCCTCTTCGACGAAGGCGGCCGCGGCCTGCTCCTGGTCGGCCAGCTCGCCCAGCGCTGGGGCACCCGCCACACGGCCACCGGCAAAACCGTCTGGGCCGAACAGTTCCTCACCCCCGGCTGACCCACAGCCCACAGCCATCAGGCGTACGGGCTTCAGGCGTACGGGCCTACGGGCCAACGGGCGTACGGGCGTACGGGCCTACGGCAAGAGCAAGGGCGGCAGACGACTCACGCCGTCTGCCGCCCTCATCCCCTTACGCCCTACAGGACGCCGCCACCGGCACCTCCGTTGCCCGCGCCCCCGGTGCCGTTGCCGCCGTTGCCGCCCACGCCTCCGGCCCCACCGTTGCCGGTGCCGCCAGTGCCGTCGCCGCCGTTGCCGCCGGCCCCACCGGCGCCGCCGTTGCCGGTGCCTCCGGTGCCGTTGCCGCCGTCACCGTCGGTGCCGCCCGCGCCGCCGTTGCCGGTGCCGCCAGTGCCGTCGCCACCGTCACCGCCTTCGCCGCCGGCCCCGCCGTTGCCGGTGCCGCCGGTCCCGTCGCCACCGTTGCCGCCCGAGCCTCCGGCGCCGCCGTTGCCGGTGCCTCCGGTGCCGTTGCCGCCGTCGCCGTCGGTGCCGCCCGCGCCGCCGTTGCCGTCGCCGCCGACGCCGTCACCGCCGTCACCGCCTTCGCCTCCGGCGCCACCGTTACCGGCACCGCCCTCGCCGTCGCCGCCGTCACCGCCCTTGGTCTCGTCGGTGTCCTTGCCTTCGTCCGTGTCCGGCTCCTTGTCCTTGTCCTCGTCCTCCTTGTCCTCGATCTTGTCCTTGATCTTGTCCTCGTCGCACCAGTGCTTCTCGTCCTCCCACCAGCGGTCGTGGTGGTCCACGTGCTTCCAGTAGTGCTTGTTGTGGGGCTTGGCGAAGAAGTGGAAGTCCTTGTAGCTGTCCCAGAAGTACAGCTTGTGGTGCTTCACCACGATGTAATAAACCTTGTACTTCTTGTGCCAGTGGAACTTCTTGCCGCCGGCCCAGCAGGTGTTCTTCTCGTGGTGGTCGGTGTGGTGGCCGCCGGTCCCGCCGTTACCGCCGTTGCCACCGGTGCCGTTCCCGCCGGTCCCGTTGCCGCCGTTACCGCCGTTGCCGCCCGGGCCGCCGTTGCCTCCGGCGCCGCCGTTGCCCGTACCGCCGGTGCCGTTACCGCCGTCGCCGCCGGCGCCGCCACCGGTGGTGCTGTCGTGGCCGCCCTCGGGAGTGCTGGTGCCGCCGCCGTTACCGCCGTTGCCACCGGTACCGGTACCGCCGGTGCCATTGCCGCCGTTACCGCCGTTACCGCCGTTGCCGCCAGGGCCGCCGTTGCCTCCGGCGCCGCCGTTGCCGGTACCGCCGGTGCCGTTGCCGCCGTTGCCGCCGTTACCGGGCTTGTGGTCCTTGTTGTGATGCTTGCCCCAGCAGTAGTCCAGCTTGTGCTTGCCGTGCTGGGGGGCCGCGGTCGTGGCCGACGTCGAGGACATCGGAGCCGCCGACGCAGCAGTCGCCGGCAGAACGACACCTCCGGCGACGACGACAGCCGACACCGCGGCAGTGGCCAGAGCCAGCGGACGCTTGGAACGGGCGTTACGGGGCGTGGGGGACGTGGTGTTCATGATTCCTCCTGAGGCGGGAAGAGCGCTTGCGTGGGGTCTGCGACCGCGATGCCGTCCGTGATGTCTCCGGCGAGGCCGCACAACCAGTAGGCCCGTTTAGTCCGTTTTGGTCACGTTCCGAGGGTTCGTGACTTGACGAATGCAAACAATTCGGATACGGGCCACGAAAACGCGACACCCCTTACGCCAGAAGCCCCCCGAAAACAGCCCCCGAGAGCAGCCCCGAGAACAGCCCCGGGAACAGGGCTCACGAGACCAACTCACCGCCCCAACACGGCAGTTGAAAAACCCCACCCCTACGCAGACGACAACCCACCGAAAACCGGCCGAGCCCACACCGGAAGATCAGGCAAAGCCCCACCACCCGCACGATCCACCCGCGTCGCCACACGCACCCCCGACCCCGACCCCCCAGCCGACCCCGCCCCACCACCCCGAAACGCCGCACGCAAAGCAGCCACAAACTCAACACAAGACCCGAAACGATCCTCAGGCGCCTTGGCCAAAGCCCGAGCCAACACATCATCCACCGCCGCCCCCACACCCGAACACCTCTCACTCAAGGCCGGCGGAACGTCGTACTGATGAGCCCACAAAAGCTCCAACGCATCCTCACGCCTGAACGGCGGCTGCCCCGCCAACGTCTCATAAACAACACAAGCAAGGCTGTACAAATCACACCTGCCGTCCACCGGACGACCCGCAATCTGCTCCGGCGCCACATAATCAAGCGTCCCCACAAACTCACCCACAGACGTAAAACCAGTCAACGACAAAGACTTCTTCGTCAACCCAAAATCCGTGAGATACACATGCTCAGGATGATCACTGTCCGTCCCCCCAGCCACCAGCACATTCCCCGGCTTCACATCCCGATGCACCAAACCATGCTCATGCGCCGCCCCCAAAGCAGAAGCCACCTGCGCAGCAATACGCAACGCAGCCGAAACCGACAAAGGACCATCCCGATCCAACAACGCCCGCAAATCCGGCCCCGGCACATACCGCATAGCAATATACAAAACACCATCCGCCTCACCGGCCTCAAAAATCGGCACGATATGAGGATGATCCAAAGCCGCCGCCACCCGCTGCTCATGCGCAAACCGCCGACGAAAAGTGTCATTACGAACCATGTCCTCAGGCAGCAACTTCAACGCCACCGTACGCTGCAGCCGCAAATCCCTCGCCCGATACACCACAGCCATCCCACCCCGACCCAACTCACCCTCCACCCGATACCCCGCAACCCGCGCCCCGACCATCCGCCCCGCAGACGCCTTCCCACCACCCACAGCACCCATCACACACCCCGGCCCGCCAAAAACGACAAACCCCAATACACAAACAAATTCTATCCACCACCCCACCCCACCACGACCAGAAACCTACCCGGGACACTTGAATAAGAAATCGCCACTTTGCTCTCATCAACACCCAGCCCCAAGACCGCAGCTGACGGGAAATCAGAACAAGTTCGGATGATTACAACGCATCAGCCATAAATTCCGTACGGAACCCCGCCCCTACGACTACAGAGAGCAACACGCCACGGAATTTCCCCAGGCCGGAACCAGAATTCCCCGGCCGCCCACGCCTCACGCCCCGGCCTCAGCACCCCCCGGCCCAGGCCAGACCCTGCGCGCCACCGAGGCGCCGTAACTCGACCCCTTTGCATCCGTCAAGCCACGAGCCCTCGGGTCGTGACCAAAACAGATCAAATCGGTCTACTGGTTGTACGGCCCCACCGGAAAACACCGGACCGACAAGAAGCCGCACAACACAGACGACAGGCGCCCCGCCGCACAGGAGAAACCGTGAACGTGAACCCCACGAACAGCCCCCGCAACAACTCCCGCCCCAAGCGCCAACTCGGCCTGGCCACAGCGGTGGTATCGGCTGCCGTCATCGCCGGAGGCATCACCCTCCCCGCAACCGCCGCAACAGCAGCCCCCATAACCCCCACGTCCGGCACAACCCTGGCAGCAGGCACGCCTGCTGAAGCAGACCCTGCCGCACCGACCCAGGCCCAGGCAGCAGAAACCAACGAGGCAGAACCGACACCGCCGCCCCCTCCGACCGACGCCAACCCGGTACAACCCCCTCCGCCCCAAGAGCAAGAGCAGCAGCCGCCGCAGGAAGGCGAGCAGCCGCCGCCCCAAGAAGGCGAACAGACACCACCGCCCCAGGACGCCGAGCAGACCCAGCCCCAGGAGGGCGAACAGGGCACGGACGAGGAAACCGACAAGCAAGGCGTGCTCCCGGGCGAAGACGAGGACGCCCCCACCGCCCAGACACAGGAATTCCAGAAGCTGACTCCGGAAGAGATCAAGAAGCAGGTGACCACCCGGATCTCGGAATCCAACCTCTCAGCCCAGCAAAAGGCGAAGGCCCAGAAGACGCTGGACGACCTCCTCAAGCAGGCCACCGAGGCACCGACAGGGGACGACAAGTTCGCCTCAGATCTCGCCCAGGGACTGGGAGAGGCCCTGCGGCTCAGCCAGGACAACACCCTGTCCCAGCAAGAGCGCGACAGGTTCAACAAGATCGCGCGCGGCATCGTCGAGGCGTCCCAGAAGGCCTTCGACCCGAAAGCACCCCAAGAAGACCAGATCATCTACCTGGTAGCCCTAGGGCACCTGAACAAGGTCATTACAGGCCTCACGGACCCCAACCTCGACGCGGCCGGGAAGGCCTTCTACTCCAAGTTCGCCGACGTACTCCTCGGCGGCGTACTGGCCGCCGAGAAGCCGAGCACCGCACCGACAAACCCGGAGGACAAGAAGAAGATCCAGAAGAAGCTGCAGAAGAACACCGAAGCGCTGAAGATCTACCAGAGCGCCAGCTCCTCCGAATCGGAGCGGGCCGCGGCCAAGGCAACACTCGACGAGCAGACCAGGGCAGTGACCGACCCCAAGTACCTGGAACTCGTCGAGGAACTCAAGCGCCTGAACGCACCACAGGCCTGCCTCGACGTCGTCCAGACCCGAACGCAGCAAGCCGGCTGGCCGGACGGCTCCCTCTGGGGCCTGACCGACAAGTCCTGCGACGACACCGTGAAAGCAGGAGCCGCCGACATCAGCAGCGACTGGGCAGCACTCTTCAACTGCATCCTGAACGAACCCTTCAGCACTTGCCCGTCCCGCATCCCCGACTAGCCCAACCCCTACAGACCATCCGAACCGACATCGACACCCACAACGATGGGGCGCAGACAACACCAGCCTGCGCCCCATCGCCCTG
This sequence comes from Streptomyces sp. Da 82-17, assembly GCF_046098215.1. Classification (NCBI taxonomy): domain Bacteria; kingdom Bacillati; phylum Actinomycetota; class Actinomycetes; order Kitasatosporales; family Streptomycetaceae; genus Streptomyces; species Streptomyces sp. Da 82-17. The sequence goes on from NZ_JBJURH010000047.1 coordinate 5,905, forward strand.
TTAATCGCCGGGGAACTCAAGCACTCCGTGGAGAACACCCAACTGCCCGACCCAGAGGAGCAGTTCAAGGCGCAGCTGGCACACAGCCGCCACACCATGACCGCACCCCAATACGCCCTCCACGCTGAACACCCTCGAGGAGGCGGCCATCCAGATGCTGCCCTCCTGCCACGAGGGCCCTGCAGCACCCTCGGGTACTTAGATGAGGTTCAGTACGACGGCGACCACGACGGCCGATCCAAGCGTGACCACACGCACGATATTCCGGAAGGTCCGGCGTGTGGTGGTAATGCGTGTACCACCGACCCGGAGTTCTGCGTACGCGTTCTTCTGGCGGGGCTGCGGGCGCTGCGCCCCGTAAGCCTGACGGGTGGGCATCGACTTACTCCTCTTCCGTGGTGCGGATCTGACACGTCGCACCTTCAAGAAGCAAGGGGCTAGGCACGCAACTCCCACCTGGCCTGGGCTGATTGGGCAGCATCCGGTTGCCTCTCTGTCCGCCTTCGCGTTTGCCCGGCTTGCAGCTCTGGCCCTCTTGGCGCCACGCCGGCTATGTGTGCCTTGAACATGAGATGCCTCGGTCGAGGGCTCGCGCCGTGTAGAGGAGCGTTGCCGAGCGTGACGGCATGCTCGTTCGCCGCCTGGTCTCACGCAGAGGTGACTGCTTGGGCAGTTGGTGGGTTCAGCAGGCGGTGCTGGGTCGATGAGTTCACTAATTCCTGTGCTGGCGGAGGAAATTGATGGGAATTGGGATGTGGGCGCAGTTGGAGTGCTGAAGCAGGAGACCAAGTCAGGTGATTTCACGAGGTGTTGGGGTGCGTTATGGTTGTGTCTAATTGAAAAGAGCGTGAATATCTGGGAGCTGAGGTCCAGTCAGGAACGGAAGAGCCGAAACTCGTCCGGCACCCCGTCCGCTAGCCAGCGCCTTTCAGAGGAAATCGCGGAGCGATTTCCTCCAAGGGAATCGCGGAGCGATTTCCTCCAAGGGAATTGCGGAGCAATTCCCGCACCGGGCAACGGAGTTGACCGGTGCGAATTCCAGCGGAGCTGGAATTCCCGCGCGGAGCGCGGCAATTCATCCGCCCCGTAGGGGCGGCGCGTCGTGTCTGCGGAGCAGACCGCGCGC
>NZ_JBJURH010000048.1:0-6293 GCF_046098215.1 Streptomyces sp. Da 82-17
ACGGGGGCTTCCGGGGGAGCCGCCGGTGGCGCGGCCGCCGAGGGGCTCGGCACTCCCGCCAAGGCGGGCATCGCCGCGGGTGTCGTGCTCGCGGCGGGCATGGCCGCGGCCCTCGCCCTCACCGGGGGCGCCTCCGAGCCGAAGGCCAAGCCCGCACCGAACCCGTCGATCTCGCAGGAGGAGCAGCAGGACGGGCCGCAGGACGGTTCGGGCTCCGGTTCGGGTTCCGGGTCGGGGTCGGGTTCCGGCTCCGGTGGAGGCGCGGGAGGGTCCGGGTCGGACTCGGGGTCGAAGCCCGGGTCGGAGTCGGACTCGGACGCCGGGTCGGGGGCGCAGCAGCCGGAGTCCCCGGCCGATGATCCCGCGCCGGACCAGGGTTCGAAGCCCACGCCGACGCCCACCCCGACGCCCACGGCGCCTCCGGCGGAGGACGAGCCGCCGGTGCCCACGCCCTCGGTCACGCCGCCCGCGCTGCCGCCCGCGCTCGACCAGGTCACCCAGGGCCTGTGCGGGGCGCTGCCCGCCTGGGCGCAGGGCAACTGCCGGGCCGAGCCTCCCGGCCAGGGCAAGGACAAGCCCGGGCAGGGGAACGACAACCCGGGCCAGGGCCAGGACAACCCGGGCCGGAACCAGTTCGAGAGCGCCCTGAAGGATCTCGGGCTGCTGCCCTGACCGGTACGGCGGGCCGGGGCGCCCCGGCCCGCCGACCTCAGCCGCCGCCCTTGCGCCGCCGCTCCCCGCGCTCGCGCCCACGCCCACGCCTGTGCGCGTGTCCGTGCCCGTGTGCGTCCGAGTGCCCGTGCCCGGGTCCGTGGTGTTTCTCCGTGACCAGGCGTACGCGGCGGCTCAGGGCGGTGGCCGCCGTGGTCAGGAAGACGAGCGTGTAGACGATCTGCAGGAGGGCGACGACGCGGGCCGTCTGTCCGATGGGCGCGATGTCGCCGTAGCCGACCGTCGCGACCGAGACGAGCGTGAAGTACAGGGCGTCGACCCGGGTGCGCAGACCGGTGAACTCGCCGGGATGGTGGGCGAGTCCGTAGTACGCGGAGGCGAACACCAGGATCGACAGCACCATCAGCACGGCGATGACCAGGCCGGACCGGGTGTCCGGCTTGTCGAGCAGCAGGTCGCGGATCTCCCGGAGGATCACGGCGGCGATCAGCGCGAGCGCGAGCACGAAGAGCGTCCAGCTGAGGCCGGGGCGGCCGGGGCCGAGGCCGTCGAGCGGGAGCAGGAAGTAGCACGCCACCAGGGCGGCGATCGCGAGCACGAAGCCGAGCAGCCGACGCGCGCGGCGCCGGGCGTGGGCCGTCGTCGCCTGCTCGTCGCTCATCCCCTGCTCGCCGGAACGCTCGCCTCTCACTCCCCGTTCGCCGGAACGCTCGCCCCTCGCCCCCTCCTCTCCGGAGCGCTCGTCCCTCGCCCTCTGCTCCGCTTCCGGTTCGTCGCCGCTCACCCTTCGGAACATACCGGGACCCAACCGTCCTTGCCGGGCATGGCCACCGGCCCCTCCCTCCGTGACGCGGGTCACAGCGGATGGCTGTCAGGAAAGGTCGGGCCGTCTCGTTCAAGGGGCACGCGAACGACACAAGGAGCACTCGCCATGAAGCACCGCATCGTCGTACTCGGCGCCGGATACGCCGGCGCTTTCGCCGCCGGGAGCCTGGCGCGGCGCCTCTCCCCCGCCGACACCGAGATCACCGTCGTCAACGCCGAGCCCGTGTTCGTCGAGCGGATGCGGATGCACCAGCTCGCGGCCGGCCAGGACTTCACGTTCCGCAAGCTCGACGACGTCTTCGCGGGCACCGGGGTCCGGCTGCGGCTGGCCCGCGTCACCGCCGTCGACCCGGACAGCAGGACCGTCACCGTGACCGGCGAGCAGGACGGCCGCGGGGACGACGTGATCCCGTACGACACGCTGCTGTACTCGCTCGGCAGTTCCGCGGCGCGGCAGGACGTGCCGGGCGTCGCCGAGCACGCCTTCGACGTGGCCGGACGGGCCTCCGCGCTGCGGCTGCGGGAGCGGCTCGACGGCCTCGGCGAGGGCGGCAGCGTGCTCGTCGTCGGCGAGGGGCTGACCGGGATCGAGACGGCGACCGAGCTCGCCGAGTCGCGGCCCGGGCTGTCCGTGGCGCTCGCGGCGCGCGGCGAGCTGGGCGCCTGGCTGTCGCCGAAGGCCCGCCGCCATCTGCGCCTGGCCTTCGAGCGGTTGGGCATCACCGTGCACGAGCACACCGTCGTCGACGCGGTCGAGCCGGGCCGCGCGCTCGCGGGCGGTACGTCGATTCCGGCCGACGTGACCGTGTGGACGGCCGGGTTCGCCGTGCACCCCATCGCCGCCGCGAGCGGACTGGAGGTCGCGGAGACCGGGCAGATCGTGGTGGACCGCTCGATGCGGTCGGTGTCGCACCCGGACGTGTACGCCGCGGGCGACTCCGCGTACGCGATCGGCGACAACGGGCTTCCGCTGCCCATGTCCTGCGCCTCGGCCGGGTTCACCAACATGCAGGCGACCGCCGCGATCGTCGCGCGTCTGACCGGCGCGGAGGTCCCGACGACCGGCCTGAAGTACGTCGGCAACCACATCAGCCTCGGCCGGCGGGACGGGATCTTCCAGGTGGTGGACGGCGAGGCCCGGTCGAAGTCCTGGTACGTGGGCGGCAGGACGGCCGCGCGGTTCAAGGAGACCGTGCTGAGCACGGCCGGCTGGGGCATCGCGCACCCGACGTTCGGCATGCCGAAGCGGCGGCGCCGCCTGGCCGGGGCGCCGGAGCGGGCGGCGGTGCGGGTCGCCGCGTAGGAGATCTAGGCTGCACCGCATGGAGACTGCCGCCGTCGATCGGTTCGAGGCCAGCCGGGGCCGGCTCGCCGCGCTCGCGTACCGCCTGCTGGGCTCGGCCGCCGACGCCGAGGACGCCGTGCAGGACGCGTTCCTGCGCTGGCAGGCCGCCGACCGGGAGCGGGTCGAGGTGCCGGAGGCGTGGCTGACGAAGGTCGTCACCAACCTCTGCCTCGACCGGCTCCGCTCGGCGCAGGCACGGCACGAGCGGTCGGCCGGCGCCTGGCTGCCGGAACCGCTCCTGGAGGGCGACCCGATGCTCGGCCCGGCCGACACCGTCGAGCAGCGCGAATCGGTCTCGCTCGCCGTGCTGTTGCTGATGGAGCGCCTGTCGCCGGTGGAACGGGCGGTGTACGTGCTGCGGGAGGCCTTCTCGTACGGGCACGGGGAGATCGCGCGGATCCTGGACATCAGCGAGTCGGCGAGTCAGCAGCACGCGCACCGGGCGCGGGTCCGGGTCGCGGCCGAGCGGCGGCGCGGCCAGGCGGATCCGGTGTCCGCGCGCCGGGTCGTCGAGGAGTTCCTGGCGGCGGCGACGTCGGGGCGTACGGACCGGCTGGTCGCGCTGCTCACGGACGACGTGACGGCGGTGTCGGACGGCGCGGGCCTGGCCCGGCGGCTGCTGCGGCTCCGGACACGGGAGCGGGTCGCGACGTTCGTACGGGCCGGGTTCAAGCCCACGGAGGCGAAGCGGCGGCTCGCGGGCGGCTCGCCGTCGCTGCACATCGCGACGGTCAACGGCACCCCCGCGGTGGTCGCGGTGGTCGACGGCCGGGTGGCGGGCGCGGTGACGTTCGACGTGAGCGAGGGCCGGGTCGCGGCGCTGTGCGGGGTCGCGAAGGCGGACCGGCTCGCCCGGCTCGACGCGGCCTGGCAGCGGCAGGAGCACCCGGCCCCGGTCATCGCCGCCTGGTGACGACGGGCCCGCCGGGCGGTCCGGGCCGCGCGGTGGGTGACAGGTGGGCGCGGTAGTCCGGCAGGTGGGGCAGGTCGGGCAGCCGGACCACGCGCCAGTCGCGGGCGTACGGCATGGGCTGCTGGTCGCCGGAGAGGAGCACGGCGACGGGCTGGTGGCCGGCCGCCTCGGCGAGCCCTTCGGGCGTGATGCTGGCGTCGTTGCCGCCGGGCTGGCGCGAGGAGCAGCCGACGCGGAACGCGACCCGGACGGACTCCATGCCGGTGACCACGCACGGCGGTCGCACGCCCTGGGCGCGCAGTTCGGCGGCGACCTCGGCGTACCGGGCGGTGTCGTGGCGCACCCGCCGGGTCAGGCCGTCGAGGACCTTGTACTGGATCGCCAGATGCCCGAGCAGAGCGAGCGCCAGCCCGGCGAGCAGGGCCCTGCGCCAGGCGGGCCGCGCCGCCCGCGCCGCGCGCACGGCCCGGGTCAGGCCGTAGGCGACGGGCAGGGTGAGCAGGGCGTACGCGGGCAGCAGGAAGCGGGGGGCGGCGTAGCCGACGGTGAACAAGTACGGGGCGGCCAGGGCGAGTCCGGTCCCGGTGGCGAGGAGGACCGCGCGGCGGTGCGGCGTGCGGGCGGCGGCCCAGGCCCCGGCGGCGACGAGCAGCGGCAGCAGCAGGAACCACAGGCTGGCGACCGGGTGCTCCCAGGCCACGTCGCAGGGGCGGCAGAGGGTACGGCCCGACAGGGCGCGGGCGTGGTCGTCGACGGCGAAGTACGCGCCCAGGTGGCCTTGGACCTCGCTGGCCCGGTCGAGGCGCGCGGCGAGACCGCCGTACCGCACGTACGCCTCGACGATCCACTCCGCGGAGCCCGCGACCAGGCCGCCCGCGAGCACGAGGAGCAGCCGCAGGCGGGGGCGGCCGCGGGTCAGAAGCAGCGCGGCGAGGGCGAGTGCGAGGCACAGCCAGAGGGCGTCGGCGGGGCGCAGCAGCGCGGCGAACGCCACGGCGCCCGCGATGCCGCACAGCATCCGGCCGTCGGGGGCACGGGTGGTGCGCAGCAGGCAGCCGGTGGCGGCGAGCGCCGCGTACGCGACCCACAGGTTGGGCATGACCTGCGGGCCGTAGAAGAACGTGACCCAGATGGTCGCGAACAGGCCGCCGCCGACGGCGAGTACGGCGGTCGGCAGCAGCGTGCGCCAGACCCACAGGGCGAGGAAGAGGCCGAGTCCGGAGAGCAGGGCGAGGTAGACGCGGAGCGCCGGCACGGAGGTGGTCAGCTCGGTGACGGGGGCGACGAGGAAGGTGATGCCGCGGGCGCGGGGCGCGCTGAAAAACGCCGCCGGGGCCTGCGGGCTGACCTGGCTGACGTACACGGTCTCGTCCCACCCGAGCCCGGTGCCCGGCACGAGCAGGACGAGTTGGAGAAGGGTGTACGCGGCGGCCGTACCGGCGAGCCAGGGCAGCGGACGGTCGGCGGGGTACGGGCCCGGGGCGGGGGCCGGTGGGTCCCGGGGGTCGGGGCGTGCGCCGGGGACGACGTCTCGCTCGTGCATGGCCCCGGCCTTTCGACGGTCCGCTCCGGTGGGTGGTGTCCCGTCTACGGATGCTTCCGCCGGAAGTCGGGTTCCGCGACGCCGGTTGCGGCAGGCGGGCGAGCGGAGGGCCGGAGGGGGTTGCCCGAGCGTCTGGGCGTGCGGGGGTGCGGGGGTGTGGGGGTGTGGCCTGTGGTCTCCCGCTCCGGCCCGCGCGACCGTCGTGGATCTGCCGGTACTCGCCGCGGCTGCGAGCGCCGACGTCGATCGGGCCGAAGATCCGCCGTGCCCTGCGGGCCCCGTGCGCCTGCGGCCTTGGGCTCGGGCGGTCCGGTGGGGAAAATCCCTGTCGGTACGGGGTGGTCCCGGCGGAGACTTGGGGCGTGACGACGGACGGCATGGACGGGTTTCGGGAAGCGGTCGCGGCGTGGGCTGCGGGCGGGGCGGACGAGCGGGCGCGGGCGCTCGCGGCGGGGGTGGGTACGGTCGTGCTGCTCGAAGGGCCGAGCGACCTCGCGGCGGTCGACGCGCTCGCGGCCCGCGACGGGCGGGATCTGGCGGCCGAGGGGGTGTGCGTGCTGTCGATGGGCGGTGCGATGAGCGTCGGCCGGTTCGTCCGCGTGCTCGGGCCCGAGGGGCTCGGCCTGCGCCTGACCGGACTGTGCGACGAGGCGGAACGGCCGTACTACGCACGGGAGTTGGGGAGCGAGGCCTTCCACGTCTGCGTGGCGGACCTGGAGGACGAGCTGATCCGCGCCCTCGGCGTGCGGCGGGTGGAGCAACTCGTCGAGGAACAGGGCGACTTGCGGTCCCTGCAGATCTTCAAGGGCCAGCCGGCCCAGCAAGGCCGTGCGCCGGAACGGCAGTTGCGGCGGTTCTTCGGCACGAAGAAGGGCCGCAAGATCCAGTACGGCCGCGTCCTGACCGCGGCCCTCCCGCCGGACCGGACGCCGGAGCCGCTCCGGGCGTTGTTCGCGGGGCTGTGAGGGGCGAGGGACGGGGGACGGGGGACGGGG
>NZ_JBJURH010000049.1:0-5883 GCF_046098215.1 Streptomyces sp. Da 82-17
GGTCCGGCCTGCGTCGGGGGGGGGTGCGATCGGGGGTGGCGGCGAAAGTTCCGGGCGAGCGAGCGCCGAGAGGCTGGTCGGGCGAACCGCCGGGGGGGGTGGCCGGGCACGGCAGCGCGGGTTCCGGCGAGCGAGCGCCGGAGGCCTGGTCGGCCACGGCGTGCCGAGCCATCCGGTCGTGCGCGGGGGCAAACCTTCCGGGCGGGCCAAGCGCCAGGGGCTGCGGGTGGAGCGGGCGGCGAGCGTTCTGGTCGGGGCGGGCGGCGAGGGTTCCTGGCCAGCGGCCGCTGGGGCCCGGTCCGGCACGGCATGCCGAGCCATCCGGTCATGCGCGGGGGGGGCGAGTCTTCCGGCCGCGGCCGGGCGAGCGCCGGGGGTTCTGGGCGGGCTAGCGCCGGGGCTCCGGGCAGCACGGCGCCGGGGTCTGGTCGGGCGCGGCGCCGGGTTTGGTCGGGCGAGCGCCGGGAGATCTGGTCGGCGACCGCCGAGGGGTCCGGTCGGGCGAGCGCGGGGGTTGTGGGCGGGCGCGGCGGCCGTGGCCTTCCGGGCGGGCGAGCACCGGCCACTCCTGTCGGGCGGGCATCGAGGATTCACGGGCGGGCGAGCGCCGAGTGTTCTCGGCGGGCCAGGGACTAGGGTTCCGGCTCACCCGGGGGAACGCCGGGCGTTGGATTTGGGCAGGCGAGCGACTGGTGTCCAGCGCCAAGCGTTCCCGGCGGGCCAGCGCCCGGCGCTCCCGGCGGGCTGGCGAGCGGCGTACTCGGCGGGCGTTCCCAGCGGGCGGGCGCTAGACGTTCCCGGCGGGCCAGCGCCAGGCGCTCCCGGCGGGCCAGCGACCGGCGAACTCGACGGGCGTTCCCAGCGGGCCAGCGCTAGACGCTCCCGGCGGGCCGGCGACCGGTGTACTCGGCGGGCGCTCCAGCGGGTCGGCGTCGGGCGTTCTGGTCGGGGACGACAGCCTTCCGGACCGGCTCGGGTCCACGGGGCAGGGGTCGCCCCGGGGCCGGGGTCCGCCGCCCAGGGGACGTGTCCCGTGCCCAGTGCTCGGATCGGGGGCGGCTCGGGGTCTTCACGGGCTCCCTCGTCGCGCAGTTCCGTTCCGGTTCGGCCACCCTGGGACTTGGCTGCGTCGTCGAGCCCGTTCGGGCCGTGCTGTGGGCCGTTCGGCCCTCGCCGGGTCTCCGCCGGGCCGACGACCGTGGTGGAACGGGCACCGGGCGCCGCGCCCGGCACCCTGCCCGGCCCTCTCCGGCCCTGCTCCGGTGATCCACAGACAGGACGGTAGAACCGTGTCGACCATCGACCTGCCCCGCACCCTCGTCGCCTCGCTCGTCGAGGACGCCGTGACCGCCCCGTCGATGCACAACGCCCAGCCGTGGCGTTTCGTGCACCGGGCGGACACCGGCGCCGTCGAGCTGTACGGCGACCCGTCCCGCGCCATGCCGCGCGAGGACCCCGACCACCGGGGCCTGCACCTCGGCTGCGGGGCGGCGCTGTTCGGGCTGCGCGTCGCGGCCGCCCACCAGGGGCTGCACGCCGACGTGCGGCTGCTCCCGGACACCGGCGACGCCTGGCACCTGGCCGACGTGCGGCTGCGGCCCTCGCAGGGCGACGAGGACGACGAGCTGGCCGTGCTGCGGCCCGCGCTGCACGAGCGGCACACGAGCCGGTTCCCGTTCACCGACGAGCAGGTGCCCCTGGAGATCTTCGACGGCCTGTGCGCGGCCGCGTTCCTCGAGGGCTGCCGTCTGGTCGTGCCCGGGCCGTGGCACACGCAGAACGTGCTCGAACTCGTCCGCGACTCCGAGCGGTTGGAGGCCGCCGACGACGCCGTGCGTGCGGAGGTCGCCGCCTGGATCCACACCGGCGAGGCCCCGCGTGAGCGACCTGCCGCCGGGAACGGCGACGCCCGCGGGGACCTTCGTACGGAGGGCATCCCCGCGTACGCCCTCGGCCCCCGGCAGTACGACGTGACCTCGCCGGTCCGGGACTTCCACGCGCGGCGCGAGCCCTCCGCGGGCGCCGCCGAGCCGTTCGAGGAGTGCCCGCAGATCGCGCTGCTCAGCACCGCCGAGGACCGGCCGCGGGAGTGGCTGAAGGCGGGGATGGCGCTGGACCGCGTCCTGCTGCAGGCGACGCTCGACGGGCTGTCCAGCTCGCTGATGTCGCAGCCCCTGGAGTGGCCCGAACTCCGGTCCGTGGCACGCGACCCGGAGACCGGGACCGGCCACGTCCACATGGTGATCCGGCTCGGGTACGGGCCGCGTGGGCAGGCCACGCCGAGGCGTCCGGTGGCGGACGTGCTCACGTTCGGCTGAACGGGCCGGCACCGGATCGGCGGGTGGACCGACGAGGAGGGGAGACCCATGGCCGCGCAGCCCTTCACCGTGTCCGACGTGATGACCAGGAAGGTCGTCGCCGTACGGGGCGGAGCCGACTTCAAGGAGATCGTCGCGGCGATGCGGAAGCGGGCGGTGAGCGCCGTGCCGGTGGTCGAGGGCGAAGGGCGGGTCGTGGGGGTGGTGTCCGAGGCGGACCTGCTGCGCAAGGAGGAGTTCCACGACCACGGGCTCGGCCTTCAGGAGCAGCTGCGGCGCCTGGAGGCCACGGCGAAGGCGGGCTCGCACACGGCCGACGAGCTCATGACGTCGCCCGCCGTGACCGTCGGCCCCGAGGCGTCCCTCCCGCAGGCCGCCCGCCTGATGGCCGCCCACCGCGTGAAACGTCTCCCGGTCGTGGACGAGCGCGGCACGCTTCAGGGCGTCGTCAGCCGGGTCGACCTGCTCAGGGTCTTCCTGCGCAGCGACGACGAGCTGGCGGCCGAGATCCGGCAGGGCATCGTCGAGCGCTGGTTCCCGCTCTCCCGGCACCAGGTCGACGTGCGCGTCGAGGACGGCGTCGTGACCCTGTCCGGCGACGTCCGGGACGCTTCCCTCATCCCGCTCGCCACCCGGCTGGCACGGGCCGTCGAGGGAGTCGTCGACGTACGGTCGGAGCTCAGGGCCGGTGCGTAGCCGTACGCGGCGGTGCGGGCGGGGGATTCTGGAAGGAGCGGGGGCTGTCGAACGTACGAGAAGGTGACGAGGGATGACGCACCGCAGCGTCGCGGACCTGATGACGCCCACGGCGGTGAGCGTCGCGCCGGAGACCACGTTCAAGGAGATCGCGCGGCTCCTCGACGAGTACGACATCACGGCCGTGCCCGTCGTGGACGAGGCGGGCCGACCGGTCGGCGTGGTCTCCGAGGCCGACCTGGTCCGGCGCCACGTCCACGGCGGCGGGGCCGACACGGCCGCCGCGCTGATGTCGAGCCCCGCGGTCGTCGCCCGGCCGGAGTGGAGCGTGGTGCGGGCGGCAGGCGTGATGGACGAGTCGCGGGTGAAGCGGCTGCCGGTCGTCGACGGCGAGGACCGGCTGATCGGGGTGCTCAGCCGCAGCGACCTGGTGCAGCTCTTCCTGCGCCGTGACCGCGCGATCCAGGAGGAGATCGTCGAGGACGTGATCACCCGCACCCTCGGCCTGAGCCCCTCGGCCCTCTCGGTGGACGTCACGGAGGGCCGGGTCACCCTCAGCGGCACGGTCCGCGACCCGGAGCTCGTACCGGCCCTGCTGAAGCTCTGCGAGGCGGTGGACGGAGTGGTCACGGTCACCGACCGCACCCAGCCCGAACCCTGACCGGGCGTCCCCACACACCGGCAAGTGAGCGCCCGCACCGGCCCCGACCTCGGTGCACGGCCCTGGCCCCGGCGCGTCGCGTGCGGCTCGTGCAGCGCATTCGGCACCGAGCGGCATCCGCAGCTCGGCCCGAGCGCCGGGCCCGGCTGCTGGGCTGCCCGGCTGCCCGGTTCTCTCCCCCTGGCCACGTCCTGGTCGAGGGAGGGCTCGCGAACCCGCCCTCCCCCGGCCCCCGCGTTCTCCGCGACCGGCGTGCGGCACGGTCCAGGGAGCGTCGGGCCGGTCTCGCTGTCCCCAGACGTCCGTCCGCCGTTCCAGCTCGGCCGGGGCGGGGCAGGGCGGGCGGCGTGGCGGGGTCTGGCGCCGGGCAACTCCCTGACGTACGCGGGCAGTTGAAGACGTACCGACTACTCGCCGCCCCGGGAGCCGCCGTCGCGGAGTCTGCCGGACCAGACCGGCTCCACCTCGTCCCACTCGCGCTCCAGCGCGGTGCGGCGGCGCGCGAGGTACAGGGCGCCCAGGCCGGCGCCCGCCACGACGACGGCGACCGTGACGCCGGCCGCGAACGTCGTGAGGATCAGCTCGCCGGTCGTACCGGGCGGTCGGGCGGGCGTGCCGGACTCGTCGACCCAGACGGTCACGGTGTGCCCGCGCCGGGTCTGCGGCGGGACTTCGACGGTGCCGGAGCGGCGGACGTCGTCCGGGTACTCCCACACCGCCGCCGCGACCGCGTCGGCCTGTGCCCCGCGCCAGGGCGCCCCGGCCGTGCGGACCGCGTCCGCCGTCGTGGTGGCCCGCACCTGGTGCATGTGCGCCGCCCGGGCCCGGTCCGCGCCCACCCGTACGTCCCACAGCAGCGCCGCCGCGACGACCCCGCACACGACGGCCACCGCCAGCAGCAGCCGCAGCGCACCCCGCCCGTGCGGGTCCGGCCCGGCCGCGGCGCGGCGGGCCGACGGCGGCTCGTGGTCGCTCATGACGCACCTCCGTGTGCGGCGGTCGTGCCGAACTCGGCCCGCCCGGGCGTCAGTAGCGCAGTGGGCGGCCCGAGGGGGATCTCAGGTCCAGGGGGCGGGGCCTGTGCGGGGGGTGCGGCTTGGGGAGGCGGCTGACTCGGATCTTCTGCATCGTGCTCACCTGCTCCGAGGCTGGGCGGGAGCGATCTCGTCCTCCCACCGTGCCGTCGTACGGCGGCACGGTGGAGTGCCGAGCGGGTCAGCCGCCCAGGGCCGGTCGGACCGTGCGGAGCCGGGGCCGTTCGGCCCCTTCCGTTCGGGCCGGGGGCACGGCGACGACGGGCCCCGGGGCGTGCCGGAGGAGGCCGCGAACGGTGGAGCCGAGCCGCATCCCGGAGTAGCCGCCGCTGCCCCTGCGCCCGACGACGACCGCGAGGGCGTCCGCGGCGGCGCGGGTCAGCTCCTCGACGGGGTGGCCGCGTACGACGACCGGGTCGACGTGCACGTCCGGGTAGCGCTCGGCGCAGCCCGCGACCGCCTCGGCAAGCAGCCGGCGGTGTTCGGCCAGGCCCTCGGGGTCGTCGTCGCGGGCGAGCAGCGGCCGGGGCCACACCCAGACCGCGCTGAGCCGCGCCTCGCGCAGGCTCGCCTCCGCCATGGCGAACGCGACGGCCGCCCGGCAGTCGGCGCTGCCGTCCACGCCGACGACGATCCGCGGCGGGTGGACGGCCGTGCCCCCGGCCTCGCGGACCACGGCGACGGGGCACTCCGCGCGGGCGGCGAGCGGCACGGCCACCGAGCCGTCGGAGAGGAGTTCGGCGGCCCTGCCGAGGCGCCGGGATCCCACGACGGCCAGTGCGGCGGCGTGGGTCGCCTCGCGCAGCACGGTCTCGGGGGCGCCGTCGACGAGCTCGGTCACGGTCCACAGTCCGCGGTGGAGTTCGCGTACGAGCTCCTCGGCGTCGGCGAGGGCCGACTCGGCGCGGATGCGCAGGGCGCTGCGGTGCGCGAACGCGTCGTTCCACAGCCGGTCGTGCACCGGCGGCACGACGGCCAGGAGGCGCAGCCGCGCACCTCTGCGCACGGCCTCGTCGGCGGCCCAGAGAAGGGCCGGTACGGGAGGGTCGCGCGGGTCGACGCCGAGCAGGATGTCGCTCATGGCTCCCGGGCTCCTCGGCTCCTCAGCTCGTTGGCTCCTCGACTCGTTGCCTGCTCGGCTCCTCAGCTCGTCGACTCCCGGGCGGGTCATCCC
>NZ_JBJURH010000050.1:0-5684 GCF_046098215.1 Streptomyces sp. Da 82-17
GGGTACGGGGAACGGGGATCCCGCCACGGGGGAACGACCAGGGGGAAAACGGGGGTCACGGGGGACCACGGGGGAAACACGGGGGAGGAACGGCAGCGGGACCGGGAGGCCGGGGGGTCTTACCGGTCCCGTCGCCATGTCCGGCCGCCCCCGGCCGACCTGCCGTTCCCGTTGCCGTATCTGTGTCCGGGGCCGGAGGCCTACGCGGGCTGCGCCGGGTCCGGGGTCTGGGCGCGGCGCGCCCCGCGGGCCTGGACGCAGCGGCCCGCCGCCGCCGAGGCGAGCCGGCCGAGCGCCTCCTCCTTGCCGCAGGGGTGCGCGCCGAGCGCGGTCTGCCGGGCCACCACCGCACGCTCCGAGCGCATCAGCCGCCAGCCGCGCCGCAGCAGGAACGGCACCGACTTGCGCCCCTCCTTGAGATCGCGGAGCAGCCGCCGCCGGAACGTCGTCGTCGGCCGGCCGCGCAGGCACAACGCGTCGGCGAGCAGCCCGAGTTCGCGTACCCGCTCCACGATGTCCGCCGCGAAGATGCCCTCGGCGATGAACAGCGGGGTGCGGTCGATGTCGAAGGTCTCCTCGCCGACCCGCGCGCTGACCGAGATGTCGTACACCGGCACCCGGGTGCGGCCCGAGCGGCACAGTTCGGCGATCGCGGCCACCGCGACGTCCGCGTCCCAGGAGGCGGGCGAGTCCCAGTCGACGTCCCGGCTGCCCGCGACCAGCGGGAGCGTGGGGTCGTCGCCCTCCTTGTAGAAGTCGTCGAGCCGCAGCACCGGGAGGCCGGAGCGGGCGGCGAGTCGGGACTTGCCGGCGCCGGAGGGGCCGGTCAGCAGGACGACACGCGTCGGTATCGGGGGATGGGCGCTCACGGAACACCAGTGTGCGGCATTCCCTCGCACAGGCGACCCCGCGGGCGAATCTTTGAAAGCCGCATCACAGGGCGACTACGGTTCGTGTTCATGTGATTACGGGCTCCGGGTGCCGTTTCCCGGAAAGTCCCGGAAATCCGCCCGGGATCCGGACCCTCCGGTTCCCCCGACTCGCCTGACAGGTGGCGTACTCATGGCACGACATGCAGCACCCCGACGACCCGCGCCCCGCACCCTGGTGCGCGCCGGACTCACTCTCGCCGCGGCGGGCGCGGCCCTCGGCGCGGGCGGCGCGGCGACGGCGAGCGCGCAGCCGCTGCCCGCGCTCCCGTCCTCCCCACTGCCCGGGCCGGCCGGCAACCTCGACGTACCGGCGGCCGGCCAGGCCCTGACCGATGCGCTGCCGTACGCGACGGGCCCGCTGAAGAACCTGCAGCTCGACCCGCTGGCCAACACCGGGGTCGACCCGCTCGCCAACGGCGTGGCCACGCAGATCGCGGACTTCAAGCCGGTGTCGACCGAGGCCGTGACGGACCCGATCACGAAGGGCGGCACGCTCGCCACGCTGCCCGTGGTGGGCCAGGCGACGAACGCGCTGCCGATCTGACCCGCCCCCCGACACGCCGACGAGCGCCGGGCGAGCCCCAGTCGGGCCGCCCGGCGCTCGTTCGTACGCCGGATTTCGTACGTGAACCTCGAACCGTCAGTACGCCGAGCCGGACGCGCCGAGCGAGCCCGTCGGGTGCCAGACCGTCTTGGTCTCCAGGAACGCGGTGAGGCGGTGCGTGCCCTGGTCGGCGGACCAGTCCACAGGCTGTGGACGGAGCACCCGCTTCAGGTTCTCGGCCGCGGCGACCTCCAGCTCCTTGGCCAACTGCTCGTCCGCGCCGCACAGGTCGAGGGCGTTGACGTCCTGGTGCGCGGCCAGCGGCGCCGCGATCTCCGCCGTACGGCCCGAGAGGATGTTGACCACGCCGCCCGGCAGGTCGGACGTGGCGAGGACCTCGCCGAGGGAGAGCGCGGGCAGCGGGGCGGCCTCGCTCGCGATCACGACGGCCGTGTTGCCCGTGGCGATCACCGGGGCGATCACGGAGACCAGCCCGAGCAGCGACGACTCCTGCGGGGCGACGACCGCGACCACGCCCGTCGGCTCCGGCGAGGACAGGTTGAAGTACGGCCCGGCGACCGGGTTGGCGCCGCCCGCGATCTGGGCGATCTTGTCGGTCCAGCCCGCGTACCAGACCCAGCGGTCGATCGCGGCGTCCACCTGCGCGCCGGCCTTGGCCTTCGACAGGCCCTCGGCGTCGGCGACCTCGGCGACGAACTGCTCGCGGCGGCCCTGGAGCATCTCGGCGACGCGGTACAGGATCTGGCCCCGGTTGTACGCCGTCTTCCCGGCCCAGCCGCCGAAGGCCTTGCGGGCGGCGACGACCGCGTCCCGGGCGTCCTTCCGGGACGACTGCGGGGCGTTGGCGAGCCATTCACCCTTGCTGGAGGTCACTTCGTACACCCGGCCGCTCTCGGATCGCGGGAACTTCCCGCCCACGTACAGCTTGTAGGTCTTGAAGACGCTCAGGCGGTTCTGCTCGCTCTTCTCGCTCTTCTCGGACTTCTCAGACATCGAGGTACGCCTCCAGGCCGTGGCGGCCGCCCTCGCGGCCGAAGCCCGACTCCTTGTAGCCGCCGAAGGGCGAGGTCGGGTCGAACTTGTTGAACGTGTTGGCCCAGACGACCCCGGCGCGCAGCCGGTCCGCGACCGCGAGGATCCGCGAGCCCTTCTCGGTCCAGATGCCCGCCGACAGGCCGTACTGCGAGTTGTTGGCCTTGGCGACGGCCTCCTCCGGCGTACGGAACGTGAGCACCGACAGGACCGGGCCGAAGATCTCGTCCCGCGCGACCGTGTGCGCCTGCGTCACGTTGGTGAACAGCGTGGGCGCGAACCAGTAACCGGAGGACGGGAGTTCGCACGGCGCGGACCAGCGCTCGGCGCCCTCCGCCTCACCGGTCTCGGCGAGCGCGGTGATCCGGGCCAGCTGCTCGGCGGAGTTGATCGCGCCGATGTCGGTGTTCTTGTCCAGCGGGTCGCCGAGGCGCAGCGTGGTCAGGCGCCGCTTCAGGCTGTCGAGCAGCTCCTCCTGGACCGACTCCTGGACGAGCAGCCGCGAGCCGGCGCAGCAGACCTGGCCCTGGTTGAAGAAGATCCCGGAGACGATGCCCTCGACGGCCTGGTCGATCGGGGCGTCGTCGAAGACGATGTTGGCGCCCTTGCCGCCCAGTTCGAGCGTGAGCTTCTTGTCCGTGCCCGCGACGGTGCGGGCGATCTCCTTGCCGACGGCCGTGGAGCCGGTGAACGCCACCTTGTTCACGTCGTCGTGCGCGACGATCGCCGCGCCCGTGTCGCCGTACCCCGGAAGGATGTTGACGACGCCCCTGGGCAGCCCGGCCTGGCGGCAGATGTCCGCGAAGAACAGGGCGGAGAGCGGGGTCGTCTCGGCGGGCTTCAGCACGACCGTGTTGCCGGTCGCGAGGGCGGGCGCGATCTTCCACGCGAGCATCAGCAGCGGGAAGTTCCACGGGATGACCTGCCCGGCGACGCCCAGCGGCTTCGGGTTCGGTCCGTACCCCGCGTGGTCGAGCTTGTCGGCCCAGCCCGCGTAGTAGAAGAAGTGGGCGGCGACCAGCGGCAGGTCGGCGTCCCGGGTCTCCTTGATCGGCTTGCCGTTGTCGAGGGTCTCCAGGACGGCCAGCTCGCGCGACCGCTCCTGGATGATCCGGGCGATCCGGAACAGGTACTTCGCGCGCTCGGCGCCGGGCAGCGCCGACCACTTCGCGAAGGCCTTGCGGGCGGCCTGCACGGCCCGGTCGACGTCCTCGGCGCCGGCCTGCGCGACCTCGGAGAGCACTTCCTCGGTCGCGGGCGAGACGGTCTTGAAGACCTTGCCGTCGGCCGCCTCGCGGAACTCGCCGTCGATGAACAGGCCGTACGACGGCGCGATGTCGACGACGGAACGCGACTCGGGGGCCGGTGCGTACTCGAATGCGGTTGCCATGGTGATCAGTCCACCGTCACGTAGTCAGGGCCGGAGTAGCGGCCGGTCGCCAGCTTCTGACGCTGCATGAGCAGGTCGTTCAGGAGGCTGGAGGCGCCGAAGCGGAACCAGTGGTTATCGAGCCAGTCCTCGCCCACGGTCTCGTTCACGAGCACCAGGAACTTCACGGCGTCCTTCGACGTCCGGATCCCGCCCGCGGGCTTCACTCCGATCTGTACCCCGGTCTGCTGCCGGAAGTCGCGCACGGCCTCCAGCATCAGCAGGGTGTTCGCCGGGGTGGCGTTGACGCCGACCTTGCCGGTCGACGTCTTGATGAAGTCCGCCCCGGCCATCATGCCGAGCCAGGACGCGCGCCGGATGTTGTCGTACGTCGACAGCTCGCCGGTCTCGAAGATCACCTTGAGGCGGGCGGGCCCCGAGGCCTCCTTCACGGCGCGGATCTCGTCGTACACCTTCAGGTACTTGCCCGCGAGGAAGGCGCCGCGGTCGATGACCATGTCGATCTCGTCCGCCCCGGCGGCGACGGCGTCCCGGACGTCCGCCAGCTTCACGTCGAGCGCGGCACGGCCGGCGGGGAAGGCGGTAGCGACGGACGCCACCTTCACGCCCGACCCGGCGACGGCCTCCTTCGCGGTCGCGACCATGTCCGGATAGACACAGACGGCCGCGGTCGTCGGCGTCGTACGGTCGGTCGGGTCGGGGTGGACGGCCTTCGCGCCGAGCGCCCGGACCTTGCCCGGGGTGTCGGCGCCCTCCAGGGTCGTCAGGTCGATCATCGAGATGGCCAGGTCGATGGCGTACGCCTTGGCCGTCGTCTTGATGGAACGCGTCCCGAGCGCGGCGGCGCGCGCCTCGAGTCCGACCGCGTCCACGCCGGGCAGCCCGTGCAGGAAGCGGCGCAGCGCACTGTCGGACGCGGTGGCGTCGGCGAAAACAGGTGCAGTGGTGGGCATGGTCACCAGGCGAGCATATCTACGCGCGTAGCGGCTTGTATAGGGGTGAGGGAGGTCGGAGGGCGCGCTCGGGTGCGGGCGCGGGTGCGGTGGCCGTAGGCAGTCGTACGGGCCCGGCTAGCCGACGAGCAGCAGAATCACCAGCAGTACGGCGCCGGCGACGCTCGGCGCGAGGATCTCGTACGCCCAGCGCACACTCGGCTCACCCTGCGCCCCCGGCTCGCCCGCGTGCCGCTCGGCGAGCTCGCGCAGGTCGTCGAGGGCCTGGTCGGAGGGGGCGCGGGTGCGGCCGAGGTCACGCCCGGAGAGGACAGCGGACGTACGGCCGTGTGGGTCCTGCGCCGCGTCCCGCACCTGCCGCCGCGCGGCCTTCTTGCGGGCCCGCAGGGAGACGGGGATGGCCCACAGCTGGTATTTGGTGCCGCCGCCCGCGAAGACCTCGCTGGAGTACCCCGCCCGCAGCCCCTCGACGGCGCCCCAGGGCAGCGTGATCGTACGGAACGGGTTCCGCACCCGCAGCCGCTCGGCGTTGGCGTGCACGGCGGGGCGCACGGTGTACGCGACGATCAGCGGCACGACGAACAGCAGCCCGGCGAGCGCGAGCCACGGCGTCCGCCCGCTCCCCCGCACGAGCGCGTCCCCACCGAGCCACACGGCGAGCCCGAGCAGCAGCACGCCTCCGGCGATGGCGGAACTGGACCGGAAGACACGGTCGGCGTACACGCCCCCGTCTTCAGGCTGCGGATCGGGCTTCGACTCCGGGCTCGGGCTCGTCATGGGGTGATTGTTGCGCAGGGTGGGGTGGGGGTGGG
>NZ_JBJURH010000051.1:0-5264 GCF_046098215.1 Streptomyces sp. Da 82-17
AATTTTGATAAAGACGCTGGTCCCTGAACTTCGGTTCGGGGACCAGCGTCTTTTTGTTTTGCGTCACCTCGTGTTCACGTTGCCCCCTCAACATCGCGAGGTATGGGGACAGTTGGAATGCTCAAGGCCGCCGGCATCGGGCTCGGCGACGAGGTCATCGTGCCGGCGTACGGGAACGCCGACGTGGCCGAGGCCGTCGTCCAGGCCGGAGCCCTGCCGGTGTTCGCGGACATCGACCCGGCCACGTACTGCCTGGACGCGGCGGCTGTTGACGCCGTCGCCGGTGCCCGGACCGCCGCCGTCATCGTCGTCCACCGCTTCGGACGGCCCGCCGACATGGGGCAGTTGGGCGACATCGGCCGTCGGCGCGGACTGCTCGTGCTCGAACAGGGCGAAAGCAGCGAGTCGTTCGGCGAAGTGACGCGACGACAGGCGCACGCCAAATACCTCGACGCCCGACTGACCGGAGTGCGGACGCCCGAGCCGGCGCGTGGGCACACGTACCAGGAATACGTCGTGCGCGTGCCCGGGAACGGGCGGCCCGACCGGGACGCGTTCGCACGAGCCATAAGGGGCAAGGGAGTTGAGTGCCGCGTCCCCGTGAAGACGCCCGTGCACCGACTGCCGGAGTTCCGGCGGAACGTCGTCCTGCCCGAGACCGAGCGGGCCGCCGACGAGACGCTGGCGCTGCCCATCCAGGGAAGCAAGACGCGGCGGGAACTTCAGCGACTCGTGTCCGCGTGCAATGCGCTCGGAGGGCTGCTGCAGCCCGCGTTCTGAGCGGAAGCCGTGGATGGTTCGAGGCACCCTTCGAAACGGGGTATGATCTATTCCGTTGCCGCGCGGGAGACCGCGAGGACAACAGGCCCCTATAGCTCAGTCGGTAGAGCGTCTCCATGGTAAGGAGAAGGTCAGCGGTTCGATTCCGCTTGGGGGCTCCGACAGAAAGGCCCCGCCCGAATCAATCGGGCGGGGCCTTTCGCGTACCCGGGATCCCGCTGCCGACGCGGGAGTTGAGGTCAGTCCTGGTGCGGCTCAGGGACGCGCATCGCCAGAATCGCCATGTCGTCCGACGGCGCGTCCGAGGCGAACCGCTCCACGGCGCGCATGATGCGGGCCGCGACCGCGCCGGCGGTCAGACCCGTGCACGTCGTCAGGACATCGGCCAGGCCGTCGTCGCCGAGCATGCGCGTGCCCTCGCGGCGCTCCGTGACGCCGTCCGTGACGCAGAGCAGAACGTCACCCGGCTCCAGCGTCACCGTCTGCTCGTACAGCTCCAGGTCGTCCATCACGCCGAGCAGGGGCTGCGGCTCCGCGTACGGCTCGACCGTGCCGTCCTGGCGGAGGCGGAGCGGGAGCGGGTGGCCGGCGCAGACGATCTTGAGGATGGCGGAGCCGTCCTCCTGCGGCCACAGCTCGCCGTACAGGAGCGTGAGGAAGCGGCTGCGGGCGCCCTCGTCGAGGATCGCGGCGTTGAGGCGCTCCAGGACCGCGGGGCCGCCGAAGCCCTCGCGGGCGAGTAGACGCAGCGCGTGCCGGGCGAGACCGGTGACGGCGGCGGCCTCCGGGCCCGTGCCGCACACGTCGCCGATGGCGAAGCCGTACGCGCCGTCGCGGATGGGGAACAGGTCGTAGAAGTCGCCGCCGACCTCGTTGCCCTCGCCGGCCGCGCGGTAGATGACCTCGACCTCGACGCCGGGGACCTCCGGGAGCTCCGGGGGCAGGAGGCTGCGCTGGAGGGACTGGCTGATGGCCATGCGCTCCGAGTACAGGCGGGCGTTGTCGAGGGCCAGGGCGGCCCGGCGGGAGAGGTCCTCGGCGAGTTCGAGGATCTCCTGGCGGAAGTGCTCCTCGGTGGGCTTGCCGAGCGTCAGCATGCCGATGACGCGGTTGCGGGCGACGAGCGGCAGGACGACGGTCTCGCCGCCGACCGCGGAGGCCGTCGCGAGAGTCGTGCCGATACCGGCGCCGAGCGGAGTGGTCTCGCCGCGGCCGAGGCTGCGCATGGAGGAGCGCAGCGCCGCCTGGTGGGCGGCCTCGCCGGGGGCGCTCCAGACGCGGGCGCCAGGCGTCGGGACCGGGTCGGGCGGGGCGATCCGGGACAGCAGGGCCTTGAGGCCGTCGATGCGCTCCTCGTCCTCGTGCAGGACGTACGAGAGATACGGCTCCGAGGACTGGTCGGCGATCGTGTAGACCGCGCACCAGGTGGCGAGCGTGGGGACCGTCATCTGGGCCATGAGCGCCAGGGTCTGGTCGCGGTCCAGGGTGCCGGCGAGGAGGTCGGAGGCCTCCACGAGGAAGGACAGGGAGCCTCTGCGGAGCCGCTCCAGCTCGCCGAGGCGGGCCGACTCGACGGCGAGGGCGATGCGGTCGGCGGCGAACTGGAGACGCAGGGCCTCCTCGTTGCTGTACCGGCCGGGGGACTCCGCGGCGACGCCGAGGGAGCCGGTGAGGCGGCCCTCGACCTTGAGCGGGACCGTGACGACGGAGCGCATGCCGGTGCCGTTGAGCAGCGGGGCGGCGCCGGGCACGACGGACAGGTCCTCGTGCACGGAGGGCATCCGGGCCGATCCGTACCGTCCCGTGCCGGCCTCGACGGGGACGCGGGCGAAGCGCTGGCGGGCGGAGGGGAGGCCGGTGGAGGCGCGGACCTCCAGCTCCGTCTCGTCGTCGGTGGCGAGGAGCAGGAAGGCGGCGTCGCCGTCGAGCATGTCGCGGGCGCGCTCGACGGTGCGCTGCAGGAGGCCGTCGAGGTCGTCCGGGGCGGGGGAGCCGATGAAGGCGTCGAAGGGGTCGGCGCCGGGCTGGCCGTCGGACACGGAGGCGGCGTCGGGGGCGGGGCCGCGGTGCGGGGTCTGCAGGACGGCGCGCTCGTGGTCGCGGACGAGGAGGCAGACCGTGGACGGGTCGCCGTCGGTGTCGCGTACGCGCAGGTGCGAGGCGTAGACCGGGACTACGCGGCCGTCGGCGCCACGGATGCCGTAACTGCCTTCCCAGCGCGAGAGTTGGAGGGCCTCGGCGATGCCCGTGCCGGTGCCGGGGGTGTGCGGCCAGGCGGCGAGGTCGGTCAGGGGCTTGCCGTTGACCTTCTCCGCCGGGTACCCGAAGAGGGTCTCGGCGTCCTCGTTCCAGGCGGAGATGGCGCCGGTGCTGTCGATCTGGACGACGGCCACGCGGACCCGGGTGTCGGCGAGGGGCAGGAGGTCCGTGGCGATCTCGGGGCCGGCCGTGCGGGTGCCCACCGGGCGTTCGGGGAGGTCGAGTTGGAACCAGACCCGCTTGTGCGTCGACGTGTACTCCACGCCCCAGCGGGCGGCGAGGGCGGCGCAGAGCTGGAGGCCGCGGCCGCCTTCGCGGTCGGGGTGGCCGATGGTGTGCGTGGACTGCTGGAGCGGGATCTCGCGTTCCGGGTAGCGGTCGGCGACCTCGATGCGGACGGAGTCCTCGGAGCGCAGGCACAGGACGTCGGCGTTGGTGCCGGCGTGGACGACGGCGTTGGTGACGAGCTCGCTGGTGAGGACGACCGCGTCGTCGACGATGTCGGCGTGGCCCCAGCCCTGGAGGGTGTCGCGTACGAAGGTGCGCGCGGCCGCTACGGAGCGTCCGACGGGGTCGAAGGTGGCAGCCGCCCGCGCGGTGATCACAGAGCTCCTAGTTCGAGTGTCGACGCCGAGATCTCCCATGCCCATGCTGCGGCCGCCCCTCCGATGTGCGTCTGCCCGCCGTTCTGCCATGCGCCGCCCAGGCCGGGCGTACCGGGGTGGTTGGACAGCCGGATGCCAGGTTACTTACCTTCGCGGTCTATGCGGATGCCGGTCGACAGTGTTTCCGCCCGGAGGGTGCGGGGACGCTGTGCAAAGCTGCCGAACTGTTATGGCCTGGTTCCGGCATGGTGAAACACTGGGCAGGCTCTGAGTGAAGGCCGGAGTGCCCTAGGAAGTGGTCGACCCCTGCGGGAGGGACACAGTGGAGTCTGGCGCGGCGGCGCGTGGTACTGGCACGCGCGCAAAAGGCGGCCCGTCCCGAAGCAAACAGCGAAGTGGGACCACCGCGGTCGACACCGCGGCTCTGAACCGGCTGCTCGCGGCGCTCGTGGCGATGCGCGACGGCAATTTCCGCAAGCGTCTGACCGTCTCCAACGACGGTGTGATGGCGGAGATCGCCGCGGTGTTCAACGAGGTCGCGGACCGCAATCTGCACCTGACCGGCGAGTTGGCGCGGGTCAGGCGCGTGGTCGGGCGTGAGGGAAAGCTCACGGAGCGTCTCGAGCACGGCGCGGGGGAGGGCTCGTGGGCGGCGGCGATCGACGCGTCCAACGCGCTCGTGGACGATCTCGTACGTCCGGTCTCCGAGGTCGGCCGGGTGCTCTCCGCGGTCGCGGAGGGCGATCTGGAGCAGCGCATGGAGCTCAAGGCGCCGGCTCCGGACGGGGTGGCGCAGCATCCGCTGCGGGGCGAGTTCCTGAAGGTCGGCCGTACGGTCAACAACCTGGTCGACCAGCTGTCGCGGTTCACGGACGAGGTCACGCGGGTCGCGAGCGAGGTCGGCACCGAGGGCAAGCTGGGCGGTCAGGCCCGGGTGCGCGGTATGTCGGGTTCGTGGAAGGACCTCACGGATTCGGTCAACACCATGGCGTACCGGCTCACCGCGCAGGTACGTGACATTGCTCTCGTGACGACGGCGGTGGCCAAGGGCGATCTGTCACGCAAGGTGACCGTCCATGTCGCGGGCGAGATGCTCGAGCTGAAGAACACCGTGAACACGATGGTGGACCAGCTGTCGTCGTTCTCGTCCGAGGTGACCCGGGTCGCCCGCGAGGTGGGCACCGAGGGCGAGCTGGGCGGCCAGGCGAAGGTGCCCGGCGTGGCCGGCGTGTGGAAGGACCTCACCGACTCGGTGAACCTGATGGCCGGCAACCTGACGGCGCAGGTGCGCGGGATCGCGCAGGTGACGACGGCGGTGGCGAGCGGTGATCTGTCGCAGAAGGTGACGGTCAACGCACGCGGCGAGGTCGCCCAACTCGCCGAAACGATCAACCAGATGACGGAGACGCTGCGTACGTTCGCCGACGAGGTGACCCGCGTGGCGAACGAGGTCGGCGCCGACGGTCAGCTCGGCGGCCAGGCCAACGTGCCGGGCGCGGCGGGTACGTGGAAGGACCTCACCGACTCGGTCAACACGGTCTTCCGGAACCTGACGACGCAGGTGCGGGACATCGCGACGGTGACGACGGCGGTGGCCAACGGCGACCTGTCGCAGAAGGT
>NZ_JBJURH010000052.1:0-3667 GCF_046098215.1 Streptomyces sp. Da 82-17
CCCCGACGCAGGCCGGACCAGACCCCTCGCCGCCGCGCTAGACCGGAACCTCCGCGGCCGTGCCCGGGCCGGACCCCCGGCGCAGTGCCCGCCCGTAGCCCCCGGAGCTTCGCCCGGCCGGAACCTTCGCCGCCGTGCCCGGGCCGGACCCCCGACGCCGTGCCCGCCCGTAGCCCCGGAGCTTCGCCCGCCCGACAGGAGTGGCCGGTGCTCGCCCGCCCGGGAGGCTACGGCCGCCGCGCCCGCCCAACGCCCGCGCTCGCCTGACGGGACACGTCGGCGGTCACCGACCAGACCCTGGCGCTTGTTTGCCCGGAACCCCCGCCGCCCCCCGGCCAGACCTCCCGGCGCTCGCCCGACCAAACCCGGCGCCGCGCCCGACCAGACCCCGGCGCCGCGCTGCCCGGAGCCCCGGCGCCCGCCCGCCCAGAATCCCCGCCGCAGCTCCCGCCCAGAACCCCCAGCGCTTGCCCCGCCCCCAACCCCCGACATTCCCCGACAAGACCCCCCGGCGCTTCGGGGCTACCGTGAAAGGCGGATTCTTCGGGTGCGCCCCGAGCGCCCGACGCCGTCGGAGGTTTGGATGGGCCGGCAGGACGCCGCGGACTCCGCCGAGGCGAGGCTGCCGCGGCTGAAGCTGGACGAGCTGCTCGACGAGCTCCAGCTCCGCATCGGCGAGGTCCGGAGCACGCGGGACCGGCTCCACGGACTGCTCGAAGCCGTGATGTCCGTAGGCCGCGCCCTCGACCTGAAACAGGTGCTGCACGGCATCGTCGAGGCCGCCGTGACGCTCGTCGACGCCGAGTACGGCGCGCTCGGCGTGATCGGCGAGGACCAGAAGCTGTCCGAGTTCGTGCCGGTCGGCATCGGCGGCGACGCCCGCGAGCAGATCGGCGACCTGCCCTCCGGGCACGGCCTCCTCGGCGAGCTGATCCGCAACCCGCAGCCGCTGCGCCTGGCCGAGCTGTCGGCGCACCCGGCGTCGTACGGCTTCCCGCAGCACCACCCGCCGATGCACTCGTTCCTCGGCGTCCCCATCCGCGTACGCGACGAGGTGTTCGGCAACCTCTACCTCACCGAGAAGCGCGGCGGCGCCACCTTCGACGCCGAGGACGAGGCCGTCGTGACGACCCTCGCCGTGGCGGCCGGCATCGCCGTGGAGAACGCGCGCCTCTACGAGGAGGGCCGGGTGCGCCAGCAGTGGCTGGGCGCCAGCTCCGACCTCACCAGCGCACTCCTGTCCGGCACCTCCGAGGCCGAGGTCCTGGACGGGATGCTGGAGCGGGCCGTCGACATCGTCGGCGCCGACATAGGCGTGTTCTACGTGGTCGGCCCCCAGGGCGAGCTGCGCGGCTCGTCGGCCCACGGCATCGGCGCCGACAAGCACCGCGGCGTCGTCCTGCCGAGCAGCGAGGGCACCCTCGCCGCGGTGGCACTGAGCCAGGACGGCCTGGTCAACGTCGCGGACGTGGAGAGCGACGAGCGGGTCACCGTACAGCCCGAGCGGTGGCGGGGGTTCGGGCCCGCGGTTGCCGTGACCGTCGGCACCAAGGAGCGGCTGAGCGGCGTGCTCATCCTCAGTCGGCGCAGCGGCCGGGCACAGTTCACTCGGGCAGAGACCCTCGCGCTGCCGGGCTTCGCCAGCCAGGCCGCGCTGGCCCTTGAGCTCGCCGAGCGGCGCCGGGACGCGGAGCAGGTCAGCCAGTTGGAGGACCGCGATCGGATCGCCCGCGACCTGCACGACCTCGCGATCCAGCGGCTGTTCGCGACCGGCATGACCCTGCAGAGCGCCCGCCGTTTCGTCGACCACCCGGAGGCCGTCGCCCGCCTGACCAGGGCCATCGACGACCTGGACACCACCATCAAGATCATCCGCTCGACCATCTTCGGCCTGCGCGAGCACACGGCCCCCGGCGCCGCCCCGAAGCTCCGCACCCGGATCGTGAAGGCGGCCGACGGGGCGGCGGAGAGCCTCGGGTTCGCGCCCGCGCTGCGCATGGAGGGCCTGCTCGACACGGAGGTGCCGGCCGACGTGGGCGACGAGGTCGTCGCCGTCATCGGCGAGGCCCTCACCAACGTGGCCCGGCACGCGGGGGCCCGCCGGGCCGACGTGTCGGTGGTCGCCGACGAGGGCGTCCTGACGGTGACGGTGAGCGACGACGGCGTCGGCATCGCCCCGGACGGCCCGCGCAGCGGCCTGCGCAACCTCACCGAACGCGCGGAACGCCTCGGCGGCACCCTGTCCGTGCTGAGCAGGCCGGGTCCGGGTGGCGGCACGGTCCTGGAGTGGCGGGTCCCCCTGCACGCCGCGCAGAGCTGACGCGACCTCGGTCCCGGGGGGCGGGCTGACGGGCGGGGGAGGCCCGGTTCAGGCCTCGTGCCCGGGGCTGACGCGGACCGCCCGGCTCACGCCCCGCGCCTGGGCAGGGCGTGAGCCGGGCGGTCCGCGTGCCTGGGCTGGGAGGGGCTGCTCACGTGTCGTGCTCGCGCGCGTGTGCGGCGATGACGGCCGCCTGTACGCGGCGTTCCACGCCCAGCTTGCCGAGGAGCCGTGAGATGTGGTTCTTGACGGTCTTCTCGGAGAGGTAGAGGCGTTCGGCGATCTGGCGGTTGGTGAGCCCCTCGCCGATCAGCTCCAGTACGGCCCGCTCCCGCTCGGAGAGCCCCGCGAGCCGCTCGTCCTCCGGCGGCGCGGCCGGTTCGGGGCCGCGCAGGGAGTGCATGAGGCGTGCGGTCGTCGCCGGGTCCAGCATCGACTGGCCCGTGCCCACGGTCCGTACGGCCGAGACCAGGTCGGAGCCCTTGATCTGTTTCAGGACGTACCCGGCGGCCCCCGCCATGATCGCGTCGAGGAGGGCGTCCTCGTCGTCGAACGAGGTCAGCATGAGGCAGGCGAGGTCGGGCATCCATGAGCGCAGTTCCCGGCACACGGTGATGCCGTCGCCGTCGGGGAGGCGTACGTCGAGCACCGCCACGTCGGGTCGTAGTGCGCGCCCTCTGGCCAGCGCCTGGTCGGCGGTGCCCGCCTCGCCGACCACTTCCATGTCGGGCTCGTCGTCGATGAGGTCGTGCAGGCCGCGCCGGACGACCTCGTGATCGTCGACGAGGAAGACGCGGGTGCGTGTGCCGGGCGTGGACTGTTCGCTCATGACGACCCCTGTGCGATCGGCCGGGCCCGCGGGCCCCTACAAGGATTGTCCGTCAGGCGGGCGCGATGTGGCGCTCGCAGGCCCCGCTCACCGATGCGCGACCACGGCGACCGGCGCCGCGCAGTGGTGGACGACCGCGTGGGTGACGGGCCCGATGTGCGCGCCGAGGGTCGGACGACGGCTGCGGCGCCCCACGACCACCAGCTCCGCCCCGGCGGCGGCCCGTACGAGCACGGGGGCGGCCGGGCCGACCGGCGCGAGCGCGACGACGGGCACCGACGGGTACTGCCGCTCCCAGTGCGCGAGCACCGCCGCGAGCCCCCGCTCCACCCCGGGCGTCAGGTCCTGTTCTGCGGCCATGAGCGCGGACGCCTCCCGTACGAGCGGAGGCAGCGTCCAGGCGTGCACGGCCCGCACCCGGCAGCCGAGCCGGGCGGCCTCGCCGAACGCGAACTCCAGGAGCGGATCGCAGAGTTGACGGATGTCCACCCCGACGACGACGTCTCCGGGACGGCCGG